>NZ_JADPRX010000015.1:0-87409 GCF_017347125.1 Sporosarcina sp. E16_3
AGCCCCTCGAGTCGCTTCAGTCCTTAAGTTAAAGGCAAAGGGCGCCTTTCTCTTAAGGCCCTCCAGCGCTTGTCGGGGCTGAACAGGCGCTTCCGCTTTTCTTAGTGTCTAGCTCCATGCGCCAGCCGCTTGGGTCATAAGCAATCCAGCTATGTGGCAAAGAGCGCCACGTCGTGCCTGCAAGGATGCAGGCATGCAGTCGTTGCGACAGGAAGTCGCGAACTTAGACTGCCTTCCTTTATCACTTATGCCCATCGCGTCTAAACGGCGCCTTCCGCTTTTCTTAGTGCCAATTCCCAGGCTTATAGGGTCCTTTTCTAAACGGTAGCCACCAGTTCCATTTGCCGAACAGTTTCATTAGGCTTGGAACGAGTAACAGTCGGATAATCGTTGCGTCGATGGCGACTGCAATTGCGATACCGACACCAATCTGTTTCACCGGCATAACGTCCGTAAAGGCGAATGCCCCCGTTAGGACGATCATGATGAGTGCTGCAGAAGTGATGATTTTGCTTGTTGACGCAAGCCCTTCGACTGTTGAATGATCATTATCTAGCGTCTTCGCATACTCTTCCTGCATCCTAGAGATAAGGAAAACTTCGTAGTCCATGCTTAGTCCAAAGACAAGACTAAAGATGATGACGGGAATGATGAGTGCAATCGTACCCTCTTCTAATCCAAAATGTCCATATTGGAAAATGTAGACGAGAATTCCGAATGTCCCAGCTAATCCGACGATGTTCATAAGAATTGCTTTAATCGGAATTAAAATTGATTTGAAAGCAATCATTAGGATGAAGAACGTCGATACGACGATGACCAGGAGAACGTACAGAACCTTATCGAAGATTTCATCGAAAATTTCCTGATTGAACTTAGGTTGACCGCCGATGGATAAGTTCCACTCTGTTTGCTTGTCGGACCAGTCTCGCGCCCAATCTTGTGCCGCGTCTGAACTGCCGTTCGCCCCAATTGTTACGGGGATCATTAGCTTGTCATCCTTAACAAACGTTTCAATAAGAGGGGTTAGCCCAGCAGCTAAATCAGGCACCAGTATCGCTTGCTCCCATTGTTTTACGGAATCAATGTCACTTGCGGTGAAAATCGTCGTTACTTGATCCACTAGCGGATCGTTTGAAAGTTCTTTTTCAAGTGCTTTCATGGATTGGAGACCTTTTTCATCCTCCCAGCCATTCGCGCGTTCTGCAATGACATAGACAGCCGCCTGGTCAGCTAGACCAAACTCTTTATCAATCAATTCAAAAGCTTGACGGGTATCATAAGACTTTGGCAATGAATCAATTGCTGGAATTGATAAATCCATATTTTTCACAGGAATTATTGCGATACCGAGTAGGATAAACGCAACGATTGTTATCATAACGGGACGCTTAATAACAGCGTGGGCGAATTTGCGCCATCCGTTCGCTTCACCCGACTTTTCTTTCAATAGCTGCCATTTATTAATCCGATCACCAAGAGCGATAAGTACAGACGGTAACAGGGTAATAGATGCGAGAACAGCCATTGCGACGACAATCATTCCACCGATTGCGATGTTCTGGAAAATTTCGACCTGGATAAGCATCATTGCGCCGAGTCCGATGAAGACACAGAAGGCGGAAAAGATGACGGATCTTCCTGCTGTTCGAATCGTAGTGGAGATAGCTTCGTTCATATCGCTCTTTTTGCGTTCTTCACGATACCGGCTGATGAACAACAAAGCGAAGTCGATACTAAGCGCAAGCCCGAGCATCGGTATGATATTCAAGACAAAAATGGACAGGTCCATTTTTCCACCAAGAATGGCCAATACACCGAATGAGGATACGACAGTCACAATACCAATAATTAACGGTACGAATGAAGCGACGACAGTTCCGAAAGCGAAAAGAAGTATAATAATCGCGATTGGTAACCCAATTGCCTCAGCGGTCATCAAGTCACGTTGGCTGGCAGTGTTAATATCCTTTGAAATAGCGGAAGCACCTGTAAGTGTAATTCCTTTTTCATTACCGACGGCCCCGCGGATATCCGTGACGATGGCAGACATATCTTTGTCTTGATTATCAAAATGAAGAAGTGCATAAGAAGCGCCTTCTTTGTATTGTGTGTCGTTGTCTAGTGGTGATACGATTTCTGAAGCAACCTTAAGGTTATCTACTTTAATGAGAGCAGATTCAATTTTGTCATCGGGAACATTGTCAAAAACCATGAACATGGTTTCTGCAGGCATGCCGAATTCATCGGACACGATATCCATGACGGCAGCGTGCTCGCCATCGATTTTGAAGCCGTCACCTTCAAGAAGTCCCGGCAACTTAATCGCGAAAAACGTCAATACTACGAAGATTGCAATCCATGTGAAGATGATATATTTATGTGCGCTTGTTACAAAACGCGCAAGTGTGTGCATACAATCATTCCTTTCTGTGTATAGATTGACTCTATTCTTCTATAGTAACGGAAAATGATGGGAATGTCTTTTATCGAAGGAAGATGGGGGAGTTAGTCATGGCAATAGGCGTTAAATCCATGGCCCGGTCGAAGTTAGTCATGACAAAGCAATCTACTAAGCGTTAATCGCTATGCGACTGTGACAAAAGTGGACAAAGAAAAAAGCCATCCCCCGAAGGGAATGGCTTTTGAATGGTTAATTCAAATTAGTTTTTGTTAACGTTTGTAGCTTGAAGACCGCGTTGGCCTTGCTCGATTTCAAACGTAACATCTTGACCTTCTTCAAGAGACTTGAAGCCTTCTCCTTGAATAGCTGAGAAGTGTACGAATACGTCGTCTCCGTCTTCGCGTTCGATGAAGCCAAATCCTTTTTCTGCGTTAAACCATTTCACTTTACCTTGTTCCATGTGTGTTTCCTCCTCGTATGCTTTGTGCATACATTGTATTACTATCCTTGCTCAAGTCTTGAAGCGGTCAAGATTTATTCGAGACCATCATGCCGAACAAAAATAATTCTTCTTTATCATAACAGGGATATTAGGACATTGCAAGGGAAATGTTTGAATTAAAAAAACAAGTTAAGAACCTGATAGACAATCGCAGCGATTAATGCTGAAATCGGTAATGTAATAATCCATGTGATAACGATCTTTTTAGCCATGCCCCAATTGACGCCTTTCACACGCTGGGCCGAGCCTACACCCATTATTGCAGACGAAATAACATGTGTTGTACTGACAGGTAAATGGATAAGCGTTGCGCCGAAAATGATTGCAGCAGATGATAAATCAGCTGCAATTCCGTTCACGGGGCGAATCTTCATTATTTTACCGCCGACTGTTTTTATGATTTTATAGCCACCGATGGAAGTTCCAAGACCCATTGCAGTTGCCGCAGCAATCCGGACCCAAAGTTGGATATCATCTGAAGTCTGCATCTCTGCCGCGATAAGTGCCATTGTAATAATCCCCATCGCTTTTTGCGCATCGTTCGTACCGTGTGTGAACGATTGAAGCGCCGCTGTTCCGATTTGCATATAGCGAATTCGTTTATTTGTCTTGAATAAATTCCTATTCTTCAAAGTCACTTTGAATATGGACATCACAAGGAAGCCGCCAGCAAGTGCGATGAATGGAGAAATGAGGAGCGCCTGTAATATTTTTATGAAACCACTGTAATTTAAAATGCCAAAACCTGCCGCTGAAATAGCTGCACCAGCGATTGACCCAATTAATGCATGGGATGAACTAGATGGGATTCCAAAATACCAGGTAATCAAATTCCACAAAATAGCGGAAGTCAATGCGGCCAAGATGACAAGCGAACCGTTTTCAAGAACAAAAGGATCGACAATGTCTTTAGAAATTGTCTTTGCGACACCTGTAAATGTTAGTGCCCCGATGAAATTCATTGTAGCTGCCATTAAAATAGCGGTACGCGGTTTCAGCGCGCGGGTCGAAACGGATGTTGCTATTGCATTCGCCGTGTCGTGGAAGCCATTGATAAAGTCAAAAGCGAGTGCGAAAACAACGACTAGGATGGTAAGGAGAAGTATTGTATCCATTCGGCTCCCCCTTATGCGTTACGCATAATAATTGTTTCGATTGTGTTGGCAACGTTCTGGCAATAATCGGCGATATCTTCTAGTTGTTCGTAAATGTCTTTGAGTTGGATGATGCGGATTGGATCTTTTTCGTTAATGAAGAGTTGTTTGACGGATGTACGGTGAATTTCATCACAAATTCGTTCGTACTCTTTAATGAGAACCGCATGATCATGCATCGCTTCAAGTTTCTTTCTTGCGAGTAATTTCATTGCATTAACAATTTCGTCTGTACTTTTAACGATATTCTCCATGAACATCTGTACATATTCATCTATTTCAGTTAGCGAAAACATTTCAAGATGAGCTGCAAAACTTTCGATGCCATCGAGAACATCGTCCATTTTAATGGCCAAATTCATAATATCTTCTCGTTCAATTGGTGTCATAAATGATTTATTAAGCTTTATAATGAGATCGTGAATAAGCGTATCGCCTTCTGTCTCGTAATTTTTGAGCTTAATGCTTACTTCTTTCAAATCAGCTACATTGACTACTTTAAAGTCGTTTGCGTAATGGACTGCTTCTTGTACATTTTCAGCAATCGTTAACAGTGCTGTGAAAAAAGGATCAGGTTTGCGTTGGCTAAACATTGTTGTGCCTCCATCCCAATAGGGGAAATAATTTTTAATAATCCCATCATAGCAAAAACAATTTAAGATACCTACAAAATTCGACGAAATCCGCACGGAATTTACACAATCTTTACAAAGGGGTAATCGGTATAAATAAGGTGACATTTGTCATGAGTGAAAGGTGACGGAATATACTCCACAGCATACCCTCAAACTTAGTAAAATTAACGTAAGAGGTGAGGGTATTTTGAAATTAGAAAATTTGTCTGCACGCGTTAATCGGAAACTTTGGCTAAATAGTATCAATCTAGAAATTGAAGCAGGGTAATATTACTACCCGGGAAACCACTAGGATAGAAAATGAAATTCACATTGCCAGGAAAAACGGTTTGATTGATGTTGAGTGAATTTGGGAATTAATTTTCAGTAAATTGAAACTTTCGGGATGATGGGACGTATATATAGGTGAGACAAAAAAGGTGGAAGTGGGGGTGTTGAAATGGAACTGTTCGGGATGCCAATTGTGCAAGTATATTTAGTTGCGCTGATCATCGCCGGTCTAGCAACGTTATTGTATATCTTATTTAGTGATATGGCGGAAGGAATCGGCGAAGTTAGTCCATTCTTAGATCCAGCGGTTGTACTTGCATTCATAACATTTGTAGCTGCTTGCGGTTATATATTGGAGCTTGTTACAACGTGGAACAGTGGCCTTATTCTAGTCATTGCACTTGTCACTGCTTTTGTACTCGATCTTCTATTATACTTATTCGTCCTATTTCCACTGAAATCGGCGGAAGTGTCGCTCGCGTATACGGATGAGTCGCTGATGGGCCGTGTTGGGAAAGTGATTGTGCCTGTTCCAGTTGATGGATTCGGTGAAATTGTTATCGAATCGGTGAATGGCATGATTTCTAAGAGGGCAGTAGGGTACGAGAACACGGCAATTGAGTACGGAAAAGAAGTCTTGATCATTGAAGTGAAAGATGGGACATTCATCGTTAAAGAGTATGAACCATTCCGCTTCAACTAAAAAAGGGGGAAAAAAAGATGGAAATTTGGATTGCACTTGGAGTAGTCGCGTTTGTTTTACTGGCACTGGTTCTCGTCTTCATCACAAAATACCGCACAGTTGGGCCAGATGAAGCACTAATCGTAACAGGAAGTTATCTAGGTTCTAAAAATGTACATAAGGATGATTCGGGAAATCGCATTAAGATCATCCGTGGCGGCGGGACGTTTCTGTTGCCAGTGTTCCAACAAGCGGCACCACTAAGCTTATTGTCAAGTAAGCTTGAGGTTACAACGCCGGAAGTCTACACGGAGCAAGGTGTTCCTGTTATGGCGGATGGAACGGCAATCATTAAAATCGGTGGTTCAATCATAGAGATTGCAACAGCTGCTGAACAATTTTTGGGGAAATCAAAAGCTGATCGTGAAAATGAAGCAAAAGAAGTATTGGAAGGTCATTTGCGCTCAATTCTTGGTTCAATGACAGTAGAGGAAATTTATAAAAATCGTGATATGTTTTCTCAAGAAGTGCAACGTGTTGCTTCACAGGATCTTTCAAAAATGGGACTCATCATCGTTTCATTTACAATTAAAGATGTACGCGATAAAAACGGCTATCTTGATTCACTCGGGAAACCACGTATCGCACAAGTGAAGCGTGATGCGGATATCGCGACAGTTGAAGCAGAGAAAGAAACGCGTATAAAAAATGCAGAAGCATCTAAAGAAGCACAAAAAGCAGAAATTGAACGTGCGACTGAAATTGCAGAAGCTGAAAAAGAAAATCATTTGAAGGTTGCGGATTACCGCCGTGAGCAGGACGTTGCGAAAGCACGTGCCGACCAAGCATACGAACTTCAAACGGCGGTTTCAAAACAGGAAGTCATGGAACAAGAAATGCAAGTTCGCATTATTGAACGTCAAAAGCAAATTGAACTTGAAGAGAAAGAGATTCTGCGTCGTGAGAAGCAATATGACTCTGAAGTTAAGAAGAAAGCTGACGCGGATCGCTATGCAATTGAACAAAATGCAGAAGCTCAAAAATCCAAACAAATTACGGAAGCTGATGCTGAAAAATATCGCATTGAAGCAAGAGCGTCTGCGGATGCAGAAAAAGTCCGTCTCGACGGGCAGGCCAAAGCCGATTCCCTGCGCGCACAAGGGGAATCAGAAGCGGACATTATCCGTCTGAAAGGTCTTGCAGAAGCAGAAGCGAAACGTAAAATTGCAGAAGCATTCGAGCAGTACGGGCAAGCTGCCATGCTTGATATGATTGTTAAAATGATTCCAGAATATGCGAAGCAAATTGCAAGCCCACTTGCTAATATCGACAAGATCACTGTTGTCGATACAGGCGGCAGCGGTGAAGGCGGCGGAGCCAATAAAATAACGTCGTACGCGACTAACCTAATGGCAACATTGCAAGAATCATTGAAAGCAACATCAGGCATCGACGTCAAGGAAATGCTTGAAAATTACACGGGCAAAGGCAATATCCGCCCAAGTATTGACCAGCTTACAAATGAAATAAAAGCAGCAAATACGAAGCAACCCGCACAACAGCGGATTGCAGAAAAACAAGCAGCAGCCGACGACGAAACTAAATAACTTTTAACTAGAAGAGAGTCCTGACGCAGCAGTGCGTTTGGGGCTCTTTTTATATGGATAGTATTTGGTGTGTAGTTGAATTTTTTGTACGAAAATGGGGGCAACCGAGCATAAAAAGTTGCGAACCGAGCATATCCACTGCCAGACCGAGTATAAAAGGTTGCGAACCGAGCATATCCACTGCCAGACCGAGTATAAAAAGTTGCGAACCGAGCATATCCACCGCCAGACCGAGCATAAAAAGTTGCGAACCGAGCGTATCCACTGCCATACCGAGCATATAAAATTTAGAACCAATCATAACCCCTTAATCCATCCCAAATAACTTAAGAAATTCTTCATTATTATCCTCACAAACCCTTAAGATTCTTCCCTTACAATGAAGGAAGTAAAGAAAGTTGGAGGGGAACACATGATTAGTGTACGAAATTTAAATCATTCATTCAAAATCGGCAAGAAAGGTAAAGAGAAGCAGGTTCCAGTACTGAAAGGCTTGACGTTCGATGTTGCAGATGGCGAAATCGTATCGATAGTCGGAAAAAGTGGTTCGGGTAAATCAACGCTTCTTCATATTATGGCAGGATTTCTGAAGCCGGAAAGTGGAGAAATCAGCGTGCAAGGCATACAGACATCTTTGTTCAACGAAGTAGAAAGTGCGAAGTTTCGATTAGATCATTTTGGTTTCGTCTTTCAAAATTTCCAACTAATGCCTGGATTGACAGCGTTTGAAAATGTTGAGCTGCCACTGACGTTGAAGGGCATCAACAAAAGCGAGCGACAGAAGAAAGTAAAGGACCTTATGCAGAGCGTTGGACTAACGGATGTACAAGACCATTATCCGAATGAATTATCGGGAGGTCAGCAACAGCGTGTCAGCATTGCGCGTGCGCTTATAACGGATCCACCAATCATTTTCGCGGATGAACCGACGGGAAGTCTGGACTCGGAAACAGAGCAGGACGTTCTTTTGCTTATCCAGTCGCTCAATAAAACAAGGGGAATCACATTCGTCATCATTACACACGACGATGAAGTGGCACAAACAGCGAATCGTGTATACAGAATGCACGACGGCGTATTAACGGAAGGCGGTGCTCAGCATGCAATTTAAAGACCAGATTAGTTTCGTAGGGCAACATATCAAGAAAAATAAAATGCGTGTCTTTATGACAGTGCTTGCGGCCACGATGGGAACAGCTTTCTTAATTGTGCTCGCGTCAGTTGGATTCGGCCTGCACGAAACGATTCGGGGAGAAATATTATCGAACCGGCTTGTGACACAAATTGAAGTGTACTCAAGTGAGATGGACGAAGAGAAAGTTGAAGAACTTAAGAAACGGGATCATGTAAAAGCAGTTGTATTCCGCCAAAATATAGGGGCAGAACAGCAGTCTTTAATCGGCGATTTCAAAGGGAATAGTCAGCTCATTGTGACGGACTTTACAGAAGAAAAAAAAGCGAATTTCGAGCTGAAGGAGGGACGTTTACCTGAAAAAGTGAACGAAGTCGTCGTCGGAAGCAACTTCGCGGATGCCTTAATGAACCAACCAGATGAAAATGAAGATGGTGAATTTACTACGTATGACGGAAAATTGATTGGTGAACAGTTCAGTTATCAAATTAGTAATGCAGAAGGTGAAATGATTGAAGAAAAAGTGCCACTAACAATAGTTGGAATCGGAAAGAAACCAGCGAAAGATTGGGAGCAAGATCAAAAAATATACGCTGACGCATCTATCATTCCAGAGTTAGAGAAAATCTATTATACACATGTGGACAAGCCGGCAGATGATCATTCAGACGCAGAGCAATTATTTTATGGCAATGTAAACGTCTATGCGGATAAATTAGAAAATGTGAAAGCAATCTCTACTGCATTAAAAGACGATGGATATAGTGTGTATTCCATATCCGATGAACTGGACCGATTAGATGTCTTTTTCTTAGCACTAAAAGCAGGGCTCGTATTTGTTGGGACAATCGCAATCTTAATCTCATCTATCGGGATTTTCAATACTATGACAATGGCTGTTACAGAGCGGACGCGTGAAATTGGCGTTATGAAAGCAATTGGTGCGGATCCGAAATTAATCCAACGACTATTCCTAATGGAAAGTGCGTGGATTGGTATTGTTGGGACGGTTCTTGCAGTTGTTATTTCCTATGGGGTGAGCATTGTGTCGAATTACGTGCTGCCAATCATTGTTACGGCGGCGCTCGGTGAAGAGGATTTTGGAGATATGACTGTTACGTTCTCCGTTATACCCTGGCAACTTGTCGTTATTGCTTCCACAATCAGCATAGGCGTCGCAATGATTTCAGGATGGCGCCCAGCGCGTAAAGCGACGAAAATTGATGTCATCAATGCGTTGAGACAGGAACTCTAATCGACATTGTTTGCATCAATCGGGTAAAGCTGTATGAAGATTTGGTGTGATTTGTTATAATGTTAATATTCAGGTAATCATTGATGATCACATGCCTTAACCCGGGAAACTAACAGCTGAAGAGTGGGGAATTATGAAGACCCATACGACAGAAGGTGCAAAGATTATGCGAGAGCATACAGTCGAATGGCTAGAAGATACTGCTTTCATTGTCGAACAACATCATGAAAGACACGATGGGAAAGGCTATCCATACGGTCATAAAGGCAGTGAGATTGCACTGGAATCGGCCATTGAATAGGTTATTCATGCATTTATTAAAACATTAAAGAACAACCAATTCAATTGGAAATGAAAAATGGAGATAGACTCGGGAAACCGGGTCTTTTCTATATAAAAAAAGCCAAAAGGGGAAAGTTAAATGGACTATATTCAAACAATGAGGCAAATGATTGGTAAGGAATCACTACTTACGGTAGGTTGCGGCGTCATAATTACTGATTTGGATAAAATCCTACTCCAACAACGTACAGATGAGGATAACTGGTGTATTCCGGGCGGCGTAATGGAACTGGGAGAAACGTTTGAAGAAACAGCAAAAAGGGAGACTTATGAAGAAACAGGATTGATTGTGGAAGATCTTCATCTGTTCGGTCTTTATTCTGGGGAGTCCTGTTTTGTTACGTATCCGAATGGCGATCAGGTATACAGTGTGCAAGTTATTTTCCATTCCAAGACATATTCAGGTGAACTGCAACAGGGTGGGGCTGAAATCAAAGCACATCGTTTCTTTGGGAGAGATGAATTACCGGAAAACTTAAACCCTAGGCAAAAAGCGTTCATTCAAGACTGGGCGCATGAAAAAAAGTTGCGAATCATGAGATAATGGAAATACTACTAATCGAGAGGCGGATGAAGAATGGATTATCGTATCGAACTCGACACATTTGGTGAAATTAAAGTACCTGCGGACAAGCTATGGGGTGCACAGACGCAGCGCAGTAAACAAAACTTTAAAATCGGTGAGGAAAAAATGCCGATTGGTGTTATTCGTGCATTTGCCCATTTGAAAAAATCAGCCGCAATCGCGAGCCATGCACATGGTGCCCTAACAGAAGCAAAAATGAAGGCAATCTCTGCAGCAGCGGATGAAGTAGTCTCTGGCAAGCTGGATGATCATTTTCCGCTTGTCGTTTGGCAAACCGGAAGCGGTACGCAGTCAAACATGAATATGAACGAAGTGCTCGCACGCCGTGGCAATCAATTGCTTGAAGAGTGGGGCGAACAAGAGCGTCTACATCCAAACGATGATGTCAATAAATCACAAAGCTCAAACGACACATTCCCGACAGCATTGCATGTTGCGGGGGTTGTTGCAGTCCAACAGCAACTCGTACCGGCAATTGGTGTATTAAAAGAAACGCTCGGCAAGAAATCCGAAGAGTTCATGGATATTATTAAAATCGGTCGTACGCATTTGCAAGATGCGACGCCTTTAACGCTGGGTCAGGAAATTAGCGGTTGGCACCGGATGCTCGAGAAAACGGAAAAAATGATTACAGACAGTGTCGATTCAATGAAAGAACTCGCAATCGGCGGAACGGCTGTTGGAACAGGACTTAACGCACCTGCTGGATTTGGTGACCGTGTTGCTACTGAAATCAGTGCAGCGGTAGGCATTGAATTTACATCCGCGAAAAATAAATTCCATTCACTAACGAGCTATGACGAAATTGTCTACGTACACGGCGCCATCAAAGCGCTTGCGGCAGACCTGATGAAAATTGCCAATGACGTACGCTGGCTGGCAAGTGGACCGCGTTCAGGTATTGGTGAAATTACGATTCCTGAAAATGAACCAGGCAGTTCCATCATGCCAGGAAAAGTGAATCCGACTCAAAGTGAAGCACTCACAATGGTTGTCGCACAAGTAATGGGGAACGACGCCACAATTGGTTTCGCAGCGAGCCAGGGGAACTTTGAACTGAATGTCTTCAAACCAGTTATTATTTTTAACTTCCTTCAATCTGTGACGTTGTTGAGTGACGCAATGATCAGTTTCAACGAGAATTGTGCAGTTGGGATTGAACCGAATCGTGAAGAAATTGATCGTAAAGTTCAAAATTCACTTATGCTCGTGACGGCACTTAATCCTTATATCGGTTACGAAAATGCAGCAAAAATCGCGAAAACTGCACATGCGGAAGGCACTACGCTGAAAGAGGCAGCACTCAAATCAGGCTTGCTGACGGAAGAACAGTTTGACGAGTATGTCGATCCGTCGAAAATGATTGGTAGGTAATCAGCAGTATCCATTGTTCACAGAACTGTACTGAATGAAAGTTGGGTTCTCGGTTATGATGAAAGGACAACTACGCGAATAAGGAGATGGCAATAAATGAAAAAGAAATTAATGTTCATCTTGCTGGCGGCGATTCTTGTCCTTTCAGCATGCGGAGAAAAAGCGCAGCCAAGTGATAAAGAACACGACATGGCACATGGGGAACAGAAACATGTACCAAACGGTGATTTGCAGGAAGTAACGGCTTCTGCTGCTATCCTGCCGTCGTTCCTAGACGACAAATCGGAAGACATGCGGCTTGTCTATCAAATGGCGGGCACTGCAACGGATATTATTGAATGGATGCCCTGTTATTGCGGTTGCGGCGAAAGTGCAGGCCATGGCAGCAACTTGAATTGCTTCATCGACGAAGTTCGTGAAGATGGTTCTGTTGTCTGGGATGACCATGGCACGCGCTGCCAAGTTTGTCTTGATATCGCTGTGCAATCTGTAATGATGACGCAAGACGGTAAATCGTTAAAAGAAATCCGTGAATTCATCGATGAAAATTACAAAGAAGGCTACGCGGAACCAACAGATACGCCGATGCCAGCATAATTGAATCGCAAAAAAAGCAGACACGCGAATGTGTCTGCTTTTTTATAGCTTAGGAAACAATGAAATCACGTACTGTGGATAAGCTGCAACATAGAGAGTTCGCGTCCAGACTCCAGCGCTTTTGTTTTTAGTTAATGTATGTGTCGCTAACCAACAAATCACTCAAAATTTCTGACGGGATCTCGAATGTCACGACACCCATATAACCAGGTGCAACTTCATATTTATCGAATGAAATGACAAGCTTATTGTTATCTGTAATATAGAAGGACTGATCGGCTTGGATTGTTTCGAAGTCCTCAAAGAATTCGCTATTCAAAAAGTAAGAGATGTCTTCATCCGCATCCATTTGTCGCTCCATTTCACCTACTACGTAAGAGCTAATGGCATCGACGTATTTGTCATCTTTAAAAAGACTTGGCAATGTGATTAAAATACTGTTCTGTTTATCAAGTGTGTCGTATTTCATTGTAGTTGAAGAGGATCCGACCGTATTCACCTCATAGCGAGCAATCGATAGAAGCTGGTATGTATCCGTTTTCACCTCGTAGCCAGTGTCGATGCCGAGATGACCGCCACCTGCCTTTTTCAATTCCGATGCCTCTTGTTGAAACTGTTCGAAGAGCATTTTATTTTCCTCAAGGTATTTCTCATTCAATGAAGCTTGCAGTCCTTCATCCGCCAATCCTTCAATTGCTGGTGTGGCGACATTTGCTTGGTACGTTTTTTCATCAACAGTCAATTGTTGTGCGGTAAATACATCCACAATCGCTCCAAGAAGAGGAACGTTTGCCATTGCCTGTGCGAGAGACGGGCTGACATTGATGCTGCCGATAAATAGAGCAGCAGCTGCGGCGGCTCCTATCGTCCATTGTTTTAAAAATGGACGTTTCTTCTGTGATGCTTTTGCTTGGAGAATCGAAGCTTTTACTACGTCTTCCAATTCAGACGGAATCACAGTCTCGTCATAGTTCTTTTTCAACTTATTTATTTTTTTCATAACCTAAATTCCTCCCCAACTTCAATGCGTAACTTTTTCAATGCGGCATACAATCTTGTTTTAATCGTATTCACATTTTCATCCATCACTAAAGCGATTTCATCAATTTTCAAATCCTCAAAAAATCGGAGAATAATAAGGGATCTGTATTTGTGAGGTAACTGGTCAATGGCATCTTGTAAGTCCATATCGATAATTTCATCTTCTAATTGTGGCAAATGAATGCCGAGAATGTCGTCGTCCATCACTGTTATACGCTGATGTTTTCGGATGAAATCAATGGATGTGTTAACGATGATTCGGTAGAACCAAGTTTTCAAATAGGCAATTTCTTCAAGTCGATCAATTGAGCTGAGCGCTTTTAAAATGGCATCCTGCACAATATCGAGTGCATTTTCTTTATTTCTTACATAGCTGTACGCAAGGCGATAATGGGCTTCCCGGTTTTCTACTATAAAGTTTTCAACAATTTCGAACTTCTCGTTTTTTGTCATGACAAAAGATTCACCTTCTCCAATTTCCAACATGTCGCGAACACGTTATAGTTATTTGACGGGGTACATCCGAGAAAAGTTTGATTGGTTATCATGAAAAAGTGGATTGAACATTTTGGAACTGTATTGTAAGACTATGGTAAAGTAATGTCGAAGTAAATGAAGTTGGGGGCGAACAAGATGGAGGGTATATCATTTGTTGCATCATGGAGCGGCGGGAAAGATTCTGCCATGGCTTATTACCGCGCAATGAAAGCGGGTGGCATTCCGAAACGGATATTGACGATGTTTGAAGAGGATGAAGAACGGTCAAAATCACACGCGCTGCCTTTTGAAGTCGTGGAAGCTCAGGCAAAGAGGATTGGCGTCCCTTTGATGATACGGGGAGCTGGCTGGAAAGGGTATGAAGAGCGGTTTTTAGACGCGATGAAGGAATGTGTTGAATCTGGCATCAGCCACGGAGTTTTCGGGGATATCGATCTTGAGGACCATTTGGAATGGGTTCAAAAAACATGTGCAAAAGTCGACATGGAAGCAGTACATCCATTATGGATGGAGCAGCGTCGCAAGATATTAGAAGAATTTATTGAAGCAGGATTCGAGGCGTACATCGTTGTCGTCAATACAAAAATGATGCCGGCACAATTCATAGGACGTAAATTCACTATAGAACTAATGGATGAACTCGATACGCTTGGAATTGATTCGTGCGGAGAATCTGGGGAATTTCACACAGTTGTTGTAGACGGACCGATTTTTAGCGAGCGTGTCCCGGTTGTTTTTTCAGGGCAGCATGAACGAGATGGCTATGTGTTTTTGGATGTAACGTTGGAATAGTAAGAAATGAAGATAGTCGTGTCGTATAGAATTGAAAAAGCCATCCACATATGCATCTAGCAACATGGATGGCTATAGTCAAATAGTCAATAAATCTCCCAGCTCTTTCTCCAAAAACGGATCAGCATTCAACAACTTCCTGAAGTCAGTGTAACGCGTTACTTCATCAGCTGAAGCCTGCCGACCGGTTTTATAAGCCCGAATCAAAATGTTTTTCGGCGTATGCTCCATGTCGATAAACTCTAGCAGTTGTGCTTCATAACCGACAAGTGACAATAACTCCGCACGAATAGAATCAGTAGCGAGTGCTGAGAACCGCTCTTTGATAAGTCCGTGTTGAAGCATAACGTCAAGCGCGGGGGAATTGACTTGCGAGAACAGTTCGTGCTGGCAACAAGGAACGCTCAAAATGACTTTCGCCCCCCATTTAACCGCACGAGCAAGCGCCATATCCGTTGCAACATCGCATGCATGTAATGTGACGACCATGTCGACTGACGTTTCGTCATTATAGTCATTAATATCACCTACAAGAAATTCTAGATTATCGTAACCAAGATCTTTCGCAATGGTGCTGCATTCCTCAATCACTTCTTTTTTCAAATCAAGCCCGGTTACTTTAATATCTAGTCCTTTTTCGATACGTAAGTAGTGATAGAGCGCAAACGTTAAATAGGATTTACCGGAACCAAAATCAAGAATACGCACAGTTCGATCTTTCGGTAAGTGGGCGAGCGAATCGTCGATGAATTCGACGAACCGGTTAATTTGCCTAAATTTGTCGTGCTTTTGCTTTTTCACTTTGCCGTCGGGCGTTTGGACACCAAGTCGGACTAAAAATGGATAGGCCGTATTTTCATCCAGTAAATAATTTTTCTTGCGGTTGTGTGAAAGGGTAACGATTTTTTCTGATGCCACTTTTTCCGATTTCCACATGACTTTAAACTTTTTCGTCAGCTGAACCTGAATTTTTTCATCCGAAAATTCGGCATGTAGTTGTCTGAAACGCTCAAGCAGTTGCTGCAAATACGGTCGCAATGCATCAGGTGTGACGTTTTCATGGTTCAACACCCGTTCGTACTGATACTCAAATTGAATGTGCAACTGTCCTTTTATTTCCACAGGTTTACATTTTACTCGTTTCAATTCATCTGTTTTTGTACGGGATTGACTGATTGTCCCGCCGATAAACGACCCATCCGTCATCCGGAGTGTCAGTTCATCCACTAATTCCTCAAATTGCATTTTCATCGCTCCTAGTTAAACTCAAATCCTTGCTTCTTCAAAAAGTCTTTCATATGTGTCCGTTTTGGAGCTCCCAAAAAGTCTGCCATGGAATCGGACCAGGCGGCGTCTTTGCGGTTTGAGCCACGGCTTAAATAATAGTCGTTCATTGTTTCATCATATGCCGGGATGATTTCATCGTATTTACCAGCATCATAACCGTTTTCGTGAATAATTGCATCAACTGGCAAGCGTGGCTTTACTTCATTCGCTTCATCAGGAACACCGATTGTCATAGCGAACATCGGAACAACGCCTTTAGGAAGCGATAGTAATTTGCTTATTTCCTCTGGTGCATTTCGGACACCTCCGATATAGCAGATGCCAAAGCCTTTTGATTCAGCTGCAATGGCAACGTTTTGGGCGAATAGAGCAACGTCAATTGAGCCGACAAGGAGATTTTCGGCTGAGGAGAAATCAATATCTTTCCCCACTAAATTTGCTGCCTTTTTCAATCTGCAATAGTCCGCACAAAATACTAAGACGGCACCTGCCGATAAAATCTGTCGTGGGTTTTTAGTGAGCTCAGCTAGTTTCTTCCGTTTTTCAATATCCGTAACATAGATGACGGAGTAAGCTTGTACAAAATGGGAAGTGGCTGCATGTTGCCCCGCATGAATAAGTTCGTGTACTTCTTCTTTCGATAATACAATGTCTTTATATTTCCGCACGGATGCGTGTGCAGTCAATAATTCGATAACCATGGGATCCCTCCAAAATTTGTGTTGTGAATTAAGATTAACAGACTAGGATAGTGGTGAACTACCTATAAAGCTTAACAAAGGGATGTTGTTATGAGTTGGATGGAAGTAATTCAATGACAAATGAGTCCCAAAAGAAAACAACGTATCACGAGTACGACATAACGAGCTCAATTTAGGGCCTACTAATAAATTCACTCCTATATAATATTATTTTCCAAATGACAGAATTTTATGATAACCTATCGGTAAATGATTATTTCAGAAAAGGGGAATGGAAATGACATTATTACGTAAAACAGTGGGGGAGATTGTAAGGGAGCAGGCACGACTTTATCCCGCGCAGGAGGCGTATGTCTATCCGGAACATGGAATTCGGAAAACGTATAAGGAATTTGATGAAGAAACGGACGAACTTGCAAAAGCATTTATTGGCATGGGCATCGAAAAAGGGGAAAACGTTGCTATTTGGTCAGACAATAAAAGGGAATGGCTACTTAGCCAATACGCAACGGGGAAGATGGGGGCAGTCCTTGTTACGGTAAATACGAATTACCAAGCTTCGGAACTTGAATATCTAATGAAGCAATCTGATGCAACTACGCTTATTTTGGATGAAAGCTTTAAAGGAACGAGTTACATAGATATCATCCGTACGATTTGTCCTGAACTGGCGTTGGGTGAGAGGGGGTCTATCTCAAGTGGTAAACTGCCTCATTTCAAACGGATCATTCTGATGACGGAACGGCAAGAACAAGGCATGTACAAATGGTCGGAGTTCATGGCGCAAGCTGATAAGGTAACGAATGAGCAGTTGGAGGAACAATTTAAATCGCTTGATCCCGATGATGTCATTAATATTCAATATACTTCCGGCACGACTGGCTTCCCTAAAGGGGTCATGCTAACACATAATAACGTCGTCAATAACGGTAAGCAAATTGGGGATTATATGAAACTGACAGAGCAGGACCGCGTCTGCATTCCAGTTCCATTTTTCCACTGTTTCGGTTGCGTACTTGGTACACTTGCGGCGGTTACACATGCTTCGGCAATGATTTTACTTGAACAGTTCGATCCATTGCGCGTTCTTCAAGCGGTTCAGGATGAGAAATGTACAGCACTTCATGGAGTGCCAACGATGTTCATCGCTGAGTTGAACCACCCAGATTTCAAGAAATATGATACATCTACACTTCGCACCGGTATTATGGCAGGTTCTGTCTGTCCGATTGAAGTGATGAAACGTGTTATTGAAGATATGGGAGCAAGTGAAATTACGATCTGTTATGGCCAGACAGAAGCATCCCCTGTCATTACGCAGACGAAGACAGATGATCCAATCGAAAAACGCGTGTCAACAGTTGGCAAGCCGCATCCAAACGTTGAAGTTAAAATTATTGACCCTGTAACGGGTGAAGAATTACCTGTTGGTGTGCCAGGGGAACTTTGCACGCGCGGTTATAACATAATGAAAGGGTATTACAACAATGCGGAAGCGACACGTGAAGCAATTGATGAAGATGGTTGGCTCCATACGGGCGACATAGCAGTGATGGATGCAGATGGCTACATTGATATTACGGGACGCATCAAAGACATGGTCATCCGCGGCGGGGAAAATATTTACCCAAAGGAGGTCGAGGAATTCCTGTATACGCACCCAAAAATCGCAGACGTACAAGTTGTGGGCGTGCCAGATGCGAAATACGGTGAGGAACTAATGGCGTGGATCATTCCGAAAAAAGACGTGCATCTCGATGAAGAATCAGTACGCGAATTTTGTAAGGGAAGTATTTCACATCATAAGATTCCAAAGTACATCGAGTTTCTAGAAGAATATCCAATGACTGCTTCGGGTAAAATAAAAAAGTTCAAACTACGGGAAATGTCTGTAGTAAAGTCATACCAGTGAAAATAGGTGTATTCCTCTAAATATGGGGGAATACACTTTTTTTCGCGTTTAATAAAAACTTCTCTGTCGAATCGACATTATTTCCTGGGAAATGTAGGGTGAATAGAATATGTGTATCATATTCTGTCTATTCCGTATACATTATTTACTAAGGATTATTTTAAAAAACAGATTTTTATTTATTGAAAAAGTGATATGATAAGGACGATCTTAAAAAAGGAGGATTCATCATGTCAAATGAAGGGTATCAATTAATTGCAATTATTATATACATGGCGGCGATGATTTTCATCGGATGGTATGCATTCAAACGCACATCCAACCTGACGGATTACATGTTAGGAGGACGTTCGCTTGGGCCGGCTGTAACCGCTCTCAGTGCTGGTGCTGCTGACATGTCGGGCTGGTTGCTAATGGGATTGCCGGGTGCAATCTATCTCAACGGTTTAGTTGAAGCATGGATTGCAGTCGGTTTAACAGTTGGAGCATATTTGAACTGGGTGTTTGTTGCACCACGGTTACGTGTTTATACACAAGTGTCAAGTGATTCGATTACAATTCCGAGTTACTTGGAAAGCCGTCTGAAAGACAAATCACGTCTCTTGCGTATTGCTTCAGGTGTCATCATTCTGATATTCTTCACATTTTATGTGTCTTCAGGAATGGTTGCAGGCGGTAAGTTCTTCCTTAGCTCATTCGGGTTGGATTATCACACAGGTTTATTGATTGTTTCGGCTGTCGTTATTTTCTATACATTATTCGGAGGGTTTTTGGCGGTCAGTTATACGGATGTTGTTCAAGGGGTTGTCATGTTCTTAGCCCTTCTTCTAGTGCCGATAGTTGGTATCTTCATCACAGGAGGATTTACAGAAACTACGGCAAGCATCCGTGCTGTTGATCCACAACTGCTGAATTTCGTATCGGGTGCAACATTCCTTGGTGTTTTGTCAGCGGTTGCGTGGGGATTGGGTTATTTCGGTCAGCCGCATATCATCGTCCGCTTCATGGCGCTTAGTTCGCATAAAGAAGCGAAAAAAGCACGTCGTATCGGGATTGGCTGGATGTTCTTGAGCTTATTCGGTGCGGTGGCGACTGCGCTTGTCGGGATTGCTTATTTCCAACAGAATGCGGGTGCAAAGCTTGTTGATAATGAAACCATATTCATTGTCCTTGGGCAAATTATCTTCCATCCATTTATCGCGGGAATCATGCTTGCTGCTGTTCTTGCTGCTGTTATGAGTACAATTTCTTCACAACTGATTGTATCGTCTTCTGCACTTGTCGAAGACTTGTACAAAACGTTCATGAAGAAAGATGCAACGGATAAGCATTATGTGTTTTTAGGAAGAATGGCTGTCCTTGTCGTTTCGCTAATTGCTATGGTACTTGCTTGGCCGAACAATGAATCCATTTTAAGTATCGTATCGTTTGCATGGGCTGGATTTGGTGCTGCATTTGGTCCGATTATCCTTCTATCTCTTTACTGGCGCAAACTTACAACAAAAGGCGCACTATGGGGAATGATAGTTGGAGCAATTACAGTTATGATCTGGGGGAACGTCGATGCTTTATCGGGTACTCTTTATGAAATCGTTCCTGGTTTCCTCCTTTGTCTGATTGTTGCAGTTGTCGTTAGTACTATCACATATAAACCAAATGCCGAAATTGATAAAGAATTCTCGGCAGCACTTAAGATTCTTAACGAAGATAAGTAATTTGAAGGCCTGCGGTTTCTACTACTGCAGGCTTTTCATTTAGTTAAAATTATGAGAGTGAGGTTAATCGTATGAAACTGGATCATGTTGTCTATTTCACGAATAAAGAACCGTTGAAAATCGTAGTGGAACAACAAGCGAGTGGACGGCACGCTGTAGTCGGTGGTCGCCATGAACAATGGGGTACGTATAATGCACTGCTCTATACGAAAAATGCTTATATTGAATGGTTGTCAGTCGAGAAAATGGAAATTGCGCAACAAGTGGATCATCCGCTGACAAAGTTATTGCTACACGACCTAGAACGGGGCGGTGGTTGGGGGACTATTTGCCTGTCAGTAGATAATATTGAGAAATTTAATGGTGAAGTTGAAAATAAAGGATTCCGAACGTCAGGTGTGCTCGATGCTGAGCGAAGAACGGCTGATGGCCAATTGCGGAAGTGGAAAATGTTGTTCGTCGATCAATCCGTGTCGAATGAATTACCTTATCCGTTTTTCATAGAGTGGGAAGAGACGGAAGAAACACGTTTGGAGAAGTTACGTAAAGATGGAACGCTTAACTCGGACAATGAACAGTTGGAAATTACGGAGTGTGTTTTCAGTGTCGATGATCCTTTAAGTGTAACGGCGGAGTGGGCGATTTTACTGTCGCAGAAAGTTGGCAATACTGATGACATCGCCTTGCCGAATGTTGTGCTGAAATTTGTTGAGCATGACGGCGGCAAAAATAGATTGATGGATGTTGTCATTGGGCAAACTGACTAACAGTTACGGAGTGTTCGTCCAGTTCATCCTGTGACATGCAGTTTCGCCAGATATGGTAGACTGAATATACTTATAGTCGGTCCGGAAGGGGTAGTTCTATGGAATTTTTAGTTGAACGTGCGGTAATTGTAGGGGTCCATGAGCAAAAGGATCAGCACTTTGAATATGCAATGGAAGAATTGAAAAACCTAGCTAAAGCAATAGAGGTTGAAGTCGTCGGAGAAGTGACGCAAAACATGGAAAAACGCAACCCATCTACTTATGTTGGAAAAGGTAAAATGGAAGAAATTAAGTTATTTTATGAAGAATTGGATGCGAACCTCGTCATTTTCAATGATGAATTGTCGCCGTCTCAAATTCGTAACTTGGAGAGGGAATTGGACTGTAAAGTAATTGACCGGACAATGCTCATTCTTGATATTTTTGTACGGCGTGCGAGAACAAGCGAATCGCGGATGCAAGTTGAACTTGCTCAGCTACAATACATGCTTCCTAGACTTGTCGGTTTACGTGCATCTCTCGGCAGACAGGGCGGGGGCGCAGGCGGCGGTGTCCAAAATAAAGGGGCCGGTGAAACAAAACTGGAACTCGATCGTCGGAAAATCGAAGACCAGATTTCCAAACTTGGGCGTGACCTTGATCATGTGAAGGATCAACGTGAAACTCAGCGTAAGCAACGTAAAAAGAGCGGTATCCCTGTTGTGTCGATTGTCGGCTATACGAATGCGGGCAAGTCGACGATAATGAATAAATTGCTGTTGAAGATGGACGTAGACAATGCGAAGCAAGTATTCGAAGAGGATATGTTGTTCGCGACACTCGATACGTCAATCCGAAAAGTGAAACTCGAGGATAACAAAGAATTCATCTTGACGGATACGGTTGGTTTTGTGTCGAAACTACCACACCATCTTGTAAAAGCATTCCGTTCAACATTGGAAGAAGCGCGTGACGCGGATCTCCTTTTACATGTAGTGGATGTGTCGAATTCGGAACACGGCTATATGATGGAAGTAACAAATGAAACATTGCAGGCTGTAGGAGTAGAGAATGTGGCAACGCTTAATATTTACAATAAAGCGGATCTTGCGGACATACCCTATCCTGTAGTGAACGATGACAGCGTGTGGATTTCTGCACGTGAAGGAAAAGGACTCGATGAACTTATTGAGTTGATCAAGAAAAAGATTTTTGAACAATATAGTACATGCAAGCTACTTATTCCATTCGACCGTGGTGATATCGTGTCCTATTTGAATGACAAAGCGAACGTCAAAAGTACGGAGTACGAAGAAGATGGAACGCTGATGACCGTGGAAATGGATATTTCAGAGCGGGCCAAGGTAGAAGAGTTTATCGTAAGCCACTAAGAAAAGCGGAAGGCGCCTTGGTAGACCCGAAAAGCGCTGGAGGGCCTTATAGATAAAAGCGCATTTTGCCTTTATCTATAAGGACTGAAGCGACTCGAGGGACTAGGCGCTGGAGCTAGACACTATTCTTAAAACAAAAAAACAGCACTACATGACTAGGGAGGTCATGTAATGCTGTTTTTTCTATCTAAGAGAAAGGGGGTGGAATAGTTCTAGTATGCCCGCTTATTCAAAAGTTAAACCTCTTGAAATTGATTGTTATGCAGTCGGGCAAAAATTCCGCCTTTCTTCACAAGTTCATCGTACTTGCCATCTTCTGCAATCCCGTTTTCTGTGACAACAATAACACGATCGGCATCGCGTATTGTCGCCAATCGATGCGCGATAACAAGGGTTGTACGATTTTCAGCAAGTTCAGCGAGCGACTGCTGAATAATGCGTTCTGTTTCTGTATCGAGGGCAGATGTTGCTTCATCTAAAATAAGAATGGGCGGGTTTTTCAAGAACATGCGGGCAATAGCGAGACGCTGTTTCTGACCGCCTGACAATTTCAAACCACGTTCTCCAATTTGCGTATCATACCCATAAGGAAGTGCAGCGATGAAGTCTTCAAGATGCGCTTTTTTCGCCGCTTCAATGATCTCTTTATCAGTAGCATCCAATTTACCGTAGCCAATGTTTTCTCTTATGGTACCCGTGAATAAAAAGACGTCTTGTTGGACGATACCGATTTGCGATCGCAAGGAGTGCTGCGTTAGATTGCGGATATCAATGCCGTCAATAGAAATCGTACCTCCGGTGACATCGTAAAACCGCGGAATCAGTGAACAAATCGTTGTTTTTCCCGCACCTGATGGACCGACAAATGCGACTGTTTGGCCTGCACGGATGTTCAAATTAATTCCTTCTAGTACCACTTTATTGTCGTCATAGTGGAAGTGGACATCATCGAAAACAATATCTCCGTTCAAATGGGCAACAGCCACTGCGTCTGGACGGTCTTTTATTTCAGGCTCTTGTTCAATTAATTCACGGAACCTACGGAATCCCGCCATTCCTTTCGGATACAGTTCCAATAGGGCACTGATTTTATCAACAGGTTTGATGAGCACATTGACAAATAGTACAAATGCCACAAGTTCACCACTCGATAATTTGTTGTTGAGTGTAAACCACGCTCCAACAACAAGCACGATAAGTGTGACAAGCCGGGTCATCATATACATACTCGAATGGGTCCACGCCATCACTTTATAGGCGACAAGTTTGGCCGTTCTGAAATTGCCATTGTCTATACGGAAGCGGGCCATTTCGAAATCTTCGTTCGTGAATGATTTGACGACGCGTGAACCTGATACGGAATCTTCTACCCGTGCATTGACGTCAGCGATTTTACCGTACATGTTTTGCCATGCTGCATTCATTTTGATGTTACAGATGGTAACAAGAATAATGAGAAACGGTACCATAATAATTGCGATTAGTGCAAGTTCAGGGTTGATGCTGTACATGATGGCGAACGCGCCAATAAGCGTCATGACTGCGATGAAAATGTCCTCTGGGCCATGATGGGCAAGTTCCCCGATGTCAAAAAGATCATTGGTAATCCGGCTCATAATATGACCGGTTTTGGTGTTGTCAAAAAATCGGAATGATTGTTTCTGTACATGATTGAACAGCTGCTGGCGCATATCGGTTTCAATATTGATGCCGAGTTTGTGACCAAGATAACTGACGATATATTGAAGGAATGTACTCAGTAAATAAATGAGCAACAAAATTATACTTATTGATGTGATTTGTCCCCAATTCCCCATGGGTAGTAAATCGTCGATGAACCATTGAACCGCGACAGGGAATGCAAGGTCGAGCAAAGCTACGAAAATGGCGCTTGAAAAGTCGATAATGAATAGCCGTCTATGCGGTTTATAATACGAAAAGAATTGCTTAAGCATTTGGTTTTATCTCCTTTTGATCTGATAGTTGCTAGTATAGCGGATATGAAGGTAGAAGACGATAATTAAATTCAGAAACCGAAATGTCGATTGTGTAGTTCTATAGTTTTGATTGATAAAGTGAGTATTAGTATTCAATTCATAAAATTAGTGGAACTATTTGGATTTCTCGACGTATGAGTAGATGTGAATAAAATTAATAATTGGAAGGAAGCGGTTGAATTGAAAAGCTGGATAAAAGGTATTGCGGCTGGAATTCTCGTCCTTGGACTTAGTGCTTGCAGTATGACGGCGGAGACGAAAACAGATTCCGATACAGGCAAGAAAGAAGAGATTAATAACAAAAGTAAAATGACAGCGCAAGAAGTATATGAGAAATCAATGGACGTTTCTAAAGAGCAAAAGAGTATGCACGCAACAATGGATATCGATCAGCTCATTAAAGTGCCAAGCCAGGAGCTCGAAATTGACAGCAAAATAACGATGGACATGGATATGGTCATGGAACCACTATCAATGTATCAGAAGATGAACATGGATATGGGCGAGCAAGGCAAAATGGACATGGAAATGTATATGACGGAAGCGGGCTTCTACATGAGTAACCCTGAGTTAGAGGGATGGATTAAATTACCGAACGACATGTACGAGGTAATGGTCGGCCAAATGGCTGGCGGTGCGAATCCTTCACTCGATATGAATATGTTTAAAGAGTTTGCGGAAGACTTTAAGTTTGAGCAGACGGATGATGAGTATATCTTGACGCTTTCCGCGTCAGGGGATAAATTTAGCGAGTTGTTCAAGAAAGTAGCAGCTGATAATATGCCCGCAGGTTTAGAAGTGGACGAACAGCAGGCGGAAGTATTGGAAAACTTGGAAGTAAAATCACTCGAGTACGAAATTTTTATTGATAAAAAGACGTTCTACACGAATGCATTTAATATGAAAATGGATATGACGATGAAAGTCGAAGGCGAAGAAATGCATATCGACCAGAAGGTAAAAGCTGATATAAGCAAAATTAATGAAATTAAGACTATTAAAGTACCGCAAGAAGTAATCGATAATGCAATAGACATCAATGAAACAATGGCTCAGTGAATTAATGGACATCGGATAACCATTCGGTGTCTTTTTTTTTGCACATTCTCATTGATAATGATTTTCAGTTATTGATTGACACAAGCTTCCAACATGCTATAATTGGATTTGCGCCTAACTGATAATCGTTTTCATTTGATGATTCTCAATTAGTCTCAAATAATCGATATCGAGGCTTACTATGAAGATACGTTACTTACTCATCGCACTCGTCAGTCTATCATTCCTATCGTTATTTGTAGGAGTGAGCAATATCACGCCAATGGCTCTGCTTGACTTTAAGTCGGAAGAAACCGAGATTTTCTTAATCAGTCGTGTTCCGCGACTTGTTGCCATTCTCCTTGCAGGAGCGGGGATGAGTATCGCAGGACTAATTATGCAGCAGCTGAGTCGGAATAAATTTGTTTCTCCAACAACAGCAGGAACTTTGGATGCGACAAGGCTTGGGATTCTTGTCTCGATGCTGTTTTTCACAAACGCATCTACGATTGAAAAAATGATTGTCGCATTTGTATTTGCGCTTGCCGGCACGCTACTGTTTATGCAAATCCTTGACCGTATAAAATTCAAGGATGCGATCTTCATTCCACTCGTCGGATTAATGTTCGGTAATATTTTGTCATCTATTACGACGTTTTTCGCTTACAAAGCGAATGTCATTCAAAATATGTCGGCGTGGTTGCAAGGTGATTTTTCGATGATTATGAAAGGACGTTATGAACTTCTATACATAAGTATTCCCGTGCTGATTGTCACCTATTTGTATGCAAATCGTTTTACGGTTGCGGGAATGGGTGAGGATTTCTCTAAAAACCTTGGGCTTGCTTATAGGCAAATCGTCAATATCGGACTTGTCCTTGTTGCGCTTATTACCACCACCGTCGTCTTGACGGTCGGAATGATTCCCTTCCTTGGATTAATCATTCCGAATATCGTTTCTATTTATAAAGGGGATCATTTACAGAAGACATTGCCCCATACAGCACTGCTCGGTGCGATATTCCTGCTTATTTGCGATATTTTAGGCAGGGTGCTTATCTATCCGTACGAGATTTCAATTAGCTTGATGGTAGGCGTTATCGGCAGTGGAATATTCCTTTACTTATTGTTTAGGAGGAAGGCCTATGCGTAACTCTACGAAACTCATTATTCTTACTGTATTGGCGGCTTTCTTCTGTGTTCTGTATCTTTTCCAAGGTTTAAACGGAAGTTACGATTATGCGTTACCACGCCGCGGTATCAAAGTATTGGCAATGGCCATTACGGGCGTCGCAATTGCCTATTCGACAGTGATCTTCCAGACGATTACACATAACCGGATTTTGACACCGAGTATTATGGGGTTGGATTCACTCTATATGTTGTTACAGACCAGCCTCATTTTTATACTCGGTTCAGGGCATGTAACAATCGTCAATAAACATGTGAACTTCATATTATCTGTCTCTACAATGGTTGTATTCGCGCTTATCCTATACCGGTTTTTATTCCGGGGAGGCAAACAGCCAATTTACTTCCTGTTGCTTGTGGGAATTATCGTTGGAACATTTTTCGGGAGTATCTCTACATTCCTGCAAGTACTCATTGATCCCAATGAATTCATGCGTGTGCAAGATAAAATGTATGCAAGCTTCAACAACGTTAGCGGGGAACTTGTCTGGTGGGCACTGGGAATCGTTATTGCCAGTTTCTTTATCGGATGGAAATACTTCAACGAACTCGATGTGCTGTCGCTTGGTAGGGACGCGGCCATTAACTTGGGTGTATCCTACGATAAAGTCGTCAAGACAATGCTTATACTATCAGCTGTACTAATCGCAGTCTCGACTGCACTTGTCGGGCCAATAACATTTTTCGGCCTGATTGTCGCGAATTTGTCCTATCAGTTTTTCAAAACATATAAACACACTGTCCTTATTGCGGGTGCATCCATTATGAGTATCATTGCTCTTGTTGGAGGACAATGGGTCGTCGAACGGGTATTTACGTTTTCAACGACGCTCAGTGTCATTATCAACTTTATCGGCGGTGTCTACTTCATCTACCTACTATTAAAGGAGAGTCGATCTACATGATCCAAGTCCGTGAACTATCGAAGTTTTATGGTAAAAAAGTGGTCGTTGAAAAGGTCAATGTGAATATTCACCGTGGTAAGATCACATCTTTCATCGGGCCAAATGGTGCGGGTAAATCGACGCTACTTTCAATGGTTAGTCGTCTGTTAGATGCAGATACGGGTGAAGTGCTTGTCGATAAAGACAATGTTAAACAAATGAAATCGAATGAGTTTTCAAAACGGGTTTCGATTTTGAAACAATCGAACTTTATGAACGTTCGTTTGACAATCCGTGAACTTGTCTCATTCGGCCGTTTCCCACATTCAAGAGGGAGATTGACTGCAGAAGATGTAGGAATTATCGACCAGGCGATGGAGTATATGGATTTAATGGGGATGCAGCACGATTACCTGGATGAATTATCGGGTGGCCAACGTCAACGTGCATTCATCGCAATGGTTATTGCCCAGGACACGGATTATATCCTATTGGATGAGCCACTTAATAACTTAGATATGAAGCATTCTGTTCAGATCATGAAAATATTAAGAAGGCTAGTTGACGATCTCGGTAAAACCGTTGTCATCGTTTTGCACGATATTAACTTTGCTTCTGTTTATTCAGATAGAATTGTTGCTCTGAAAGAAGGCCGTGTTGTCAAAGATGGCCCTACCGATGAAATTATCACGTCCGATGCATTAAAAGAAATCTATGATATGGACATTCCGATTAAACAAATGGCGAATTGTCGCATTTGCGTGTACTTCGACTCTTAATTAAGAATAGCGAAGGGCACCCGGTGTCTAGACAGCGACCTAAGTAAAAAGATCACACAAAAATATTACAACAAAAAGGATGGTTATGATGAAGAAAATTGCAATTACATTGATGATGTTTGCGTTAATGGCTTTACTAGTAGCTTGCGGAACGAAAGAAGAAAAACCTTCAGAGAAAACAACTGGCGACAATAAAGAGGCTGAAACAGTAGAAGTTGGAAAAGAAGAAACAATTACCATCAAGCACGAATATGGTGAAGCAGTAGTTAAGAAAAACCCTGAGAAAGTTGTCGTTTTCGACTTCGGTACTCTTGATACACTGGATGCACTTGGAGTTGAAGTAGCAGGACTTCCACAATCGAACGTTCCATCTTACCTTTCAAAATATAAGGATGAAAAGTATGCGAACCTTGGAAGTTTGAAAGAGCCGGATTTTGAAGCGATTCATGCACTAAAACCAGATGTTATCTTTATCTCTGGACGTCAAGCACCATTATTTAAAGAACTTAGTGAAATTGCGCCAACTGTCTATGTTGGTATTGATACAGCAGATTACATGAAATCATTCAAACATAACATGGAACTGATTGCAGAA
This sequence comes from Sporosarcina sp. E16_3, assembly GCF_017347125.1. Lineage (NCBI taxonomy): Bacteria > Bacillati > Bacillota > Bacilli > Caryophanales > Caryophanaceae > Sporosarcina > Sporosarcina sp. E16_3. The sequence continues at coordinate 29,108 of NZ_JADPRX010000015.1, forward strand.
ATATTTGGTAAAGAAACTGAAATGACAGCTGAGCTTGCTAAAGTTGATGAGCAAATTGCTGCAATCAAAGAAAAAACAGGAAGTTACGATTCAAAAGCATTGATTCTCCTTGGAAGTGAAGGAAAAGTAAGTGCTTACGGACCAAGTTCACGTTTTGGCCTGATCCATGATGTATTCGGTTTTAAAGCGGCGGATGAAAAAATTGAAGTATCTACACACGGTCAAAACATTACATTTGAATATGTCCTTGAAACGAATCCAGATGTTCTCTTCGTCGTAGACCGTGATGCAGCAGTGGGCGGCGACGCTAGTGCAAAAGATTCGATTGAAAATGAGTTAGTAATGAAAACAAATGCTTATAAGAATGATAAAATCGTTTACTTGAATGCTGAGTACTGGTACCTGTCAGGTGGCGGGCTTATCTCGATGAAAGAAATGATTAAAGAAGTAGAAGCAGGATTGTAAACTAAAAGTAGAGCCGGTCCACTGAAAAGTGAATCGGTTCTTTTTTGATTAGATGTTAAGTTAGGTAAACTCGTAGCATACAATAGTGCTAACCTAGAAATAGAAAGAAGATGTATGCATGGATGGAAATGTACTGTTTGCATTCGCCCTTACTGTTTTTGCGGGACTAGCAACGGGAATCGGTAGCTTACTTGCATTTTTTACAAAAAGGACGAATACAAAGTTCCTCTCGATGGCCCTTGGGTTTTCAGCGGGCGTTATGATCTACGTGTCACTGGTCGAAATATTTGTAAAAGCAAAAGATGCACTTGTTTTGGACCTTGGCCTTACCAATGGTTATTGGGCGACAATCGCTGGCTTTTTTGGCGGAATGCTGCTCATTGCAATTATCGATCGACTGATACCAGCGATTGGGAATCCGCATGAAGTGAAGAGTGTCGAACACGTGAATGCAGGTCCGACGGATGCTGAATATGCCAAGCTGAAAAAAATGGGCATGTTTACGGCCCTCGCTATTGCCATTCACAACTTTCCAGAGGGAATTGCAACATTTACTTCGGCATTACAAGACCCTACACTTGGAATCGCTATTGCTATCGCTGTTGCAATACATAACATTCCAGAAGGGATAGCTGTCGCTGTACCAATCTATTTTGCGACGGGTAATCGCAAGCAAGCATTCAAGTTGTCGTTTCTTTCTGGATTGGCAGAGCCGGTTGGCGCGATCGTGGCTTATCTTATTTTAATGCCCTATTTGAACGGCATTATGTTCGGAGTAATTTTTGCTGCTGTTGCAGGCATTATGGTGTTCATTTCAATCGATGAATTACTTCCGGCAGCTCGGGAATACGGTGAGGCACATTTGTCGGTCTACGGTTTTATGGCTGGAATGGTCTTCATGGCTGTCAGTCTCGTGCTTGTCGCGTAAAAAAACCTTTGTGTGTATTTGATATGTGAGGTATACTGACAGGTGTAAAGACACCCAGTTACACACTACACTACAAGGGGTAGACAAATTATGAAAAAACCGAAACAGGAAATTTCTAGAAATAAATTATTAGGGCTAGCAGGAACGGGCTGGATGTTCGATGCAATGGACGTCGGAATACTGTCATTCGTTATCGCGGCACTTGCAGTAGAATGGCAGTTGACGCCTTCTCAGATGGGCTGGATAGGTAGTGTCAACTCGATTGGGATGGCAGTCGGCGCATTAGGGTTTGGAATGCTTGCGGATAAAATTGGTAGGAAAAACGTATTTATGATGACGCTTGTCTTGTTCTCTGTGGCTAGCGGTTTGTCTGCGCTGACGATGACGCTTACTGCTTTTCTAATCCTTCGCTTTTTTGTCGGAGCAGGGCTTGGCGGCGAGCTGCCAGTCGCGTCGACATTGGTATCTGAAAGTGTTGCGGCGCATGAACGGGGACGGGTTGTCGTTCTTCTTGAAAGCTTTTGGGCGGCAGGTTGGCTGCTTGCAGCCTTAATCGCTTACTTTGTTATTCCAAACTATGGCTGGAGACTTGCATTAATTATTACGGCGTTGCCGGCATTTTATGCCATCTACCTTCGACGCAGATTACCGGATTCACCGAAGTTTGAGTTGGATGGAAAACCTAAACAGTCAGCAATAGAAAAAATTAAAACACTCTGGTCGAAAAAGTATGCGCGACGAACACTTATGCTTTGGATTGTCTGGTTCACAGTGGTATTTTCGTACTATGGCATGTTCCTATGGTTGCCAAGTGTCATGGTGTTAAAAGGTTTTAGTTTGATCAAAAGCTTTGAATACGTACTCATTATGACGTTCGCCCAATTGCCAGGCTATTTTACGGCTGCTTGGTTAATAGAAAGGGCAGGACGGAAATTCGTCCTTGCTACGTATCTTCTTGGAACTGCAGCGAGTGCGTTGTTCTTTGGTAACGCGGAAACACTTCAATTACTCCTTATTTCGGGTGCACTGTTATCCTTCTTTAACTTAGGTGCTTGGGGAGCTTTGTACGCGTATTCACCAGAACAATATCCGACTGCAATTCGTGCAACGGGATCAGGAATGGCGGCAGCGGTTGGTCGTATTGGCGGTATATTTGGACCGTTGCTCATTGGTTCGCTTCTCGCTGCCGGCTATGGATTCGATACGGTTTTCAGCATCTTCTGCGGCGCAATTATAATCGGTGTGTTAGCGGTTGTTTTCTTAGGTACAGAAACAAAACAAATGGAATTGGAATGAATGATGGGCCTGCCTTTAGTAATGAGGGCAGGCCTTTTTTATTTTACCAGATGAAACTTCCACCGCTCTTCATCCGTAAAAGAGGTAAGGATAAAGGGGATGAGATTATGTCAGTACGCGAATTTACTGTAACTATTTCACCAGCGGCGGCAATGAATGTTATTGAGACATTCGTTGTGTTGGAAAAGTATTATATGCGGTCCAGCAACCGCGCGTCTCTTACTGTGACAATTGATAATTTAGAAGGACAAACGAAAGTCCATGCGGTCGCATCCGGCAGTTCAGAGGGGATGTTCATGCGCTTTGATTGGGGCGCGGGAAATAATTTTGCAAACAGTGTGGAATCAGCATTGGGATCGTATATAGTGGGGTAGAATGAAGGATTGGGCCAATAAACAACATCCGGCCAAAAATAAACAACACAATACGCCAATAAGAATAAAGTCTAGAGTCTTTCCTTTTGATGGAAAGGCTTATTTTGTTAAAATGAAAATATAAGAAGGGGAGTGCTCAGATGTTCCGGATACCTGAATCGATTGCGAATCTAGGCAGGGATCGGATAGCGGGTTTTCCTGTGGAGGGGTTCCTTTACGGAGAAGGTCCCAAAAAACCGAAGCTGATGTTAATTGGTGAAGCACCTGGTGAATTCGAATTGGTTGATGGCATTCCCTTTATCGGTCGTGCGGGGAAGGAACTGATGAAATCACTTGCGACGATCGGTTTAACACGTGAAGACGTCTACATTTCAAGTGCGGTGCGAAGCAGACCGTATAAATGGGGGACGAAAAATAATCGAGATGGGACGACAACTGAACGCAAATATAACCGACCACCGACAATTAAAGAAATTTTGGCACATGCGCCAGTGCTCGATTATGAATTAGCGAACATTGAGCCGAAACTCATCGTCACACTTGGTAACGTCGGATTGCAGCGGTTACTTGGCAAAGAGGCAAAAGTAACCGAACTGCACGGTCAGCTGTTGGAGCGACCCATTCACTATTTAAATGAGCTAGAAGATACCACATTTAACTGGACAAAAAAGTTGTACAAGATTGTGCCGACATTTCATCCAGCATCTATCTTTTACAGGCCATCGCATCGCCCTTCGCTAGATGCAGATTGGTTGGAAATCGGTCGCATATTACGAGAAGCAGATAGAAGAAATACAGAAGGAGGAGTTCTATGATCCGCTTTGAGAATGTAACAAAACGTTTTACGGATGGAACGGAAGCATTGAAGAATGTATCTTTAACAATCCCTACACATAAGTTAACGGCCATTATTGGCCCTTCTGGCTGTGGAAAAACGACGCTTATGCGGATGATTAATCGGCTGGAAGTGCCGACAGAAGGTGCCGTCTATATCGATGAGCTACCAATTTCTGAACGAGATGAAGTGGAGCTACGCCGTTCAATCGGCTATGTCATCCAACGGATTGGTCTCATTCCTCATATGACAATTGAAGATAATATTGCACTTGTTCCTGAATTACTAAAATGGGATAAAGAGAAAATTGCCCTACGTGTCGATGAACTACTTGATATGGTGGATCTCAATCCAGCTGTATTTAAGAAACGTTATCCTTTTGAACTATCAGGCGGTCAACAACAGCGTGTCGGTGTTAGCCGAGCGCTTGCGAGTGACCCGAACATTATTTTAATGGATGAGCCCTTTTCGGCACTCGATCCTATCAGCCGAGAACAGCTCCAGAAAGAATTGAAGAAGTTACAGAAGAAAATCAAAAAGACAATTGTATTTGTAACACATGATATGGACGAAGCGCTCGACATTGCAGATGTAATTGTTATTATGCGGGACGGCCAAATTGAGCAGATATCCTCACCCGCTGAATTAATTGAAAAACAAGCGAACGATTTTGTTCGTGACTTCATCGGAATTGAGCGGATAGACAGGCAGCGTAATTTCGGTCAGAGGCCTATTAAAGAGTTCGCCAAATTCTTTGATGAAACATGGACAGGTGAAGTAAGGGAAGTAGCTTCGATGCTGACAGTCGATGACGCAATTACTGTTCTGAATGCCTATCCTACTAATCGTCTTGCCATAGCGGAAGATGGAGTTGTGATTGGTTATATTGGTCATCATTCACTCTTGCAAGCTTCAATGGATAACGGAAAATGGGTGAAGTCATGAAGAACTTTATCGAGACGCTGACCAGTCGTTCAGACATGATTATAGAAGCTTTTCTTCAACATATTTTCCTGTCATTTGTTGCACTAGCCATAGGGATACTCATTGCCTTACCGGCTGGAATGCTGGTTGCTCGTCATCGTCGTTTTGCAGAGCCAATCATCGGTGTAGCAGCGATTTTACAGACGATACCAAGTCTTGCGTTGTTTGGTTTTCTTGTACCGCTCATCGGAATTGGCTCAAAGACCGCACTGATTGCACTTATTATTTACGCGCTGTTGCCAATCATACGGAATACATATGCAGGTCTTACAGGTGTCGATGAAGCGATTGTCGAAGCCGGACGTGGAATGGGGATGACCCCGAACCAAATCTTGAAGAAAATCGAGTTTCCGATTGCATTGCCTGTCATCATGGCAGGTATCCGGACAGCTACTGTGCTGACGGTCGGTATTGCTACGCTTGCAACGTTCGTCGGCGCAGGTGGACTGGGAGATGTGATTTACAGGGGGTTACAATCGTATAACAATGCGCTTGTTCTTGCAGGGGCGCTGCCAGTCGCATTACTCGCCATCGCTTTTGACTTTATCCTGAAATGGGTAGAGAAGAAGGTAACACCAAAAGGAGTCCAACATTGATAGGGGGAAAAAAGATGAAAAAAGGATTGGGAATTATGTTGCTTTCGTTGACATTGCTACTTGGTGCATGCGGCGGTAAAGAGGAAATTGTTATTAGCGGAAAACCGTGGACAGAGCAATTTATACTGCCACATATTTTGGGTCAATACATTGAAGCGGAAACGGATTATAAAGTGAAATACAAAGATGGCCTAGGTGAAGTGGCAATCATGACGCCAGCACTTGAAAAAGGCGACATCGATCTTTACGTGGAATATACAGGGACGGGTTTGAAAGACGTCCTGAAGGAAGAATCGAAAGCGGGGGAGAGTTCTGAAAGCGTATTCGACCGTGTGAAAAAAGGGTACGAAGATAAATTCGAAGTCACATGGCTTGAGCCGCTTGGTTTTGAAAACGGTTATACACTGGCCTTCACAAAGGATAAAGAATACAAAGCATCCACTTATTCCGACTTGGCTGCGATTTCAGCAGCTGAAGATATGGTTTTCGGCGCACCACATGCTTTCTATGAACGGAAAGGTGACGGTTTCGATGATATGGTAAGTTCTTATCCATTTACATTTAAAGATACAAAGAGCCTGGATCCGAACGTTATGTATGAAGCAGTGAAAAATGGGGATGTTGATGTTATTCCAGCGTTCACGACGGACAGCCGCATTCAGATGTTCGATCTTGCAACAACGGAAGATGATTTGGGCTTTTTCCCGAAATATGACGCAGCCCCAGTTGTCCGTCAGGAAACATTGAAGCAATTCCCCAACCTTGAAAAAGTACTAAACAGTTTAGCAGGGAAAATCACTGAAGAAGATATGTTAAAAATGAATGCCCGCGTCGATTTGGATAAAGAAAAACCGGAAGATGTTGCAAAGGACTTCCTAATTGAAAAAGGATTAATCAAGAAATAAGAAAAGCGCAAGCGCCTTGGTAGACCCGAAAAGCGCTGGAAGGCATTAAGATAAAGGCGTTCTTTGCCTTTACCTTAATGACTGAAGCGACTCGAGGGGCTAGGCGCTGAAGCTGGACAATAAGAAAAGCGCAAGCGCCTTGGTAGACCCGAAAAGCGCTGGAGGGCATTAAGATAAAGGCCTTCTTTGCCTTTAACTTAATGACTGAAGCGACTCGAGGGGCTAGGCGCTGAAGCTGGACAATGAGAAAAGCGCTGGAGCTTAGACACTGCTCCAGGTTGAAAACCTTATACTTTACCCTTTTAACAAAAAACCGTTCCCGCAAGATTGGGAACGGTTTGCTTAATTCATACAGGATATTTCTCGGCATTTTTCTTCATCTTCGCACGCGCAGCTTCTTCTAAGTCAATGCCGAGAAGATCAGCGAATTGCAATAGATAAATAAACACATCCGCCGCTTCATCCATGATTTCCTGCTTATTATGAGCGATTGCTTCCTCACCAGATTTCCATTGGAAGTGTTCCAGCAGCTCGCTTGCTTCTAATGAAATTGAAATGGCAAGATTTCGAGCATCATGATTTTCACCCCAATTGCGCGCTTTTGTGAATTCACGTATTTCGGTTTGTAGTTTTTCCATATTTATCTCATCCCATCGACTGTTTTTCTTGAGTATACGGTATTTAGAATTGGAATTATAGGGCATAGTAGGATTGAAGTGGAGGGCGATTGCTATGTATACACCTATAGATAAATCATTTTTTGAAGCACCTGTACTTGAACTGGCCAAAAATTTACTGGGGCAATATATTGTTCACGAGCAACCGGAAGGAACTATTGTGGTTCGTATTGTGGAAACGGAAGCGTATCACGGACCTGAGGATCAGGCGGCACATAGTTTTGACAATCGGCGAACGAAGAGGACAGAAGTAATGTTTGGAACTGCTGGACTCGTCTATACGTATCAAATGCACACACATACCCTAATGAATGTTGTAGGTGGACCAGAAGGGACACCACATGCAATACTTATCCGTGCTGGAGAACCAGTAGAAGGATTTGAACTGATGCAGGCAAATAGGGGACCTCATTTGAAAATGAAAGATTGGACGAATGGGCCAGGTAAATTAGCGAAAGCCCTTGGCGTGACAATGCAGTATTACGGTCATCATTGGACAGATGGGCCATTGTTTATTGCAGAAGGTGCTGTACCGGAAGAAATTATGGCGGGTCCTCGGGTGGGGATTGGGAATTCTGGGGAAGCCGTTCATTATCCTTGGCGCTTTTATGAAAAAGATAATCCGTACGTCTCAAAGTATCGGCCTTAAGTGCGGCTATTGCTACAAGTGAATCTATGCTAAAGGCGATAATTTGATAAAAATCGACTTGAAATGGGTGGGTTCAAAATATGCGGACGAAGAAGTTATTTCGTACAAAAAATAGTTTGTGATATGTCGAAGGACTGTTGATAAACTAATGTTTAATAGATAATAATTGAAGACTTTTGACTATCAAATTGTGTTGCGAAAATAGTTTTTTAAAAAAGAGTCCAGGTAACTGGTCTTTTTTTTATTGAAAAGGTTCCACAAGAGTGATAAGTTAGAACAGTACCACAACGCACGAGGTTATATTTCTGACTATTTCGTTGAGTTAAAATTCTTAGTGTGGTGAAATATTGGGGGGACATCATGAAAAACATACTTAAAATGGGAAGCGCTTTCATCGGAATTATTGTTGGTGCAGGATTCGCTTCAGGCCAGGAAATTCTACAATATTTTACAAGTTTCGGACTTTTAGGTATTGTAGGGGCAATTGTGTCTACAGCACTGTTTGCCTATCTGGGAATGACGCTTACTCGACTTGGGAGTCGTATGCGGGCCACATCACATAAAGAAGTTATTTACAAAATAAGTGGTCGTTATTTAGGTATAGTTGTGGATTGCATAATTATTTTAACACTATTTGGCGTTGGGGCCGTTATGATAGCGGGGGCAGGTTCCAATTTGAACCAACAGTTTGGTTTACCGCCATTCGTTGGTAGTTTACTAATGGTAGTTCTGGTTTTCTTAACTATATTACTTAATGTCGATAAAGTGGTTGGTGTTATCGGCAGTATTACACCATTTCTAATCATTTCAGTCATTGGTGTCTCGGTGTACTGTATAGCGACAATGGGGGATGCAACATTTACAGCGCTCGATTCAGTCGCAACTTTAGTACCGACGACGCTACCGAACTGGTTCATCTCGGCAATAAACTATGTGTCGTTCAATATCGCAGTAGGTGCTTCCATGGCACTTGTCATGGGTGGAGCGGAGAAAAATGAAAAAACAGCAGCGTGGGGCGGTTTTGTCGGCGGACTTGGTCTTGGTCTACTTATCTTGCTAAGTCACTTGGCAATCTTCTCACGGATCGATACTGTTGCTGATGCTGATTTACCGATGTTAGCAATTATGAACGATATTTCGCCTATACTTGCTACTTTCATGGCGTTCATTTTGTACGGTATGATTTTCAATACGGCTGTCAGTATGTACTATGCTTTCGGCGCACGTTTCATCCCGGCAGGTACAAAAGGGTTTAAAGGTTTTGTGTTTATCACACTAATAATTGGATTTGGCTTGAGCTTTTTCGGCTTTAAAAATCTTGTTGCCCATTTCTATCCGTACATTGGTTACCTAGGTTTGTTCCTTGTCGCGGCGCTTATCTACATATCATTCAAATTACCTGCGAAGGCTAGCAGATAAGACTATTTCAAAACAAGTATAGGGACGGCCACGAAGTGTAGCTTCGATGACCGCCCCTTTTTTTTAGCAAAGTTTGTGTCGAAAAGAAGTCGATTCTTCAGGGAATAGGGCGTATATACACGCATTTGGGTTGAATTGATTCTATAAAAAATGGTTTAATGGACATAGTTAACTTGGAAGGGTGAACAGCTTGCTTCACTATCGAACTTACGAAATTAGCCCGACAACACCTTGGGTGACATTCATACATGGCGCAGGCGGTAGTTCTTCCGTCTGGTTCAAGCAAATCCGGGAATTTAGGAAACAGCATAACGTTCTCCTAATTGACCTTCGAGGACATGGACAATCTGCCGGTGGAATGTGGAAAAAAGGGGATACATTTACGGATATCTCAAGGGAAGTAATTGAAGTGCTGGACGAAGTCGGCATAAAAGACACGCATGTTATCGGCATGTCACTTGGTACGATCGTCGCTCAAACAATGGCAGATAATTTCCCACAACGTGTAAACTCACTTATTCTTGGTGGGGCGATTATCCGTTTTGATATTCGAACAAAGTTATTATTATTGGGAGGGCGTGCAGTAAAGCGTTTTGTCCCTTATATGCTCCTTTATAAATTATTCGCTTATATTATTATGCCGCGTAAACAGCATGAAGAATCGCGGATGGCTTTCGTCAACGAAGCTAAAAAGGTATATCAGAAGGAATTCATTAGATGGTTTTCTCTTACTAAGCTAATCAATCCATACTTGACTCGCTTACAAGCTTCGACAACGGACATACCAACATTATTCTTGATGGGTGAGGAAGATTATCTTTTCATCCCCCCGATTGAGGAAGTTGTCCGTAAAAATAAAGGATTTGAATTCATAAAAATAGAAAAGTCAGGACATGTCTGCAATATCGACCAACCAGAAATGTTCAACAAGTTAGCCATTGATTATATAGCTAAAATCGAACAAAGAAAAGCCGCCATCCAACTGGGATGACGGCTTTTTTGCAGATTGATAATTAGCACTTCTGTTGATTAACTATTTACTTGCATAAAATACTGGTGAGAAGGGCTTGCTTATTTTAGCAAAGAGTATACATCTAATCATGTGATGCCTTATAAAAGCGACACATCTTTAAAATAAAAAAGGAAAAACCATAAAGAAAGTATCAGCCGCCAAAATTGCATCTTTGGCGGCTTTTCTCCAGGTAAAAAGCATGCTATTCTTTCGTCCCCAAAAGCATCAGCACGCTGTGTACTAATGCATTTGGAGCGCGACGGATGAAGGACCACCATACGATTACCGAAAAAATATGCAGGATGCGACGAAGTCGCATCCTGCATATCCAGACATCTCGGTAATCGTATAGAAGTCATTCAATCTATAGCAATCCAAAAGCGCAACTATACAAGTAGCGCCCAGTGGTTAATCAAGTTATTCACTGGTTACATTTCTTAAATTCAGTCAGGTGTGACAAATTATGCATTTACAAGTTCTAGCTCTTCTGCAGGACCGAAGAATTCGAATTTTATTTTTTCTTCTGAAATACCCATTGCATATAGATCTTTAATGACGGCCTGCATGAAAGGCGTTGGTCCACAAACATAGATGTCGCTGCCTTCAATGACGTTAGCAGCAAGGAAATCTCGGTTGATGAAGCCATCCCCTTCTTCTGAATACAGCACAGCATAAGTTGAAGCGGGCATGGATTCATTCAACAAGCGTAATTTTGCATCGAATGCTTGATGCTTACGTGTACGTGCGGAATGCAAGAATGCGGCCGGCCGTTCTGGTGTGTTTTTGGCAATTGACTCAAACATGCTCATCATTGGTGTGATACCAACACCACCGCTGATAAGTGTCACTGGATTTTTGCTTTCCACATCAAGATGGAATACACCAGCAGGAACACTTACTTCTACCGTGTCGCCGACATTCATTTCTCGATGAAGGTTAACGGACATTTTCCCGTTCGGCGTGACTTCATCTTCGCGTTTAACAGAAATTCGGTATAAATCATCTGTAGGCGCTTGTGACAAACTGTATTGGCGATTCAAGGTATAGTCTTCGCCGGGAATTGTGACACGTAACGTAATATATTGTCCTGGTTTATAAGAAGGTAGTTTTTGACCATCAACAGGTTTTAAATAGAATGATGTAATGACATCACTTTCGATTACTTTTTCTGCAATAACGAAGTCTTTGAATGTTTTCCAACCGCCGTCCATTTGTTCGGCTTTTTCGTACATCTCTTTTTCGATACCGATGAAGACGCCTGCGATTACTTCATAGGCTTCTCCCCATGCACCAATAATTTCAGGAGTTGCTGCATCGCCTAATACTTCTTTAATAGCGCCTAATAGATGGTAGCCGACGATTGGATATTGTTCTGGTGTAATGTTGAGTGATTTATGTTTGTGCGCAACTTGAACGACAGCCGGTAAAACAGCTCCAAGGTTATCAATGTTTGCAGCTGCTGCGTAAACCAAACCTGCTAGTGCGTTTTGCTGGCGCCCTTGTGATTGATTGGCGTGGTTGAAGATGTTCAGAAGTTCAGGATGAGCTTTGAACATATTTTTATAAAACACAGTTGTAATTGTCTTGCCGTGTTGCTCCAATACAGGTACTGTTGATTTGATAATGGCAATGGTTTCTTGTGATAGCATGTTGTAGCACGACCTTTCATAGTTGTTAATACAAGAATATACCATAGCGATGCCTAAAGATATATTTAAAATACATCTTTAAGAAGTGTTAGATAGTTAGTCACATTTCTTTCACGATATGGACACAAACGTTATAATAGTATCTGAAAGAGCGGTGAAATTATGCGTCTTACGATGTATACAGATTTTTCCTTGCGTGTTTTAATATATCTCGGAGCGAAAGAGACTGGAGAAATATCGACGGTTCAGGAGATTTCAGATACGTATAGCATCTCGAAAAACCATCTGACGAAAGTAGTGCACGAGCTTGGGAAGATGGGCTTAATCGAAACGATACGCGGTCGTGGCGGTGGTATCAGGATGAAAGTAGAGCCTGAAAACATCAATGTCGGAGAACTTGTTCGTAGGACGGAAGATGATTTTCATCTTGTTGAATGCTTTAATTCTGAATCGAATAGTTGTATACTTTCCCCGGTTTGCAGATTAAAAGGTGCATTGCACGAAGCGTTGAATGCTTATTTAGCAGTTTTGGATAACTATACAGTGGCGGATTTTATCGTTAATAAAGATGAGCTCAAAGCGATTTTGTTTGACCGGCCATTATGATAAAATGAAAAAGAATATAAAAAGCAGGGGGCTATTTTTCATGGAAAAAGTTTTTGTTTTAGGACATAAAAATCCTGATACCGATTCAATTTCATCGGCAATCAGTTACGCATATTTAAAGCAGCAATTAGGAATGAATGCTGAAGCAGTAAGACTAGGCGATATAACGAATGAAACGGCTTATGCGCTTGATTATTTTGGTATCGAAGCACCACGTCTAATCGAGAAAGCCGCGCCGGAAGTAGCGAAAGTCATTCTTGTCGATCATAATGAAAAACAGCAAAGCGTGGATGACATTGATGATGTTCAAGTAATCGAAGTTGTTGATCATCATAGAATTGCTAACTTTGCAACAAACGATCCACTTTATTATCGTGCAGAGCCTGTAGGGTGTACGGCAACGATTTTAAACAAACTATATAAGGAAAACGGTGTTGAGATTCCGAAAAGTATTGCTGGCCTAATGCTATCTGCACTTATTTCGGATTCACTATTGTTCAAGTCACCAACGTATACAGACCAAGACCGTGCTGCAGTTGAAGAATTGATTGCTATCACAGGCGTGGATGCACAAAAATATGGACTGGCTATGTTGAAGGCTGGTGCTGATTTGAGTGGTAAAACGCTCGAAGACCTTGTGAAACTTGATGCGAAAGAATTTGGCATCAATGAAGTGAAGATTGAAATTGCACAAGTGAATGCAATTGATATCAATGATGTTATGAATCGTCAAGCAGATTTGGAAGATCTTTTATACCGTGTCATTGCTGAAAAAGGACTCGATCTGTTCTTATTCGTTGTAACGGATATTTTGAACAACGACTCAATCGTTTTGGCACTTGGTAAAGAAGCAGAACGTGCTAGCGCGGCATTCAATGTTACGCTTGTGAACAACACGGCAACATTGAAAGGTGTCGTTTCCCGCAAGATGCAAATAGTCCCCGTGTTGACTGAAGCATTGAAATGAAGTGAATTGAAAAAGGTTGCAGTCCGCCAGTGAGGTGGATTGCGACCTATTTTTGTTTTTATTACGGACGGGATTGAACGGTGTCTCGGTTCTTCATACACTATTTCAAATTAAGCGGCTTCGTCGCAGGTCCTTCGAGGACAGATCCATCTTTCCGAAAGCGTGAGCCGTGACATGGGCAATCCCAAGTTTCATCGCCGGCATTCCACCTTGTTCGGCAGCCCATATGCGTACAGATGGGGGAGTCCGTGCGAGTAAGATGACCGTCAGTGAAATCTTTTAAAAAAAGTCCAGTACTTTTGATAGCTTGCAATAAAAATGAACCAAATCCGGTTCGATCAGGAGCATAAAGTCGGGAAGCGCGGTTTTCTTTTCTAACAATTAAATCACTGATAATCCGTGCGCCCGCCATTGAGTTCGATAATCCCCATTTTCGATAGCCCGTACTCAAATAGACGTATGGCATGCTAGAGGAAATAACCCCCGCGTAGGGAATCAAATCGGGTGTCTGCGGGTCTTGTGCGGACCAGCCATGTGTCAAAGTAGAAAGGTTATAGATCTCTTGCAAATCGGTGTAGAGTCGGTTGTAATGTATCTGCGTATCGCTTTCTGTCCCTGCCCGATGATTTTCACCGGACAGCAGAAAAAATGTTTTTCCATCAATTTGTGCTGTCCGCATTGACCGATTTGGTTCATCGACTGCAATATATTGTCCACGGAGTGGCATATCACCGTCTGCTGCGACGATATAGGATCGATTGACGGACAACTTTGCGATTTGGAGCCCGCGTAGTGCTTCAATTGGATAATGTGTACATAGTACTAGTTCAGTGAATTGGACTTCGTGTCCAGATTTCATGGAAAGGAGACGCTTTTTCAAGTCCATTAAGATTACATCCGATTGTTCGTAAATCCGTGCGCCGGCTTCAACTGCAAGCTGCGCAAGATGTTGTCCGAATCGCACAGGATGAATCTGACTTTCGTTATTCAAAGTAAGCGTTGCATCAATCTGAATCGGTAATTCAGAATTCAGTCCAAGTTCACCGGGGATGCCAAGTTCCTTGTATGCGTTCATTTCATAACGGAGTAAATCAGTACCAAGTTTAGATTGGGAATAAAGAATGGAATCTGCTGATCTTAATTCATCTTTTATTGCAATAGATTTCCCAAACTGAACAGCTTCTTCATTCACATCAAAATACATTTTTGCATTGTCTCGTCCAAACTGTTTCAGTAATTTTGCGTATACAAAATCATGTTGGGCAGTCAGTTTCCCAGTTGAGTTGCCCGTCGCACCCGCTAGAATAGTATCTTTCTCAAGAAGGATAACGTCTTTCCCTTCCTTTGCTAAAAAATAGGCATTGGCAATTCCGCTAAGGCCTCCCCCGATGATGCAAACGTCGCATCGGATATCGCCATCAAGTTGAGGAAACGATTCACGTGGATATGCAGTACTAAGCCATAATGAATTGGACATAAAATAACCTCCGTCAAGTCTGCTTGAAATAGTAGTAAGCATATTCATTGTTCCCTTCTTTGATTAAATTTAAAATAAAGATACGGAAGGTGGTTGGAAATAGTGAAAATTGAAATATGGTCAGATTATGTTTGTCCGTTTTGTTATATTGGAAAGCGTAGATTAGAAGAGGCGTTAGAGCAGACTGGCCTCGGAGAAAAGGCCGAAGTGGTTTTTAAAGCATTTGAGCTTGATCCGAATTCGCCAGCAGTGTCCGATACGCTGATAAAAGATAGTCTTGCGAAGAAATATGGCATGAGTGTGGAAGAAGCGAAAAAGATGACTGATAACGTAGTGGACCAGGCAAAAACTGTTGGACTGAACTATAATTTTGACGTTATGACACCAGCAAATACATTTAATGCACATCGTCTAGCAAAACTTGCTGAACAGGAAGGTTTCGATAAGACTGTATCGGAAAGTTTACTGAAAGCTTATTTCATTGACGGTGAAAAGATTGGTACAGAAGACGTGTTGCTTCGCATTGCCGAAGAAGCAGGGATTTCTCGTGACCGTGCGAAAGCAGTTCTCGATTCTGATGAGTTTGCAGATGATGTAAGAATGGATATCGCAGAAGCCCAGCAAATCGGTGTGAAAGGTGTTCCGTTTTTTGTTATTAATCGCAAATATGCGATTTCAGGAGCACAGCCGGCGGAAGCATTTGCAAATGCACTCCGACAAGCTGCGGAAGAAGCTTAATCAAAAGAAATAAAAAATCGGCCACGTGATCATAATGATCGCGTAGCCGATTTTGTTATTCACTTATTACTGTCTATACTACAGTCACCAACCCCTTGATCATAAGTGAATTGGCTATCGGGGGCCAGCAGGATGTAGGCCGCGTTCATTTGTAAACGGAGCCTATCGCTTTTCTTTATTGAGCTGGGTTTGCTTGTAAGTCGATTGTAATTTTAATATCGTCGCCTACAAGAACGCCGCCTGCTTCAAGCGCTTGGTTCCATGTAAGACCAAATTCTTTTCTTGAAATTTTCCCTTCGACTTCGAAACCAGCTACGTCTACGCCCCAAGGGTTTTTACCTGTACCTTCATACTCAGCATTGAATGTGATTTTTTTAGTTACGTCTTTCACTGTCATATCGCCAGTAACGTCATATGTAGTGCCGCCTTTTTTAGCAATATCCGTTGAAACAAATGTGATTGTCGGGAATGTTTCCGTATCGAAGAAATCAGCAGAACGAAGGTGGTTGTCACGATCTTCGCTGTTTGTATGAATTGTTGAAGCATCGATTGTGAAGTTGATGTTAGCGCCCGTCAAATCTTCAGGATTCCCTTCGATTGTACCTTCTACACCTGTAAAACGTCCTCTTACTTTAGAAATCATCATATGCTTAACTGAAAAACCAACGCCTGTATGTGATGCGTCTACTGTCCATTTTGTCAATGAAAAAACATCCTCTCTAAATAAGTTATGTTCTTACTATATTTGATAAGTATCTCGAAGTCAAGGTATTTAATTATACTTTATTTGAATAAAGGCAATAGTAAGACCTTCGTTCTAATAAGAATACCTTGTCAAAATAAAAGTTTGCAAGCATACTATTAAGATGAAAAGCTTTATCTTGATTTAGCAGAAGTCCCTCACTACTATAAGTGGTGGGATGTATGCAAAAATACGTTTAAATCAGTTGGGGTGCAAACTCACTGCTGATTGGGAAGGAATGAAGTTCAATTCCTCCTTGTTAAGCCTCCGGCGGATGTCACAAATTTTGAAAGGTTGCATACCTGCGTCCTGCAGGCATAAGCGAAATTCAAAATTGGGACGCAATTACGCCGAGATGTAATTGATTGTGAAAGGATTGAATGTTGATGTCGAAACATCAATGGTTTGAAGAACTTCAGAAAAAAATAACACAAGGTACATTATTAATAGACGAACCACTTTGTAAATATACGATGACAAAACTCGGAGGAACTGCAGACCTTCTTGTTATTCCTGGAACTATAGATGAAACAGAAGCGACGGTTCGTTATGCATATGAAAATGAAATTCCGCTACTATTACTTGGCAATGGATCGAATATGGTCGTCAGAGATGGCGGTGTGAGGGGGATTGTCCTTCATTTGTCACGACTCAATGCGATTAGGATCGAAGGATCACTTGTGCATGCCGAGGCGGGGGCACTAATCATTGATGTTTCAAAACGTGCGGTAGCGACTACACTGTCAGGTATCGAATTTGCCTGTGGAATTCCGGGCTCCATCGGGGGCGCAATGGCAATGAATGCCGGTGCGTATGGCGGAGAGATACAAGATATAATTGTGCAGGCAACAGTATTGACGAAAGCAGGCGAACGGTTAGTTCTTTCGAAAGAAGAACTAGAGCTTGGTTACAGGAAGAGTATTATATCGCAAGAGGGCTACTATGTTCTTTCAGCAGATTTTCAACTTGTGCCAGGCGATCAAGATGTCATTAATGAAAAAGTGGCGGACTTAACCTTCCAGCGCGAATCAAAGCAACCGCTTGAGTATCCTTCAGCAGGAAGTGTATTCAAACGACCGCCGGGTTATTTTGCAGGCAAACTTATTCAAGATTGTGGCCTTCAAGGAAAAGGGCATGGCGGTGCAGAAGTATCATTGAAGCATGCCGGTTTCATCATCAATAAAAACAATGCAACAGCATCGGATTACATCGAGACAATTAACATGGTGAAAGCTGAAGTGAAAAAAAGATTTGATGTCGACTTAGAACTTGAAGTGAAAATAGTAGGCGAAGAAATAACAGATTAACAAAAAGCGGATGGCCCATTTAATGGGCCATCCGCTTTTTGCTAACTAGGAAATTGTAAAATCTCTAACTGTGGATAAGTTATAACGAAGTGATTTTACGTCCAGGCTCCAGCGCCTAGCCCCTCGAGTCGCTTCAGTATTGCTGATAAAGGCAAAGAGCGCCTTTATCTTCAAGCCTTCCAGCGCTTATCGGGGCTGAACAGGTGCTTGCGCTTTTGTTTTTTATTTACAATTAAGTAGTTTTACAAGTAAGCAGGGAAGGGTCGGTCACCTGGTCATCTGTAATATGAACTTGGCACATTTTGTTGTTGTTCATGAATTTGAAGATTCCGTTGTTAAAGTCAGTCCCAACTTCTTTGAAGAAAATACCTTCAAAACGAACTTCTTTTGACAGCGTGAAGTTGACGTGGAAACCGTTATTGTCTTCGACTAAGTATGCACGTACGCCTTTTTCGAACAAGCCGTCAATCTCGTCTCTGATAGCACGATCGACAGAAACGACATGGAAGTCAACGAAAGTGATTTCTCGTAACAATACGTTCATGAACGAGCCTTTCGTAATCTCTTCCCATCTACTT
The DNA here is from genome assembly GCF_017347125.1 of Sporosarcina sp. E16_3. NCBI lineage: Bacteria > Bacillati > Bacillota > Bacilli > Caryophanales > Caryophanaceae > Sporosarcina > Sporosarcina sp. E16_3. The sequence goes on from NZ_JADPRX010000015.1 coordinate 47,312, forward strand.
TGAGCAGTTTGCCCAAGAACGATTTGGGTAATGTTATGTGTATGAGCTACTTCCTTAATAACTTTGGCGGAAGACCGTTTTTCATTATCTCGGATTATGAAATCTTCTACTTCAAGCTCTTCAGCGAGTTCTTTCCAGCGATCAACATATTCGGATTTTTCTGCGTCGAATTCATCATAAGGAAGCGGATCTACTGTTAAAATATACATTGGACAATCCATGATTGTTGCAATTTTATGTCCGCGTCTAATGAGACGTTCACCATTTGGACCGTAGTAGACACAAACGAGAATACTCTCGTCCATACGACCTTTTACTTTGCCCATGACGGTAGTCACCTCTTAACTATATTTTGTTTAGTCGAATTCATGATAGAAGTTTAATACTGTTTGAAAACCAAGCAATTATATATGAAAACGCAACATATGACAAGGTGCGAATGCTTCAAAGTGTTAAGAGTATGGTAATAGTGTATAATTTACTGTATAAACTCATTGAGTTTCCCCTACTTCTTTTATCTACAGCTCCCTATTATCCCGTCAGTCACGATGAAGGTCAAGTTTGCCCTATATAATAATGAAGTTTTACAAACCTAACATAATATGGATTGTGTATGTTTGTATATTTTTAGGCGGTTTAATACGACTACTTTAATTGATTAGTATTGGAGGTTTGCATTTGTTGGCGATAACGATAGCTATTTTTATCCCGTTTTTGGCTGCTCTACTTGTCCCGTTCATTTATAAAAGGGTTCGGAGTCGCAGTATCGGGTGGTTTGTCATGTCCGTTCCACTCGCCCTATTCATCTATCTTGCCAGTTTCATTCCCGCCGTTGCAGGAGGTAAAACATATATACATACGATTAAATGGATTGATTCTGCTGGGATCAATTTTACGACTTATCTAGATGGTCTCAGTATGATTTTTGGACTTCTAATTACCGGAGTCGGGAGCCTCGTAATTCTCTATTCCATATACTATTTGTCTGAACGCGAAGCATTAGGGCGTTTTTATGTTTATCTTTTGATGTTCATGGGCTCGATGCTTGGTGTTATCTTGTCAGACAACATAATGGTGCTATATGTTTTTTGGGAATTGACGAGTATTTCATCGTTTCTGTTAATCGCATTTTGGTACCACCGGAAAAAGTCCAGATACGGTGCGCAAAAATCAATGCTCATCACTGTCTCTGGCGGCGTCGGGATGCTTGCTGGTTTCATCATGCTATATACAATGACAGGCTCATACAGTGTGCGCGAAATTATCGCGACGATTGGTCAATATACAAATGAAAGTTTGTTTTTGCCGGCGATGCTACTCGTTTTGCTTGGAGCATTTACGAAGTCAGCCCAGTTTCCGTTTCATATCTGGCTGCCGGATGCCATGGAAGCGCCGACCCCGGTCAGTGCTTATTTACATTCCGCTACAATGGTTAAGGCGGGGATTTACCTTGTCGCACGCTTCACACCTGTATTTGGCGGCGAGGCGGTGTGGTTTTATACAGTCACTGGCGTGGGGATATTTACGTTGTTCTGGGGATCCGTCAATGCAGTTCGGCAAACAGATCTGAAGGCGTTGCTCGCGTACTCGACAATCAGCCAACTTGGTCTAATTATGAGCCTCTTCGGCCTAGGTTCAGCGGCGCTTAACGAGGGCTACAGCGCGGACTCGGTTATTTATACACAGGCGACATTCGCCGCTTTGTTCCATCTTATTAACCATTCTACTTTCAAAGGTGCTCTCTTTATGGTTGTTGGGATTGTCGATCATCAAGTCGGAACGCGGGATATTCGAAGGCTAGGCGGACTGATGACACTGATGCCTGTGACGTTTACAATCGCTGTTATCGGCAGTTTTTCGATGGCTGGATTACCGCCGTTTAATGGTTTTCTTAGTAAGGAAATGTTTTTCGAATCCGTACTGAATGTACGTAATCTCGACATTTTCGCAATGGGGCCGCTGATGGGAAGCTTATTGCCTGTCGTTGCTTGGGTTGCAAGCGTGTTGACATTCGTCTATAGCATGATTATTGTTTTTCAAACATTTCTTGGGAAACATCAACCGGACCGTCTTGATCGAAAAGCATTTGAAGCTCCAGTTGGAATGCTTATTGCTCCGTCGATCCTTGCCCTGTTCGTCGTAGGTATTTTCTTCTTCCCGAATGTGGTCGGCACTTATTTGTTGGGCCCTGCAATGACAGCTGTTTATCCTCCGTTTGAAGGTGCGGAAGGTCTTGTTCCACATATAGCGGCTTGGCACGGTTTTAATGCACCTATCATGATGACAATTGGTGTTATCGCGGTGGGCGCATTGTTATACATCTACCTCCGTTATTGGCGCGGGATTTACTCGCTTGCACCGATGCGCTGGAATCTCGATTCCATGTATAACGGCTTGTTAACGCAGACCGAAAAAACTTCATCTTTCTTGACGCGGACTTATATGACGGGATATCTCAGGGATTATCTTGTCTATATATTTGTGTTTTTCATCCTAACTGTTGGTGGCGGTCTGTTATGGACTGGCGGTTTTTCAATCGACTTATCTAATGATGCTCCCATCACGATTAGCGAGTACATCATCATTTTCGTAATGATGGGCGCCAGTATTGCTATCATCTTCGCGAAATCTCGTATGACGGCGATCCTGCTAAATGGTGTTCTCGGTTATTCGATTGCTATTCTTTTTGTTGTGTTCCGAGCACCGGATTTGGCATTGACGCAAATTATCGTAGAAACTGTGACGACTGCGTTATTCCTATTATGCTTTTATTTCTTACCAGAATGGAGCAAGGAGAAATCGACTCGATCATTAAAAGTCTTCAAAGGTATCATTGCGATTTCAGTCGGAACGGTTGTCACAGTACTTGCACTTGTCGTACAAGGTAATAAGATGTTTGAGTCGATTTCCGTCTACTTTGAAAATGCTTATGAGTTGGCGGGAGGAAAGAATATCGTCAATACGATCTTGGGTGACTTCCGTGCATTCGATACGATGCTTGAAGTAGTTGTACTTTTCATCGCCGGTATCGGAGTGTTTACATTGATCAAGCTGAAGGCTGGAAAGGGGGACGAGGACGTTGAAGATTAATGATGTCATTTTACAGACAGTAACGAAGATTGTTGTCTTCATCATTTTGACGTTCGGCGTGGAATTGTTCCTTTCGGGTCACTATAATCCGGGAGGTGGATTCATTGGCGGTCTCGTCCTTTCTTCCGCTTTCGTTCTTCTCTATTTGGTGTTCGATATCGAAACGGTCCATAAGGGCATCCCGTTCGATTTCAAGAAGGTCGCGGCGTTTGGCGTATTACTTGCAGTCGGAACAGGTTTAGGATCAGTCCTATTTGGAGCATCATTTCTTACACAGACGGCCAGTTATTTCAACCTGCCCGTGTTTGGGGCAACAGAATTATCAACGGTTATGCTGTTTGAGGCAGGGGTTGCACTGACTGTTGTCGGTGTTGTTGTAACGATTATTTTAAGTATTAGTGAGGATGTGTAGCTGATGGAAACGTTAATAACGATACTCGTTGGAGTGCTTGTAACGGTCGCTGTCTACTTGCTGCTATCTAAAAGCTTGGTTCGGGTTATTTTAGGGACGGCTATCCTGTCGCATGCTGTTCATTTGTTATTGATGACGATGGGTGGGCTGAAAAAAGGGGCAGTTCCACTGCTAGGCGAAAATGCAGAAAGTTATACGGATGCTCTTCCACAGGCACTTATATTGACTGCAATAGTGATCAGTTTCGCAGTGACATCCTTTTTACTGGTGCTTGCATATCGAACATACAAAGAAACGGGTTCGGACAATCTCGATGCATTGAGAGGGTTCAAAGATGAATAATATACTAGTTATGCCAATGATTATTCCTTTATTGACAGGGATTTTACTTGTATTTCTCCGGCCTTATGTGCTGGTTCAGCGGGTGTTCAGTCTTGTTTCAATCGCAGCAACCGTAGCGGTCAGTGTTACTATTTTGAACCTGATTCAGTCGGACGGTATTTTACGGCTCGATTTTGGGGGCTGGTTGCCACCCTACGGAATATCATTTGTGGCGGATTCATTCTCTATGCTACTTGTATTGACGACAGTGCTTGTAACAGGAATCCTCTTGATCTATGCGTTCTCGTCAATTGGCCGAGCGCATGAGAATATGTTCTTTTATCCGTTCGTCTTTTTCCTTATTGCAGGTGTTAATGGTTCGTTTCTAACGGGTGACTTATTCAACTTATTCGTTTGTTTTGAAGTGATGTTGTTATCTTCTTATGTGCTCATTACACTTGGGGGCAGGAAGGTTCAACTCGTCGAATCAATTAAATACATAGCTATCAATGTACTGTCATCGTGGTTTTTCCTTGTTGGAATCGCGTACTTGTACGGTACGGTAGGGACGCTTAATATGGCGCATCTATCGGTACGTATTGCTGAAGTCGGGCAAGGGCCACTATTGACGGTGATTAGCATAATATTCCTTATTGTATTTAGTTTGAAATCCGGACTTCTTCTATACTTCTGGTTGCCAGGGTCATACAGTGCACCACCGACAGTAGTTGCGGCTTTGTTCGGCGCGTTGCTTACTAAAGTCGGTATCTATGCAATGTTCCGCGTGTTCACGCTCATCTTTTATCACGAGCCGGCTGTTACGCATTTAATGATTGGCGTTATGGCGGCAATCACGATGATTGGTGGAAGTATTGGTGCAATCGCCTACAATGATATCCGGAAGATTGTGTCCTATAACGTCGTCATTGCCGTCGGGTTTATACTCGTTGGCCTTGCTGTTTCAACAGAAGTTGCGATTCAAGGGTCTATTTATTATCTGATCCATGACATGATCATTAAAGCTTTGTTATTCCTTATCGCGGGGACGATGATCTACTTGACTGGAACGGCAAGGATTCAAAATATGAGTGGGTTGATTCGCAACTATCCATTGCTTGGTTGGCTGTTTTTCATCACTATGCTGTCGCTCGCCGGAATTCCACCGCTTAGTGGGTTCATAGGGAAGGTGTACGTTGGACAAGGAGCGATTGAGGCGGGTGCGTTTGTCTTGCTCGCAATTGCGTTCCTATCAAGTATTTTCGTTTTGTATTCACTTCTGCGTATTTTCCTGAATTGCTTTTGGGGTGAAACGATTATCAATGAAGATGACGATGTGCCACTTAAAAAAGGGATGCTTATTCCAATGGTCCTGTTTGGGATATTGACAATTGCACTGGGAGTTGGAGCAGAGGGGCTTGCGCCATATGTAACCGATGCTGCCCATACGCTGATGAATCCTAAAATCTATATAGACGCAGTTTTGAATAGTGATAGTTGATTGAAGAGAAGGTCCTCGTTCATTGGCCGGAAAGAAGAGGTGAAGGTTAATGCCAGCCCAGTTACTGTTAAATTTATTTATAGCTTTTCTTTGGATGCTTTTGATGGATGAAGATGAGTTGAGATTTACGACTTTCTTTGCCGGCTTCCTGGTCGGGACTGGAATCATATTTTTCATGCACCGGTTCTTCGGAACACAGTTTTACTTGCGCCGTTTATACGCGACAATCAAGTTGCTGTTCATTTTCATATCAGAGCTGACTAAATCGAGCATCGTCGTGTTGAAACAAATTCTTAGCCCGAAATTAAAAATTAAACCAGGCATATTCAAATATGAAACCGTTTTGGAGAGCGATTCAGAAGTGACAATGCTATCGCTGCTACTGACATTGACCCCTGGATCTGTCGTCATGGAAGTGTCGCCTGAAGGGAATGTTCTTTATATCCACGCGATGGATGTCGAAAAGTCCCGTGATGGACTTTTGATGCAACTGCATAACTTTGAAAGAGCAATCATGGAGGTGACCCGCTGATGATTCAAGCAATGCTGACGACTTCGCTCGTATTATTCTCGTTAACGATTGCAATAGCTGTCATACGAATCATTCTCGGTCCTTCGATGCCGGACCGTGTTATCGGGCTCGATATGATAGGTGTAAACTTGATCGCTATGATAGCCGTCATTTCAGTAGTGATGAACACGAAAGCATTTTTAGAAGTCATTCTGATACTAGGGATTCTATCGTTCATCGGTACAATCGCCTTCTCAAAATTCATTGAGAGGGGTGTTATCGTTGAACGTAAGCACGATAGGTGAATTCGTAGGCGCATTTCTGATATTGACAGGCGGAGTTGCGAGCGTAATTAGTGTCTTTGGATTGCTTCGGCTGCCTGATGTTTACACTAGATCGCATGCAGCGACGAAAAGTTCGACGCTTGCCGTCTTGTTAACTTTGTCAGGTGCTTTTATTTACTTTTTGTTCAGTCAACATTTCGTAAGTGTACGCCTTCTTTTGGGAATTGTTTTCGTCTTTCTAACGGCACCTGTTGCCGGGCATTTGATTGTCCGAGCGGCTTATCGGTCGAATGTGAAGCTAGCGGATATTTCTACTGAGGATGAATTGTATGAGGTTTTGCATAAAGATAAAATAGAAGAGGATGGGACCGGCCAGTAGTGGCTGGTCCGTCCTTTTTTGTTGGAACAATTAGCTAATTGGAATACTTATTGCAGTGGTGCCAGAGGACGTCTATAAGCTTCTACCGGCGAAAGGGGCAACTACCGACAAAATGTTGCGCGACGCTTACGCGGGTGAACCAGGTGCCTTGGTGACAGGGAATTACCATGAAACTGTTTTGGATGGGGACGCTAAAGATGGATATGCGTTGAAATTAAAAGCGAAGCGCTAATGCGCCCCGCTTTTTACGTGTTGAAACTTTGAAAACACAGGTAAATTTCTACTATTTCTAGTAAACTCGGGCATTATTTTTACCATTGCAAGAAGCTTCTTTACTTAACGATCAAAACCGGTGCTGTCACGCGCTTCGCGACTTTATGACTGACACTTCCAAGCACCATTTCCTGAAATGTATTCAGACCCCGGCTACCAAGAACGACTAGGTCGAATTCACCGCTATTGGCGAAATGAACGATGATGGGGCCAGGGTCACCGTGTTTGATGACTAGCTTATGGGGAACTTTGAACTGCTCAAAAGCCTCTTCAATAGGGATAAGTCGCTGCTTGCGATCGATATGGAGATCATCACTGCTGGCATTATCGACTACATCTGAACGTGTTCGGTCAAACTCAAGGATATAGAGAAGTTCAACGGCCACTTCTGGACATAACGAGGCAAGTTGAGCGGCGTGTTTGGCTGCGCGGTGCGAATTTACTGAGCCGTCGACCGCGACTAATATTCGTTTATACATCGGAATCCCTTCTTTCATGTGCCTGATTATGTAAAGTTACGTTGTTAGTAAGTATAAATGTTCTACATCTATCTGCTTAAACCCTTTATTTCAGAATTAACAAAAAGGGAAACTACATATTCAAACCGCTGTTTGATTAGCCTTGCAATTGCAAAAGGGATTGCATATACTAAAGTTAATCAAACAACCATTTGAATGAGGTGTGAATATGACGGTAAAAGAAGTTTGTGAAGTGACCACGGTTCATGAAGAAGTTGTGAGTCGTGTGCAAAAGGCGCTCCCTGACATGGGGGCGGCGGTCGCAATATTTAAGGCATTGGCAGATGAAACAAGATTAAAAATTGCTTTTTCGTTGACACTGGAGGAAGAGATGTGTGTATGCGATGTTGCGGCAGTGATTGGTTCTTCCGTCGCGACTGCTTCCCATCACTTACGTTATTTACGCCAACAAGCACTTGCTAAATCAAGGAAAAAAGGAAAAATGGTCTACTATTCGCTCGCAGACGATCACGTCCATCAACTCGTGAAAGTCGCACATGAGCATACGATAGAGGGTGTTGGGCATGGCAACGGTTGAAAAGAAAGAATACAGGTTGGAGAATCTAACATGTGCCAGTTGTGCGATGAAGTTTGAAAAAAACGTTAAAAGTCTGCCTTCTATTGAGGATGCACAAGTGAACTTTGGCGCATCAAAATTAGCGTTCAGCGGTAGCGCAACGATTGAAGATCTCGAAGCTGCAGGTGCATTTGATGGCATTAAAGTTGTCCCACTTCAAAATAAGAAAATTGAGCCGAAAACATCTATCTTTAAACGGAAAGAAAATCTTGTCACGCTTTTTTCACTGCTGTTCTTATTAATAGGGATGGTTGTCTCGTTTCGCTATACAGAAACGCATCCAGCGGCCATAACTTTATTCGCAATCGCCATTGTAATTGGTGGAATGGGCATCTTTAAAACGGGACTGCGAAATCTGGTCCGTTTTGAATTCGATATGAAAACCCTGATGACGATTGCTATTATTGGGGCTGCAATCATTGGTGAATGGCGTGAAGGTGCGGTTGTTGTCTTCTTGTTTGCTGTAAGTGAAGCGTTGGAAGCCTATTCAATGAATAAAGCACGGCAATCCATCCGTCAATTGATGGATATAGCACCGCCTTCCGCTTTAGTAAAACGCGGGAATGCGTTTGTGGAGCTTCAGACAGAAGATATTATCGTCGGCGATATTCTAATCGTAAAACCAGGTCAGAAAATTGCTATGGATGGTGCTGTCCTAACGGGTTCATCTACAGTCAATCAAGCAGCGATTACAGGGGAATCCATCCCGGTTGTGAAAACATCCGGTGATAATGTATTCGCGGGTACGCTCAATGAAGAAGGTGCACTTGAAGTAACGGTTACGAAGCTTGTTGGTGATACGACAATTGCGAAAATCATCCATCTTGTTGAGGATGCGCAGGCAGAAAAAGCGCCATCGCAAAAGTTCGTTGATAAATTTGCGAAATACTACACACCTGCAATCATCGTGGTTGCCATTCTCGTAGCCATACTACCCCCATTGCTTGGTGGGGATTGGAGTGTGTGGATCTATCAAGGTCTTGCAGTACTCGTTGTCGGTTGTCCGTGTGCACTTGTTGTTTCTACCCCAGTTGCGATTGTCACTGCGATTGGTAATGCAGCACGTCAAGGCGTGCTGATTAAAGGTGGTATCCATCTCGAAGAAACAGGAAGGCTTGACGTTATTGCGTTCGATAAAACCGGAACATTAACGAAAGGGTATCCGGAAGTAACAGATTTTATCGTAAGTGAAGAAGTTGCTCAAGAGCAATTGTTAAGCGCAATCGCAGCAGTTGAATCAATGTCACAACATCCTCTTGCGAAAGCGGTCGTCGATTATGCGCATCAACATGGCGCACAGAAAGTCGATGTGTCCAATTTCCAATCCGTTACCGGAAAAGGCGCCTATGCTGAAATTGATGGCATGACGACCTATATTGGCAGCATAAGCTGGGCACAGGAACTTTCTGCATTGCCAGAATCAATGTTACAGCAAGCGGCAACTCTTCAACGTCAAGGTAAGTCTGTCATGGCGATTGTAACAGGTACTAAATTTAGCGGCCTGCTAGCCGTGGCGGATCCTATACGCGCGGAAAGTCGTGACGTCCTTAAACAACTGAAAAGTATAGGGATTCGTCATACAGTCATGCTGACAGGTGATCATCAGGTAACGGCTGAGGCGATTGCTGCAGAGCTCGGCGTTACGGATGTACGCGCAGGGTTGATGCCAGAAGATAAGTTGATAGCGATTAAGCAATTGAGTGACCAATATGGTCGTGTTGCCATGGTTGGAGACGGCATCAATGACGCACCTGCCTTAGCTGCAGCTTCCGTTGGGATAGCAATGGGGGGAGCGGGTACAGACGCTGCATTGGAAACAGCAGATATTGCCCTGATGGCAGATGATTTAGGAAAACTACCTTATACAATAAAATTAAGCCGAAAAACATTGCGCATCATCAAGGAAAACATTATGTTTGCATTAGGCTTAAAAATTATAGCATTGCTTCTTATCATTCCCGGCTGGCTGACATTATGGATTGCCATCTTCGCGGATATGGGTGCCACGCTACTCGTTGTGCTGAACTCGTTGCGATTGCTGCGCGTTCATAAGTAAGTAGGTTCTATACGGAGGCGAATTCTAATGTATTTAAAAGAGTGGACAATGGAAGAGCAGGAGCAACTTATTCATTTCATGACAACTAATACGTGGCCTTACCACGGCAACTCTGATCCAGGACGTCATTTAATTGAAAAGACGATTGAAGAGGGCGGCTATGAGTCGGACGAAGTGAAAACGTTCTGGGTGGAAAATGACGCCGAAGAAAAAGTAGGAATCGTAAAAATTTACGACTTGCAAGATGAGATTCCGTTGTTCGATTTACGTATTGCAGATATGTCGAGGGGATATGGCTATGGCCCGAAGGCTCTACGCCTTGTCGCGGAATATGTATTCGGGTTGCAAGGCAAGAAAATACGTCTTGAAGGTCATACGAGACAAGATAATCTCGCGATGCGAAAAACGTTCGAACGTGCAGGTTTTGTCAAGGAAGCACATCTTCGGAAAGCTTGGTTTTCGCCCAAAGAGCATTCCTACTATGATGCAGTGACTTATGGTATTACACGGGAAGATTTCATGGCGGGAACCACAACGCCAGTGATTTGGGAAGACGGAGAGAAATCACGAGATTCTGCAGCTTCTCCTCGTATCCCGGATTTCACGGATTCATTCGAATCAGAACGACTTGTCATTCGGGCTCCTGAACTTGGCGATGCAACAGATGCTTGGAACGCGATTAGGAATTCGTTACCTGCGCTTCGCAAGTGGATGCCATGGGCGCAACCGGAACCGGAGCTGCATATGACAGAAGAAAGCTTGCGAAAGGCAGTTGCAAATTTCATCACAAGACAAGACCTGCGCTTCCATGTTTACCATAAAGAAACTGGGAAGTTTGTTGGTTCGTCGGGACTGCATCGAATCGATTGGTCGATTCCGAAATTCGAGATTGGCTACTGGCTGGCAACAGAATTTGAAGGTCAGGGCTATATGACGGAGGCTGTTAAACGTATTGAAAAATTCGCATTCGAAAAACTTGGAGCGCGCAGAATAGAAATTCGTTGTGATGAAGAAAACATGAAAAGTCGAAGTGTAGCAGAACGTGCGGGGTTCGATCTCGAAGGGATTTTGAAACAAGATTCCTTATCACCTGATGGTAATGTTTTACGAAATACATGTATCTATGCGAAAATAGACTAATGAAATGCGGAAGGCGCCGTCCAGCCCCGACAAGCGCTGGAGGTCTTGAAAGGAAGGTAGTCTAAAGTCGCGACATCGTGTCGCAACGACTGCATGACCCACTTCGTGTGGGCCCAGCGTCTGGCCGCTAGAGTTAGACAGTAAAAGGAATGCAGTCTTAGTACGCCGCGTCCTGTGGCAACAGCTGCCTGACCTACATCGTGTAGGCCTAAAAAGGGATGCCGACTAATGTCGACATCCCTTTCGTTAGACGCTTCGTTTTCCGGTTATGAGGTTGAAGATAAATACAATAATCGCGATAACTAGAAGAATGTGAATGAGTCCTCCACCAATCTTGAATACGAGACCTAACACCCAAAACACGAATAATGCTACAATTAGTAACCATATAATTCGACCCATGTGAATCACCCCTTTTCTGATGTATTCAATATATACCCCTGCCAATTTAAAGTTAAACTTGGGGCGATTGAAAAGTAGTTATTGGGAAAGAGACTGGGTATACATACTGGAGGCGGTACAGTTGGCAACACCAGGTATGGAAGATTATCTTGAACAGATTTATTTGCATATAGAAGCAAAGGGCGTTGCGCGTGTATCGGACGTTGCTGAATCCTTGGCGGTTCTCCCTTCATCTGTTACAAAAATGGCACAGCGTCTTGACAAGGAAGGCTATATTGTTTACGAGCGCTACAAAGGTCTTGAATTGACAGGGAAAGGGTTCTCATTCGGGAAAAAGCTTGTGCGTCGTCATGATCTTCTTGAACAGTTTCTTCGCATTATTGGAGTCGATGAAGAAAATATTTATGGAGACGTGGAAGGAATTGAACATCACCTAAGCTGGAATGCGATGGATCGAATAACCGATCTTGTTGAAGCGATGGGACAAGACGATGAATTTGTTAGGAAATTACGTGTAATGGATCATAAGAAAGAGGTAGATAAATAATGGAACAACTTAAATCAGGCTATGCAGTGGAGTTAGAAGTATTAGAGCAGGACGGTTCAAGATGGATATTGCGTGGCGATGGCGAACAAGAACATATTATGTTGAACGCATCTGATGCAGACGAAAATATTCAAGAAGGGGATATTGTCAACGTTTTCCTTTATATGAACAGACGTGGAGAGCTTTCAGCGACGATGCAGATGCCACATATGACGGCTGAGACATTTGGCTGGGCGCGTGTAATACGTGTGGATGATCATGAAGGAGTCTTCGTAGATATCGGTTCTTCAATTGAAGTGCTTGTGAATAAAAATGACATGCCGAAAGTACGGGCTCTATGGCCGAAGGTAGACGATGCACTGTACATGACGCTTCGAATGGATTTGGGCGGTACTATTTTTGGCAGACTTGCTACAGAAGAACGCGTATTGGAACAAATTTCCGAAGCGCCAGCATCTGCATTTAACATGGACTTGAAGGCAAGAGCTTACCGCTTGTTGCCAGTTGGTTCGTTTATGCTCAGTATTCCGGAAAATTACCGTATCTTTATCCACAATACGGAGCAAGAACGGGAACCACGCTTAGGGCAGGAAATGACTGTGCGTATTATTGGCGTCCGTGAAGATGGAACAATGAACGGATCAATGTTGCCTCGTAAGGAGGAGCGTCAGGGAGACGATGCTGAAAAAGTTCTTCGTTATTTGAATGAAGTTAATGGACGCATGCCGTTCACGGATAAATCAACACCTGACGATATAAAAGAAATGTTCAAAATGAGTAAAGCGTCGTTCAAACGCGCACTTGGTAAACTCATGAAAGAAGGCAGAATTGAACAGAGTGAAGGATGGACATTGTTGAAATAATACCGAAATTCGGGAACCTTTATCAACCTCGAATCGTATTAATTCCTAGAAAGAAGGGGGAATCAACATGAAACGTCTACTTACAATGATAATGGTAGCTGTACTGGCTATCGGAATCTTGGTTCCTACTGCTGTACATGCAGAAGATCCAGTCATCAATGAAAAGCTTGGTGTACCAATCGTCGTTTACGGCGCAGATTTATCGGATGCTGAGAAGGAAAGTGTGAAGATAAGCCTGGGTGTTGCAAAGGAAGCGGAAGTTGAAGAAATATCCGTTGACGGCAGTGACCTTGTGAAATATATTGAAAATGGCAATGGTAAAGCAAGAATGTATTCTTCTGCTAAAATCACAAGGCAAGAAGAAGGCAAAGGGCTTGTCATCACGATTGTTACGCCAGATAATATTACAGAAGTAACGTCAGAAATATATGCGACTGCTATGCTGACTGCTGGAATCGAAGACGCGGTTGTCGAAGTGGCAGCGCCGAAAAGAGTAACAGGTCATTCCGCACTCGTTGGTATTTACAAAGCATATGAAGTGACTGGTGAAAAACTTGATACGAAACGAACAGACGTCGCAAATGATGAATTGAATCTTGCAACAAAATTTGCAAAAGAATCCGGTGTAGAAAGTGAAAAAGTAGCCGAACTTTTGACGGAAATCAAAAAACAAATCTCAGAGAAAAACCCAGCGACAAAAGAAGAAGTAGAGAAAATTGTGACTGAGCAATTGACAAATCTTAATATCAATTTAAGTGATGCCGATCGCCAATTGCTCATAGACTTAATGGATAGAATTCGGAATTTAGATATCGATTTCAATAAGTTATCCGAGCAACTATCGGAAATGACATCGAAAATTAAAGAAACGCTCGGCGACATAGATCCTAGTTTTTGGGCGAGTGTTAAAGAGTTCTTTGCGAACCTATTCGAATCCGTTCAGTCTTGGTTTAAGTAAGTGGACAGCGAAGTACATTGTTGTTTTGAAAAATAGAATTAATTGAAAAGGGGTAGTTTAGATGGAATTCGAATTTGTTGAATTGGGTGGGGACGCATTCGCGTTCCGTTATGAACAAGATGGAGCGATGCTTGCAGAAATTACATGGACTATTCTTGGGGATGTCATGGTGATGGATCATACATTCGTTTCACCAGAGCTTCGAGGACAAGGCGTTGCAAAAAAAATACTGGATCGTGCGGCTAGTTATGCGCGTGAACAGGAGTTAAAAATGGAGCCTGTTTGTTCGTATGTTATAACAGCTTTTGAACGCTACAAAGAATATGATGACGTAAAAGTGTGAAAAAAGAATAATAAAAGGCAATCCATTTAGTTATAAAACTAAGGATTGCCTTTTAAATTTCACAAGGTAAAGTTCGACTCATTCATATCCCTCACAGTAAAGTAATGAAGTACACTATGCTAGTTAACACAAAAGCGCCGGCGACAGTATACATCATGTCGGCTTGACTGAAAATTAGATTCTTCTCCATTTGTATCGTCCCCTTTCCTATTGCGGGCAATAATGCCTGTGTATATACAGAATACCCATTCACTTTTTATTGAAACATTTTTGCACATCTGTTGATTAACCATTTATTTGCATAAAGTACTGGTGAGAAGGGCTTGATGACCTTCATTTTCACTGGACTATTTTCGGCCCGCTTACGGCTAACTATTCATGACGGGTTTACATGGGGGTTCTAGCCACACTCTTTTCAGTAATTCTGTTGCGAATAGTTGCCTGTCGCATCCCTACATATTCAGACATCCCGGTAATCGTATAGAAGTCATTCAATCCAGAGCGATACAAAGTCATCTATACACGTAGCACTCGGTGTGTGATCAAGTTATTTGCTGGTTACATTTTGTTAATCAACAGACGTGACATTTTAGTCATGTATTTTTGGGAAAAGTGAAACCTATTCTACAGATGAACGTATAATCATATATAGATTAAGAGAGAGGTGTATTTCATGAGTCGCACGGCAGAAAAGGTATTATCGATTATAAGCGTCGTATTGACGACAATAGGCATTTTTATTAGTTTCGGATTACTGGCTTTATTTAACTATCTGAAATCGGACCCGTTGATTCAGGATGAGTTCGAAACGGAAATGCTGTTGATGGATCCAACATTAACACCTGAACATATAGAAGTAATGTATGGAGCGTTTGGAGTCATAGGTGGGTTTATGTGGTTAATCATTATCAGTTTAATCATTAGTTTGATCTTGACGATAATTGGTATCGTGAACATTTGGAAGAACAAAAATCCTAAGCTTGCCGGGACTATGTTCATTATTGCTGGTTTGACTGCCGGAATTCTTTCGTTGACTTCAATTCTTCTTTATATCGTGGGTATCCTTTGTTTTACAAAGAAACCAGCGTTAACAGATGAATCGCAGCTCGTGGATGATAAATATGATGGAACGATGAGACCTTTATAATAAAAAAAACACTTTCCTCCCAATTGGGGGAAAGTGTTTTTTAAAAAAGATAAGAAAGTATAAGTTTTTTTGACATAGAATAGCGTCTAGCTCCAGGTGCCAGCCGCTCTGAGGACCACAGGATGTGGGTCACGTAGCCATTGCCGCAGGACGCGGCGTACTTAGGCTAGGTTCCTTGAAAGCAATCCAGCTATGTGGAAAAGAGCGCCACGTCGCTGGCTCGACTTATGCCTTTCGCGTCTAAACGGCGCTTTCCGCTATTCTTATTGCAAGGCAAGTGCAGGGGAGTGAATATAAAATACATATTGGGCCGTTACCACAGGATGGCCCTCGAAATATTCATCAAAGACATCAAGTAGTTCGAAGCCCTGTTTCTCATAAAAGGCTCGTCCAATTGCATTGCGTTCGTCCACATAAACAAATAATTGCTGTGCCTCCGAAAGTAGCGACAAAGCATACTTAACTAGCTTTTTACCATAGCCCATTTTCTGGTGTGATGGTAAAATGTACATAGCAGTCAATTCAGAATCGCCATCTTCATCTTTTTTCGTGAAACTAGAAAAACCAATAGGAATACCTTCACATTCTGCTACTAACACATACGTTTTCTCCATACGTTTCAATAGCATCGCTTCTGAATAGGAGCGATTGATAAACTCTTTTTGGATTTCTGCTGGAATACTATCTTTATAGGTTTCGCTCCAAGTCTTAAAAACAATTTGTTGAACGTGCATACTATCCATGGCAGTCATTGGTCGGATCATTGCACTGTCACCTCTGCATTTCTTTTTGCTATCATAACAAATAACTAGGCTAAAAACTACCAATGTAATGTAAATGATATATATGGGAGAGAAGCTATATGAAGTGGACTTATCACGAGTTTAGGGAATTAAGTGGTCATGAAGTATATGAAATGTTGAAGTTGCGTGTTGATGTGTTCATCGTGGAGCAAAATTGTGCGTATCATGAAGTTGATGGTCATGATTACGATGCAATTCATATATTCTGTAGCGATGAGGAAGGACTGGCCGCCTATGCACGGCTTCTTCCGGCCAATGTTAAGTATATGGAGCCATCCATTGGCCGGGTCATCATCAGAGAGAATAGAAGGGGCACAGGGCTTGCGCATATCCTTATGGAGAAAAGTGTTGCCTTTACGAAGAACCATTGGAAACCTGAAAAGATTCGTCTGCAGGCCCAGCACCATCTAGTTGGGTTTTATGAAAAGCATGGATTTAATGCAATCTCGGAGCCGTATGAAGATGGTGGAATTCCACACGTGGATATGATTTTATCAATCAAATAAAAATGAAAGTTTCTAAGCTGGCAGATGAGGGTATACTCTCTGTACAATGCATTTTCATTAAATCTGGGAGGAATGATTTTAATGGCTCGTAAACGAAATAATAATTTATTACTTGCAACGATGGCGGCGGGGGCTTATGCCTACTTCAGTAAAAAAGAAAATAGGGATAAGGCACAAGTGGCTTTTAACAACATGAAAACAAAAGTTGATTCATTTATTGGATCACAAAAACTGAATCGATGTCCTGAAACTAAAGTCGGTCATTCGGATCCATATGATCTTCAAGATAACAAGATGGTAAGTGAAGGTGCTCAAACGAGCGTCCATTATTATAACCAAGAAGTTGAAGATGATGTGAAGATGACCCCTGAAACAGATGGACTCTACCATAAAAAAGAAAAGAATGATCCGAGTTCGGAACAATCCAACAAATAAAGTTGAGGGATTGCACAAAACAAAAGGCGCTTCCAAACATGGAAGCGTTTTTTTATTCGATTCCACAGGAAGAAAAATAATTCTTGAATGGTCAATCGTTGTAATTAGAGAGCTAGGTAAGGTATAATTTTTAATAGTTTGAAATAGTGAAGGTGAATCTAATGAAGAAGAAAATTGGATTAGTCACGATGCTAATGACCACTGCTGTTTTTCTAAGCGGTTGTGCAGGCATCGAGAACAAAGAAGGCACATTTTATAATATTTTTGTTAAGCCTATGGATTGGTTACTGCATTTCTTCAGTGATTTTTTCAATGGAAGTTACGGTCTATCGATTATCCTCATCACGGTATTAATTCGGTTGATCCTTATGCCGCTAATGCTGAAGAATTATAAGTCGCAACAGAATATGAAAGTTAAAATGGATGGACTTCGCCCCGAGATGGAAGACATTCAAAAGCGTTTGAAAGAAGCAAAAGAAAAAGAACAAAAAGAGGAGCAAGCGAAGCTTCAGCAAGAAATGATGGGGCTCTATTCGAAGCATGGTGTCAATCCGCTTAATATTGGTTGTCTTCCGTTAGTCATCCAGATGCCAATCATCATGGGTCTGTACTTTGCAATCCTCAATTCTACAGAAGTACAAACACATGAGTTTCTTTGGTTCAATCTTGGAGAACCCGATATGATTATGATGGTACTTGCTGGTGCGGTCTACTTCGTACAAGCGCGTGTATCACTATGGACAATGCCGGAACAGCAGAAGAAACAGATGAAAGCATTTATTTACTTATCGCCGATTATGATCATGTTCATTTCATTCAAAGCGATGGCAGCATTACCTCTTTACTGGGCGGTTGGGGGACTACTCCTTATCTTCCAAACGTATTTGGGCCGCAAGTTCTATTACAAGCATCCTGAACCAGTTGTAGAAGGTGCTGAAGAAGTTATACTTGCAGATGAAAAGGAAAAAGTGACAGAAACAGTAATAGAAGAAGTGAAAAAAACAAACACTAAAGACAAAAAACGCAAGTAGGCTGAAGAGAAATCTTCGGCTTTTTTTCTAGCCGGATTAGAACAATCAGCTACTAGGCTCACTTGGTGTGAATTACACAGCCTTGGGAGGTTATCTATATGCAGACTAAATGGTTATTTGGAATCGGAATTGTGGCAGCCGCATTGGCATCAGTCTATTTCATCGTCAAACTCGACTTGAACAATGCTGTTTTGGCGATGGTAGCTTTGTTTTCATTGACGAATGGGGCTCGGGCAAAATCATTTCGTGAGCAGGGTATGTTACGTGAGTCGAAATGGATGTTATGGATGTCACTGTTTTTCGGATTCGCTTTTGTAGTGTTACTTATATTTAATGTAGTCAGGTAAGTTGAACATCTGAATAACTGTATAAACAGCGAAGCTGCTTTTCAGGGGGTAGCTGAAGCGGATTCAATGGAATTCTTTATTTCAACATATATTGGTAAAGAAAAGACGCTTACCGGGAACTGAAATTTCCGGTAAGCGTCTTTTATATTAATAAGCATATTTCTTTCTAGTCATTAGCACAATGATGATAGCTGGAACAGAACAAATAATCATGCCGAGAAACGCGAGCCGTGGGGAAATGTCATATAAGTAGCCGCCTAAAAATGTCAGAATTGCAGTGCTCAGGCTCATCGCGAATGCCACATACATTCCTTGTGCTGTAGCAATTTGGTCATGGGGTAGTTTTTCAGAAATGAATTTTATGAACGCGAAATGGGCTACGCCGAACGACAAGGCATGGAGTAGTTGAGTGCCGATGAAAACAGATATGTATGGAAATAAAGCAATTAGTATCCACCTTACCGTGGATCCGATTCCTGCAATAAGAAACATCGTAGAGACTTTTACATTTGCAAGCAATCGATCAGCGCGGGTGAAAAACAATATTTCAAATAACACTGCTATATTCAAGATAATTCCGATATAAATGCCATTAACACCAAGATTATCTAAGAAGATGAATCCAAAGTTATAATAGGACGCATGCGCACCTTGTAAAAGGATAGCGAGTATCATGACGATTGCGAACCCTTTGGAGGTGAAGAGTGATTTGAAATTGATGTCTCGTTTCGTAGTGTCGTCCTTAACTGAATTTAATCGCAAAGCTTCTGGTGCTGGTCGCATGAAAAAAAGCGTTGCGATGGCTAATCCAACAATCATTATGTATAGGATTGCTTGCTCAGTCCAGATAGCCGTAGCTGCTCCGATTAACAACAAAGCGATAGTGTAACCAATTGATCCGAACGAACGGCTCTTTCCATAATGAATTCCTTCTGTCTGCATTAAAACAGATGCGCTGCTTTCGACGGCAGGCAATATCATCGGATAGACTGCACTAAATAAGATGGTAATAAAGAGAAGTACGATGAAAGGTGAATCTGGCAAGTAGAGGAGCGTTAAAATAAGTGCTGTAAGAGACATCCATTTCATCACACGGATCATGGACATTTTTCGTGTTAGGTATGGAAAGACCAGCAATGTCGACAATGAGCGAGCAATCATTCCAGCGCCCATAATGAAACTTGCTGCTGTTACAGATAAACCTTTTTCAATTGTTAGCCAGCCGGTCCAATAGGGAAGAAATACGCCCCAAGTAAAGAAAAAAGCGAAAAAACTCATTGAAAGCCATCTTTGGTTATTCATCCTATCGCTCCCTTACAAACTCTGCAATAATCGTGAAATTAAATGATACATAAATGATAGCATACGCAGACCACAAAGAAAAATGATGGTAGACTATAGATATATATTGAGAAGGTAGGCTTATTGATGAAACAGAAAAGGAACTATACTAATAAAAAAAATAAGAAAAAACAGGGTAAAGCTTTAACGATCACTTTACTTATTTCCGGTGTCATTATGACGGGTCTGCTAATTGGACTCGGAATGAATGACTGGGACGTAGAAAAAAGTATTAAAAAAGGGCAGGAAGCCATTGGTATGTCTGTTGCGAATGAGGATACAACCCCTGAAACGGAGCCTATCGAACTTCCAGGCATTGCAGAACAACCGGATGAATCAGTAGTAGAACCGGACGCTGAGGTAACGAAAGAAGAGGATGAACCCGGGAAAGTGCAGGAGGTTATGCCTGAACAGAAACCAACTGAGCAAAAAACTCCGCCATCAAAACCCGCTAAAAACAACGGTGCAGGATCTAGCACCGAGGTGAAACCGACTCCAACGATTGATAACGGAGGATATATCGAAGGTCAGGTGCTCCCTATAGAACCGAAGTTTGTAAAAGGGATTTTACTTGCCAATAAAAAATATCCTCTTCCAACGACTTATGCACCCGGAGAAGATAAAAAAGCGCGTGGGGCATTTGAAAGAATGGCGGCGGAAGCGAAACTTGCAGATTTTAATCTCTATGCATTTAGCACCTATCGTTCGTTTGAATACCAGACGACACTTTACGAAAGATATGTTGCCCGTGATGGTAAAGAAGCGGCAGATACGTACAGTGCACGCCCGGGCTATTCAGAACACCAAACGGGGCTCGCGTTCGACATAGGAGAAGTGAATTTTGAACAGCATTATGCTTCATCATCATTTGGGGAAACGGAAGCGGGAAAATGGGTGGCAGCAAATGCTCACCGATTCGGTTTCGTTATGCGCTATCCAAAGGGGAAAGAACAGGTTACGGGGTATATGCATGAGTCTTGGCATTTTCGTTATGTTGGTATTGAAGTTGCAGATGAAATCTTCAAACGAAATCTAACGTTAGAAGAATATTTAGGGGTTCAATAAACGCATAGACGACTTGAATTTCCATATACAAAAGGGACGTACCGTATTAGCGGTGCGTCCCTTTTGTTTACATCTAGACTCCGTCACCTAAGTTTTGGAGGCCCGCAGCCGTTGCCGCAGGACGCAGCGTACTTTGGCTGCATTCATTTGTGACAGGCGCTTGCGCTTTAGTTTTTCATAGTATCGGCGAAAGCAATCGTGAAATCGATTCTTTTATTTTAATGGTTTGTGAACGTGCCAAGTACATTTCATAGGTTAATTCGGTCGATAATTGCATATCATGTTCGAACAGTTCTGCTAATTCATGTGATTTTTCACGGTCATAAATGAAGGCATTGACTTCGAAATTTAATTTGAAGCTGCGTACATCGATATTGGCAGTTCCGACAGTTGACAGTTCATCATCGACGACAATTTGCTTTGTATGCAAGAAGCCGTTTTCATAAATATAAACTTTTGCACCTGCCTTTAACAATTTACCAACATTCGAGTACGTTGCCCAGTAAACAAACATGTGGTCAGGCTTGTTTGGAATCATTATTCGTACATCGACCCCTGAAAGGCAGGCAATGCGCAGAGCGTCCAGGAAACTAACGTCAGGGATAAAATAAGGCGTTTGAATATAAATATACTTTTTCGCAATGAAAATCATTTTCAAATATCCATCTTTAATCTGTTCCCATTCAGAGTCAGGTCCACTTGTAACGATTTGCATACCTACTGAACCTTTTCGTGGGATAGCAGGGAAAAAGCGTTCTGCATATTCGATATCATTTTTCTCGGATGCTTGGTTCCAGTCCAATATAAACCTTGTCTGTAGCGGGTGCACTGCACTGCCTTCAATCCGCAGATGTGTATCGCGCCAATAGCCAAACTTCTTGTTCAGTCCCAAATATTCATCGCCGACATTGAAGCCGCCGACATAACCAATCCGACCGTCGATAACAACAATCTTCCGGTGATTCCTGAAATTCATACGGGGATTGATAAGTGGCATGGTAGCTGGAAAAAATGCTTCAACATCCCCTCCGTTAGCGATTAGTTCTTTTAAATGCCTCTTGCGAAGTCCTCGCGAACCGATATCATCGAACAGCAAACGTACTTTTACACCTTGCTTCGCTTTTTGGATTAATACGTTTAGTATCCTAGTTCCAAGGGTATCCAATTTGAAAATGTAAGTCTGAAAATGTATATGATCTTTTGCTTGCTCGAGGTCATGAATAAGTGCGTCAAATTTAGCTGCGCCATCGTTGAAAACCTGAACATCATTGTCTTGCGTCAAGACAGCGTGGTTATTCCTGAGGTGAAGGTAAATCATGTCCTTGTAGTGAGCTGTATCATCTAGCCTGAATTCGAGGGTATCTTCTTCTATTGCTTCAATTTGATAATCGATCAATTGATCGATACCAATTTTACTGCGTCCTTCCCATCGGAAAAGATGTTTTTCTCTCAATTGTCTGCCGAGTAAAAGATAGATGAAGAAACCGAAAAATGGGATGAAAAATATGACGAGGAGCCATGCCCAGGTCGATGTGGGATCTCTTCTTTCGAGAAAGATAAGGGCAATCGCGAGAAATATATTTAAGATAAAAACTGCCGTCACCGAAATGCTGATTAGTTGAGTCATAAGCGGCCTCCTTTACATATAATGCTTATCTTACTAGTATAACGGAAGACTTAGAAAAAAGAAGGTAACAGTGGTAGTTAAGATAAAACCTACTTGACTGATAGACATTGGTGGTTTAAAGTGTAATTAAAGCTATACACTTATCTAAAAACGTAGGAGGAAAAAAAGTGAATACATTATTACTTATTCTGAACATTGCCGGGTTGCTCTTGCTCGTTGGTATACTATATACTATGCACCGCAAAAAGGTTTCGTTTTCAAAACGTGTATTTACCGGGCTGGGGCTTGGGATTGCATACGGACTTATTTTACACTTTGCATATGGTACGGATTCAGCAGTATTGAAGGAATCTATACCGTGGTTTAACTTAATAGGAACAGGTTATGTTAAATTACTTCAAATGATAGTTATGCCACTCGTTTTCATTTCAATCCTTGGGGCATTCACGAAAATAACGATTGGCAAGAACTTTGGTAAGATGGCCGGATTGATATTAGGTCTTCTTATCGGAACAACAGCAATCGCTGCAGTTATCGGGATTTCTGTTACACTTCTCTTCGGTCTTGATGCATCTGAAATTGTGCAAGGCGAAGCTGAACTTGCACGCGGCGCTTCCATAGAAGAACGTTCGGCAGGAATTGCAGACCGTACGTTACCGGATCAGTTGATTGACTTGTTACCTGCAAACCCGTTCCTTGATTTCACTGGTGCACGTCCGACATCAACGATTGGTGTAGTTATCTTTGCTGCATTTCTTGGATTTGCCTATTTGACACTTACGAGAAGAGATGAAAAAAATGCGGCTACAGTGAAAAAAGGAATCGATGCGGTATATTCTTTAATCATGGGAGTTGTAAAGATTGTCTTGCGCTTGACTCCATACGGTATTTTAGCAATTATTGCGACCACCGTAGCGACGTCTGACTTTGGCGCTATCTATAGTTTAGGTAAGTTCGTACTTGCTTCCTATGTAGCTATCTTGGTCATGTTCGGTATTCATTTAATCATTATTACGCTGTCGGGATTAAACCCAATAACTTACGTGAAAAAAGCAGGGGAAGCTTTACTGTTCGCCTTCTCATCACGTTCAAGTGCAGGAACACTTCCGCTAAACATCGATACACAGACGAATCGTCTCGGTGTGCCTGATGGTATTGCCAACTTTGCAGGCTCATTCGGCTTATCAATCGGTCAAAATGGTTGCGCTGGAATCTACCCTGCGATGCTTGCAGTGATGATTGCACCTTCAGTAGGGCAGAACCCACTTGAGCCAACATTCCTCATTACATTGATCGCTATTGTGGCAATCAGCTCATTCGGAGTTGCAGGAGTTGGCGGAGGGGCAACATTCGCTGCCATCCTTGTTCTATCCGCACTTAACTTGCCGGTTGTATTAGCAGGACTACTGATTTCAGTAGAACCGCTAATTGACATGGGTCGTACTGCATTGAATGTCAGTGGTTCTATGACAGCCGGTGTTACGACTGCACGTGTGACAGGCGAACTGGATAAAGATATGTACAATGCTCCACTTGAAAAACAGACGGCGGAAGTATAAGTCGTCAAGCGACAATAAAATGTGATGGAGCGATTATATAGCTTGCTTGACCAATCATATTTCGCTACGACCAATCATATAATAAAAAAATACCGTGGAAGACGTCCTAGTCTTCTGCGGTATTTTTATTTTGTAATCATTTTGTATGTTTCCGTAATGAAATCTTTGTAAGGGGTATGTGGCATAGCAGAAATATTGGCTAATGCTTTTTCAGCATAACGTATAGCCTCTTCTTTATTCCCTAATTCTAAGTGGCAACGAGCGATATACGCATCAGCTTCATA
The DNA here is from genome assembly GCF_017347125.1 of Sporosarcina sp. E16_3. Classification (NCBI taxonomy): domain Bacteria; kingdom Bacillati; phylum Bacillota; class Bacilli; order Caryophanales; family Caryophanaceae; genus Sporosarcina; species Sporosarcina sp. E16_3. The sequence continues at coordinate 71,629 of NZ_JADPRX010000015.1, forward strand.
GAAAATGGACAGATCAAGTGGGTGGTGAATATAGTTTGCAATCACTACTTTTTCAAGGGAGTCGAGAGCTTCATCGTATCGTTGTAATCCATGAAGGGCTTTGCCTTTTTCCAAACAAAGATATGGACTGTGACCCTTGGCCTTTTCATGCTCTTTGATATAAGGTTTTAGGAAACGCAAAGCTTCACCGTAAGCCTGCTTGTAGGAATTCAGATGATGGACTTTCAGAAACTTTGTAAAGAAGAAAGCTTCTTCATCCTCAGCAAATTGGCCGTACAGCTCGAGTTTTTTTGAGTAAAACCATGTCTTCTCTTCGTCAAATGACATCATCGCATGGATAGCGGCGAGCCGATATAGACTATCGATATTATAAAAAACCCGCTTTTCCTTGGAAAAGTCGATAGCATTTTCCATAACCCGTTTCGCCGATTCCGTATCCCCCACGGCATAATGAAGAATTGCTTCATGGTAGTCAAGGTCGATTCTTGTCATCGGATCAATGAATGCGTGATTCATTTCGATTTCAGAACGCTCCTGTAGCATAATTTTTAGCGAGCCGGCATAATCATGTGCTGTAAATTTAACCATCGCTCGAAAAATCCCGATGTCGACGCGGCGTGGAATAATATTCATCTCTTCGTAGATACTGGCTGCCTTGTCAGAATTGGTTTGCCAACCTTCTTTTTTTACACGAAATAGGCTACGACTGTACATTTCTAGTAAACGCGCCGCTTCATAGCCTTGCGACAGCTTGGGAACATACGGTTCAACTAAGGCGATGAGCTGTTCGTATTCATCCGTTACTTCGTCGAATTTGGTATGATACAGTTTTTCGGCCTGGTCCAACACTTCCCTTAATTCCTGTGTACTCACTTCTTCCAGTAACTCCACCACTTCCACACCAAGTCTTTCCGCTATATAAGATAGGCTTTCCATCGAAGGATTGGCCTTATTGTTCTCAATAAGGCTCAGCATACCTTTTGTCAGATCATTACCCGCCAACGCTTCCAACGTAAGTTTCTGTTGTTTTCGTAATTTACGTATTCGCTCACCTAACGTTTCGATAAGACACACCTCCATTACTTTCATCATAAAGTTTAATTATATTAAACTTCCACTTGTAATGGAAGGGGTAGCGTGTTATTATTTGTTTAATCAAATTAAACAATGTGGAATGGGGTGTTTTTATGGAAGACGTTTTGAAGCTTAAAAAGGCGACCTACCATCTATGGACGTTCACGATCAGCAAGCTTATTTCTTCATTTGGCTCACAAGTTTACGCTTTTGCAATTAGTTTTTATATTTTACAAGTGACTGGATCAGCGACAAGTTTTGCGATGAACCTCATATGTAGCCTATTACCGAGGACGCTTATTGCTCCTTTTGCGGGCTATGCGGCAGATAAGTATTCAAGAAAGACAATCGTTATTACAGCACAAATCGCTTCAACTTTTGCGATAGGGGGGCTCTTGCTCGTCAGTCTGAGTTCAGGTTTATCCCTAGTTGCAATCTATGCGACAACAGTTGTTTTATCAATTACATCGACATTTTCGGGCGTGACGTTCAGTTCTTCGATTACGGGGCTAGTTGATGAAGGACGGATTCAAAAAGCGATGTCTTTGAATCAGATGTCTATTTCATTTGCGGCAATCGGAAGCCCTGCGGTAGGCGGTTTATTGTACGGAACAGTCTCAATGCCAGTATTTCTCATAATGTATATGACTGCTTCGATTATTGGGGTTTTTCTTGAATCAACGATGAATTTCAAGTTATTTGCGAAACGTAAAGAAGGTATAGTTGGGGAACCGAAGGAATCGATGCTACAAAGTATGAAAGCGGGGTTGGTCTATTTAAAACTACAGCCGATTCTCATTACGCTCATCTGGATTGCCTTGTTCATCAACTTCCTATTTGGTGCATTCTTAGTTGGTTATTCCTTCATACTTATTGAAAAAATGAAGATGGTTTCTACGCATTTCGGATTAACGGAAGGTGCATTCGCAGTGGGAATGCTGCTGCTATCCATCTATTTATCAATGCGAAAAGAAGTGAAGTATCCCTTACTTGTCTCAAAGCGCGGCATTCTTGGAATGGGTGCCATTATGGCAAGCGTTGCACTGCCCCTATTAATACCTATGCAATATGGTTTTATGTTTGGTTTTTACGTGTTCATCATGTTCAGCTTTGGAGCAATAATGATTATAGTTAATACGCCCATGCAAGTGATGATGCAGAAAATGATTGACGATGATTATAAAGGGCGTGTATTTTCAATCCTAGAAACAATGTCGATGGCGCTTATGCCCCTTGGAGTAGTTATTTACGGATTCTTATACGATATATTTCCGGCACAGTGGATTCTCATTGGATCAAGCCTATTGTTAATTGGCGCAGTTCTATTCCTTGCAAGACCTTCTGTTGTACGAAAGGCGCATCCTGAACTAGGGGATTCAAAAGTAGTGAAGGCGGAGGTTGTTTCGGAATAATTATTCACATTGCTTTTTTGTGTGAAATAGTAAAGGCAACCTTTCATCAATTTTAGAAAGGTTGCCTTTTGTATTGACGATAATTATTTAGCGGCTGCTTCGAAACTCCGCAACGATTTAGCAGACTTTCTAAACGCGAAAATCAACGCTATAGATAGAACTGCAAGAATCGCGGAAATGAAATACATATTGCCGGCTTCTTGCGTGAAAATCCATGTGAATAATAGTGGACCAATGATGCGTCCCATATTGTCCATGGAATACGTCATACCGGCAGCCGTTCCGTATTTCCCGCCAGATTCTTTTGTTGTTAATGAAACGAGTACTGTTCGTGAAAGTGCATTACCAGCAGTGAAGACGCTTAACGCGAAGCCAGCCCAGAAGAGACTTGATGAAAATGGAATAAGGAAAAGTCCAAGTGCTGTAACAATCTGTGCCCCGATAATCCATTTCGTTTCCGTTCCGTTTTTCACACGACGGACGACACCGCCTTGAATTGCAGCATCGACAAAACCACTAGCCATAAACAAGTAACCGAGCTGAAGTGGTGTGATCTCGATTTTTGAGATTTGGAACAGTTGGAACGTCGATTCAAGCCCAGCAAGAAGAAATGTCACCATGAACGAGAATAGAAATAGATAGCGAATACGATATTGCCAAAGCATAGCCCCGCCTTTGGGAAGGAGTGCACGTTTATTCGCCTCACCGCGTCGTTCCGGTTCTTTCAAAATAATTCCCGCATAAATCATAAGAAGTACTGTTAAAGTACCAGAAGCAATGAATGGTAATTGAAGACTGACATTACCAAGTACACCGCCGATTGCTGGTCCAAAAATAAAACCAAGTCCAATCGACATACCAAGCAGTCCCATATATTTATTGCGGTTTTCTTCATCCGTCATATCTGCAACGAATCCAGTAACGGCGGTGTAAAGTGCACCGGAGAATACTCCCCCCACAACGCGTGACGCATATAAGAGCGGTAAGTTCTCGATGAACAAAGCAAATAGGAAGAAACTAAGACTGAAGCCAATAAGTCCTATTAAAATGAGTTTTTTTCTTCCGGTTCGGTCTGACAAAGCCCCCCACAGCGGTGCAGTAAAGAAGGATGCAAGTGCGTAAACAGTCAACAATCCACCAACATGCACCTCGGATAATCCTTGCTGCAAGATAACCTCAGGAAGAATCGGAATTATGATACCGAATCCAAGATAAACGAAAAATTGTACGGACATAAGTAGAAGGATTGCTCTTTTCATATTTAAACCCACTTTCGACTAAATCAATATACTCATTCTACCCCCACGCATGCTAATCAGACAATTAAAAGGGGGGAGGTGGTAAGTTCAAAACGTTCAGTGGGAAGAAAACAACGTTCGTTTGAAAGTTCACAACGGATCGCACGAAGTAAACAACGCTACTAGGAGTTCACGACATATTGCTCGAAGTAGACAACTACAAGCGGAAAGTATACAACGATATCCCGAAAGTAAACAACACCACCCCTAAAAAAATTACATTCTTCCCAAAAACTCAACCGAAAATAGATTTTTTATCAAATTACCTCCACCGATGTATGAAACATTTACAAAAAGTTAACAACTGTAACAATAATGAAAGATTAAAAAGTGGACAGGAGTGGTATGATTGTAGTATGAGAAAAATAGAAAGACATTTATCCCGCATTAACAGGCAGTAAGCCCACACTTCAAGTCTTTAAGGACACGAGAAGAAAAAGTGGGGGATCAACTGCCCGTAAAAGCCCGAATGGTTAGGGTCAACAGGAGGAATTGCAGTTCATTCCTCCCTGTTGGTTACTTAGGCTTTGCCACTGGGCGTGGCGCACTTAGCCTAAGTTCTTTAAACAATCAGTGGGGGAGAAAGAACCCCCCTCTGATTGAAGATTAACTTTACCTATGGAACGAAACTTTACTGATGCGTATTCGTCTAGAACTAATAGAAAGGTCGAGGTGGAAACGATGGCTAAAGAAGTTGATTTGAAAACGATCATCTCCAACTTGGCGAAGTTGGGTGTTTCGGCTACGATGACGAAATCCCGTCTGGAAATGCTGAAAGCCCTTGCGCCACTTGCACAAGCCCCACAAATTCAATCTCAATAAAGAAAGTGATAGTATGTAGACAAAAAAGCTTTGACGGATTTTCCCGTCAAAGCTTTTTTGTCTTGTGTAGGTGTCTAAACTCCAGGCGACAGCCGTATTTCTTTATTTATCTTCATCCGAACTAAACATATACGTCCTATGATGGTATTTCATACTGAATACCAATCCAATCGCGAGCATATTCCCCATCAGTGAACTACCGCCATAACTGATGAATGGCAGTGGGATGCCTGTAATCGGGAGTAGTTGAATCGTCATTCCAATGTTTTCAAATACGTGGAACGTTATCATTGCGATGATACCAGCACATATATATGTACTGAACGGATCTTTCAATTCAAGTGTAATTTTAGTCAAATGATAAATGAGGAAAAAGTACAAGCAAATGACCAAGCTCGCTCCGATGAATCCCCAATCTTCCGAAATTGTTGTAAAAATAAAATCGGTATGGCTTTCTGCGACGTACACTTCGCGGCCTTTATAACCTTTTCCGAAAATTTCTCCTGATCCAATTGCATTGAGTGACGTAATTAGATGACGTCCTTCATTCGAAGAATAGGAATAAGGATCAATCCATGAATAAATTCGTTCGAATTGGTAAAGTTTAAAGCCCATTTTGTTCTGAAGAAAATCCTGCGCGTAAAGTGCCATCCACAACAATAGGGCCCCAATCGTCGCGGTACCTGCGAATACAGGCAAAATGATTCGCCATGTCATGCCGGAGACCACAATGAACACTGCTGTAATTGCGATGAAGACGAGTCCTGTTCCTAAATCGGTCTGCATCATAATGAAAAGAAACGGTAGGAATAGAATAGCAATTATTTTTCCAAGTAAAAAAAAGTCAGTCTTCAATGTTTTCTTAACGAACTTTTCGTGATGCACCGTAATCATACGTGCCATACCGATGATGAAAAATGTTTTCATAAACTCCGCGGGCTGAATGCTACCAATGCCAGGAATATGGAACCAGCTTTTCGCTCCATTCCTTGGTTCAACTAATTTCATACCATCGGGAAGTATGAAGAGAAGTGCTAAAATGAAAACGCCGCCGCCGTAAATAATCCAGGCGGCTTTCTTATATTGTTCAGGTTCTAAAAACATCGTGATGGCGATAATGACACATCCAATGAAGTACCATTGAATTTGTGAGGGGACGAAGTTTATGGTGTATTGGCCGGTCGTCTGAGCCGAAGCAATCGCAAACAAACTGACAAGGAAAAATAGCAGCAGGATAAATGCGAGCGTCCAGTCAAAACGATCTGCGGGTTTATTAGGTATTTTCATATATAGTCACCTTAATTCCACTAAAATAGGATTACTTTCTATACTTCTAGTATAACGGAAAGAGGAGACGATGGTTTCTTTTTATTATTGTTCAATGAAATCACCCAATCAACTTTCGTCATCAGAGTCGAACATGTACGTCCGATGGTGGAACTTCATACTGAAAACCAGACCGATTGCGAGCATATTACTCATAAGTGAACTACCGCCATAACTGATGAATGGTAGAGGTATTCCGGTTATTGGGAGTAACTGGATTGTCATACCTATGTTTTCAAATACATGGAACGTGATCAAGGCAATAATTCCTGTACAAACATACACACTAAATGGATCTTTTAATTCAAGTGCCACGCGTGTTAAATGATAAATAAGGATGAAAAACAATATAATTACGAGACTGGCGCCTATGAATCCATATTCCTCTCCGATAACAGCGAATATGAAATCGGTATGATTTTCAGGAATATACACTTCGCGACTTTGAAAACCTTTTCCATTGATTCCACCGGAACCGATAGCTGTCATTGATGTTAAAAGATTATAGCCCTCATCAGAAGGGTAAGAATACGGGTCGAGCCATGAATAAACTCTTTTGAACTGATAACGGGAAAAGCCAAGTGTGTCTTCCATGAAGTCTTGCGCATAAAGGGCCATCCATAATAAACCCCCGCCGATTGTAGCGGTCACAGCGAAAAGTGGCAACAGAATTCTCCATGAAATTCCTGCCACGATAATGATAGCGGCCGTGATTGCCATAAATACTAAAGAAGTGCCTAGGTCCGGTTGTTTCACAATAAAGGCAAGTGGCAGAAGAAGGACAACCATAATTTTTCCAAGAAGGAAAAAATCTGTTTTTATTGTTCTTTCCCCAAACTTTTCATTATGAGTACTTACCATACGCGCCATTCCCAGGATGAAGAACGTTTTTATGAATTCAGAGGGCTGGATTGTTCCGATAACTGGAAGGTGAAGCCATCTCTTCGCGCCGAGCCGTATTTCAGCAATTTGTCCATCTCCTCCAGGAGCTAAAAAGAGAAAGACAAGAAGGAAAACTCCGAGTCCATATAAGTACCATGCCATCTTTTTATATTGTTCAGGTTCCAGATGCATAGCCATAGCAATAATGAATGCGCCTACGACATACCATCTAATTTGCAGAGGTACAAAGTTAATCGAATACTGCCCGGATGTCTGAGCGGAAGCGATTGTAAATGTGCTTATAATGCAAAATAGCAATAAAATAAAGGCAAGTGTCCAGTCGAAGTAATCAACTTTCTTGTTTGTTAATTTCATTTTATGTCACCTTATCTTCATCTAATCTAGCATTCTTAAGTATAGCTCATCCGAGTCGAGGATGCATTTCCTCATATTGGACGCCTTGACTGCTGTGAAGTTGCCCCTAGAAAGATGAACGTGCTAAAATTATGGGCTATTAACATTGTTATGAGAGAGGATTTTCTTTGTGGCATGGGTTTATTTACTGATAGCAGGCATGACTGAAATCATTTGGGCGATTGGATTAAAAGAAGCGCAGGGCTTCACGGTCCTTCTCCCTTCAATAGTAACGCTTGTTTTCATCATAGTTAGCTTTTTCCTGTTCGCGAAAGCAATGGAGACAATACCCATTGGCACTGCATATGCTATTTTTACGGGGATAGGTGCGGCTGGAACAGCAATTGTTGGTATTGCCCTATTTAATGAAGGAGCCAGTGTTGGTAAACTGTTTTTTCTAATCCTTCTGCTAGTCGGTATCGTCGGACTAAAACTTGCTGATGGACAGGGGGAGACTGAATAATGTCTTGGATAATTTTAATCATTGCAGGGCTTTTCGAAGTGGCATTCGTCATTACGATGAAATTATCGGAAGGATTTCGAAATAAAAAATATACTGCATTGACTGTTTTAACAGCAGCACTTAGTTTCTTTTTATTGTCAGTCGCTATGAAAGAATTACCCGTCGGAACAGGGTATGCCGTTTGGGCAGGAATCGGTGCGGCGGGCAGTGTCCTAATTGGCATGGTTTTTTTTCGTGAAAAGCGAAGTGCGCTAAAGTTCCTGTTTTTATCCTTCATCATTGCGGGAGTTACGGGACTTAAGTTGTTTGGTTGAATAACTTACATAAATTCATCATGAATGTGAGCTGTTCATGTTAAACTGAAGGAATGAAACTAATAGATAGCGAGGGGAAAATATGAAGAAAAAACTAGGATTGGTCTACGGCGGAAAGTCAGCGGAACATGAGGTGTCGTTGTCGACTGCAAGGGCAGTAACGCAAGCGATTGACTTTGATAAATACGAAGTAGTTCCAGTTTATATTACGTATGATGGTGAGTGGCGAAAAGGGGAATCACTTGAATGCCCTGCGAAAACGATTGAAGAGCTTCGTCTTGATGGAGATGGCAGCAATAAGTCAGATAGTATCCATGATTTCTTGAACGGAGAAACAGGAGATTTGGACGTTGTTTTCCCGCTTCTACATGGAACGAATGGTGAAGATGGAACGGTTCAAGGGCTTTTTGAAGTAATGAATGTTCCGTACGTTGGTAACGGTGTCCTTGCATCGTCGGCAGGAATGGACAAAGTCGTGATGAAGCAATTATTTGCGCAAGCTGGATTGAAACAAGTACCTTATGTCCATTTTATCCGTACTGGATGGGTTAAAGGTAAACAACAGTTAATCGACAAAATGGAAGCTGAGCTCGGCTGGCCGATGTTCGTAAAACCTGCGAATCTTGGTTCCAGTGTGGGCATCAGCATGGCGACGGACCGTGAAGGTTTAATCGAAGCAGTGGATGTAGCACTGAAGTTCGACCGGAAAATCATCGTTGAACAAGGCGTCACTGCACGTGAAATCGAAATGAGTGTCATGGGCAACGATGAACCGTTATGCTCAGTGTCGGGGGAAATCAAACCTGTCGCCGCATTTTACGATTATGAAGCGAAATATACAGATGGCAACACAACGCTGGCCATTCCTGCAGCCGTAACTGAGGAAGTTAAAAAGACAATGGAAGACATGGCTGTCCGTGCGTTTAAAGTGCTCGACTGTTCGGGTCTTGTCCGTGCAGACTTCTTTGTTACGGCGGACAATGAAGTGCTGATCAATGAAGTGAATACAATGCCAGGTTTCACGCCTACAAGCATGTTCCCGCTATTGTGGCAGAAAACAGGTGTAGCGTATCCTGAATTAATCAACAGGCTAATCGAACTTGCGCTAGAACGACATGCAGAAAAGCAAACATTACAATATACGATGGATTGAGTGTGATTTGAAGTGAAACGGAAGTTAACCGAAATCGCTGATTGGATACAGGCGGCCGGCCAAAATTTAGAAGACATATTCGCAACGGGTGTGTCCATTGATTCGCGAACTGCATCAGCTGGAGATTTATTTATTCCTTTCCGCGGAGAACAAGTGAACGGTCACGCTTATGTAGAACAAGCGATTAAACAGGGCGCGGTCGCATCTTTATGGATGAAAGATGAACCGAATCCACCTGCAAATTTACCGCTAATTTTTGTCGAGGATCCCGAGTTGGCGCTTCAGGAAATGGCGCGTGTTTACCGAGGGATGCTTCATTGTAAAGTCGTTGGAATAACAGGCTCGAATGGCAAAACGTCAACAAAGGATTTAATTGCAAGTGTTTTGGCGCCGTATTTTAACGTGCGAAAAACGGAAGGCAATTATAATAACGAACTTGGATTACCGCTCACGATATTGTCGCTTGAGGAAGATACCGAGTTCGCCATCTTGGAAATGGGTATGAGCGGGTTCGGAGAAATTTCCTTTTTATCGAAATTAGCGAAACCGCACTTTGCTGTTATTACGAATATCGGGGAAGCGCATATGCAGGATCTTGGATCACGTGCAGGTATCGCCAAAGCAAAATTCGAAATAATCGACGGACTGCAAGAGGGCGGAAAACTGTTTTATGACGGCGATGAACCGCTTCTGCAAGGACTTGTGGATCAGCTATCTGCCGTTCAAGCTATTTCATTTGGCTACGAAAAAGAAACGGTGTTGTCACTCGAAAAGATTGAATCTGGCGATGAAGGAAGTCGCTTTACGGTCACGGGCTTACTAGACGGAGAATTCACAATCCCTGTATACGGCGCACATCAAGTGAAAAACGCATTGGCTGCGATTCTTATTGCGAATGAAGTAGCTATCAGTGACGATGACATCCGTGGATCACTTCGCCAAGCGTCCTTAACGGATATGCGTATGCAGCCGGTTAAAGTCGATACTGGTGCCCTGTTCATTAATGATGCATATAATGCAGCACCGACATCAATGCGTGCAGCGCTTGCTTTCATGGAGGACACAGGATTACGTAAAGAAAAATGGGTTGTACTTGCTGATATGTTAGAACTGGGTAATGAAGAACAGGTTTATCATGAAAATCTAGCCGATGAACTTTCTAATATGAAGCTAGAAGGCATTCTGCTCTATGGGCCGCGCATGAAATGGCTACATGATAAATTGGAAAATGGCGGCATGGAAACGCGGCTTTTATGGTCAGAAAAAGATTATACGCCAATTGTGGACACACTTAGGGAATATACAAGTAAAGATTCAATTGTCTTATTAAAAGGGTCGCGCGGAATGGCACTGGAACATATTCTAGAAGATCTGATGGGTAAAGGAGCCGGGAAATGAAAACTGGCGTGCTGTTCATACACGGCTTTACAGGAGGTCCACTAGAAGTAAGACCGCTTGTGAATTTCCTGAAAGTGAGAACGAACTGGCAGTTAGCTATACCGACATTGCCGGGCCATGGCATCACGCTCAATCTTCAAAAAGGGTCCGCTGATTCTTGGCTGATGGAAGCTGAACTTGCACTTAAAAGGCTACAGAAAGAAGTCGACCGTGTAATCGTGGTCGGCTTTTCGATGGGTGGACTGATTGCGATGTATCTTTCGCTGCGGTATAAAATCGATAAACTTGTACTGTTAAGTGCGGCTGCAAAATATATAAGTCCGCGCATTCTTCTGAAAGAAATGAGAATCATGTTGGCAAAACCGCTTCTGACAAAATATCCACCAAATTCATTTTATCATCTGTACGAGTACAAGATGACGCACACGCCGCTGCGGGCCGTGTTCGAGTTTTTACGCATTGTGAGCATCGTCAAACCTTATTATGGTTTGATTAAAACACCTGTATGTATTGTTCAGGGCGAGAAAGACGGAATTGTTCCAATTACTGCCGCAGAACACTTACTAAAAAAACTTGGCTCCGAAAAAAAGGAATTCATAAAATCACCTGTTGGGAAGCATCATATCTGTTACAGCGATGACTGTGACAATTGGTTTAATGAAGTGCTGCGGTTTATGAGAGAGGACTGACCACGGGTACGTGAAGCTTCCGCTTTTCGTCGATGTCTAGCTCCAGCGGCCAGACGCTCGGGTCATAAGTGGAACCAGCTATGCGGCAAAGAACGCCGCTTCGCAGGTCCAACTTATGCCTGTCGCGTCTAGGCGGCCGCTTCCGCTTTTCCTTGAGTAATCTGATTATTACTACTTAAGCGGATTGATTGCGAAGTGCTTTTTTCCGTGGTATACTATGATGAACATTGGATACATTTACGTAGCACTCTTCAGTAAGTGAAGGGTACTTTTTTTTGAATATAACGGTTTGCTCATATAAGTTGGACGATTAGTCCGTTGATCGAACCGCTCGGCAAAGACCGGGCTTTCCTTTTCAACCATAACCTCTACTTATACTATAGAGAATGCAAAATATCGGAAACGTTCCCTTTTAACAGGCTCGAATTTGCCGTGCCTTCATTTGCAAATGTAACCAATTGTCAAATGAAAAAACAAAGGAGATTGATAAGTTTGACTAATTTTTCAGAATTAAACATCAGTGAATCAACACAACGCGCACTATCTAAAATGGGGTTTGAAGAAGCAACACCAATCCAAGAAGGTACTGTCCGTTTTGGTATGGAAGGTCGCGACGTTATCGGCCAGGCACAAACTGGTACTGGTAAAACAGCTGCATTTGGTATTCCAATCATCGAAAAGGTTGATATCAGAAACACTGCAGTACAAGCACTTGTAATTGCTCCAACACGCGAATTGGCTATTCAGGTTTCTGAAGAAATCTACAGAATTGGTGCTGACAAACGTGTACGCATTCTTTCTGTTTACGGTGGACAGGAAATCGGACGTCAGATCCGTGCATTGCGCAATAACCCACAAATTATCGTTGGTACGCCAGGACGTATTCTTGACCATATCAAACGTAAAACATTGAAATTAGATGGTGTACAAACACTTGTACTTGACGAAGCAGATGAAATGTTGAACATGGGCTTCATCGAAGACATCAACACAATTCTTGCAAGTGTACCGTCTGAGCGTCAAACACTTCTATTCTCGGCTACAATGCCTGGACCAATCCGCAAAATTGCAGAAACGTTCATGAAAAATCCGGAAATGGTTAAAATCAAGTCTAAAGAAATGACTGTTGAAAATATCGAACAGTTCTTCGTGAAATCACAAGAACGCGAGAAATTCGACATCCTTTCACGTTTGCTAAACGTTCAACAACCTGAACTTGCAATTATCTTCGGACGTACGAAACGTCGCGTAGATGAACTTTCACATGCACTAAGTATCCGCGGATACATTGCTGAAGGAATTCACGGCGACTTGACGCAAGCTAAACGAATGTCAGTCCTTAAGCAGTTCAAAGAAGGTAAAGTTGATATCCTAGTTGCAACTGACGTTGCGGCACGTGGACTCGATATTTCTGGAGTAACGCATGTTTATAACTTTGACATTCCACAAGATCCTGAAAGCTATGTTCACCGTATCGGTCGTACAGGACGCGCAGGGAAAAGTGGCGTAGCAGTTACGTTTGTAACACCACGTGAAATGGGTTACCTACGGATCGTTGAAGAAACAACTAAAAAACAAATGACACCTTTAAATCCACCGTCTTCTGACGAAGCAATTGTTGGTCAGCAACGTGTGGCTGTAGAACAACTTACAGAAATCGTTAACAAAAACGGATTAAGTGATTATAAGCAACTTGCAGCTGAAATGCTTGAGAAGTATGACGCTACAGAATTAGTTGCAGCAGCAATTCGTTCATTAACGCGCGAACCGAATGATGTACCTGTATCGATTTCGGAAGAGCGTCCATTGCCATCACGCGGAAATTCTCGCGGCGGCGGTGGCGGTGGCTATAAAGGCAACCGTAGTGGCGGTCGTCCATCAAGCGGTGGCGGCGGTCGTGGTTATGGCGGCGGCGGAGCTCGTCGTAGTGGTGGAAGTGGCGGAAACGCACCAAGTGGTAGCCGTGACGGAGCTAGAAGAGAAAGCAGCAGTCGTTCACGTACTACTAAATCAGATCGTTAATAACGAATTCTTACAAAATCCGGGTAGCGCAATTAGCGCTTACCCGGATTTTTTTGTATGCCATAAAATCTTAAGGGAATTTGAGGACTAGACAACGTAAAGCTGATAGTATGCAACATAATCCCTAAACAAAACGACACCATACGAAAAATAAACAGCGTACTCTCAGCTACGTTAATAACAATCCATAAAATTGAAACATTTCACGTTCTTAATCGTATAGAATAAGTAGAAGGGAAGAGGTGTTCATATGAGGGAACAACCGATGAATCGTATATCAGAAAAAGGATTAAAGGTGTGGAGATTATACGGCATTATGGAAACAGGATTCCTTTTACTTGTAGCAATTGGTGCGGGGGTATTGGCTTATATATTTGAAGGTCAATTTTGGATATACGCGGTGGCTACGGTAGTCGTTATCCTATTTGCATACTTTTTCATTTATTTATTTCCGAAAATTAGATGGATGCGATGGCGTTATGAAGTGCGTGAATCAGAAATTGAGCTACAACATGGAATTTTTATCGTCAAACGGACATTGATTCCAATGGTGCGTGTTCAGCACGTAGACACTGCGCAAGGGCCGATTTTACGAAAATATAACTTGGCAGAAATCACTATTTCCACGGCAGCGACGAATCATACTATTCCTGCTCTTGTGATGGAAGAGGCGGATGAACTTCGGAGCAGGATATCAGCGCTTGCAAGGGTGGCGGAAGAAGATGTCTGAGACGCGCTATAAATTACACTGGATCACAGCGATTATTGAAGTGTTGAAAACAGCAAAAGAAGCGATACTACCGATTATTGTCCTCGTGTTTGCGAATGGACTGAATGATGTGGGGTCTGGGAAATGGTATTTGGATTATTTATCCTTCATTATTTTTGGTGTACTCACTATCGCTTTTTTCATAACAGGTATTATTAAGTGGAAACGTTTCGAATACTGGTTCGAGGACAATGAACTCCGAATTGAGTATGGGTTGTTTGTGAAAAAGAAACGCTATATTCCGTTTGACCGAATTCAAAGCCTTGATTATACGGAAGGGATTTTGCACCGACCTTTCAAACTTGTCAAAGTGAAAGTGGAGACAGCGGGCAGCTCCTCTTCGAAGAAGTCTGAGGCGGAATTGACCGCTATTACGAAAGAGGCGGCAAGTAGAATTGAAAAGGAAATAAAGTCGGCTAAAAGTGGGAAAAGGGCAGTTTTGCAGGAAGATGGAGAGCTGAGAGAAGTAATTCAAGCAGTGGAAGAACCGCAAAGGAAATCAGTCTTTACAATGTCGTCGAAAGGTCTGCTTATCCTGGCTACTACATCGGGCGGAATTGGGATTATTTTTTCGGGTGTGGGTATCTTCTTATCGCAATTCGCTGAAATGATTCCGTTTGAATGGATGTATGAAGAGATTTCGGGATTCATCAAATTCGGCCTACTTATCGTTACGATTGCTGTATTTTTAGGGTTTGTTCTCGTTTGGGGTATATCGGTCGCTATGACATTCCTGGCGTATTACGGTTTTAATGTATCGCTTGAAAAAGAAGACATCGTCATTACGCGTGGTCTACTTGAGAAAAAACGGATGACGGTTCCATTGAACAGGGTTCAAAGTGTGCGTATTATTGAGAATCCTTTTAGACAACTATTTGGTTATGCGGCTGTCGCAATTGATAGTGCGGGGGGAGGCGGGGTTGAAGGAGCGAAAATCAATTTATTTCCTTTGGTAAAAAAAGCGGATATCTATGGACCGTTGAAAGAGATATTCCCGGATCTTATTCTTGAAGAGCCGTCGAAAAAACTGCCGGCACGGGGCAAGCACTTTTTCTATCGAATCGATTTTCTATGGATGATTCCTGCAATTGGCGCATTGATATACTTTTTCTTTCCATACGGATTATTGTCACTCCTTATCGTACCGATCATCATCCTCTTCGGATTATGGCAACACCGCTCAGCTGCGTACGGAATTTCAGGTAATCAGCTGACAATGCGATTTAGGAACTTTAGCCTTCAGACCGCATTCTTGATGAAAAAAAGAATTCAATCGATGGAAATGAAACAAAGTTACTTCCATAAACGCAAAAATGTAGCAACAATAGCGACGAACATCAAATCGGGTATGAGTACTTTTAGTGCACAAGTACATCATATGGAAGAGTCGGAAGCCGAGAAGTTACTTTCGTGGTATGAGAAGGATGCTTGAATCACCTCTAGTGGTAGAACAAAAGCGCAAGCAACAGAGGGGCTAGGCACTGCAGTTAAGATAACAAAAAAAGAGCAGGGATAACCTGCTCTTTAACTAAAGATAAGAAAGTATAAGTTTATTGACTTAGAATTGTGTCTAGCTTCAGGCGCCAGCCGATCGGAGGCCCACAGGATGTGGGTTATGTAGCCGTTGCCGCAGGACGCGGCGTACTTAGGTTGGGTTCCTTGAAAGCAATCCAGCTATGTGGCAAAGAGCGCCACGTCGCTGGATCGACTTATGCCTGTCGCGGGCCTACAGGATGTAGGTCATG
>NZ_JADPRX010000016.1:0-86789 GCF_017347125.1 Sporosarcina sp. E16_3
AGCCAGGATCAAACTCTCCATAATAGAAGAAAATGAATAGCTCATTTCTTGCTGACTCGAATCCGAAGATTCTTGTGTGTGTTTCTTTTCAACCAACCGAAGTTAGTTTAGTTAGAAACGTTTTGCTCAAGTGCGTTAGCACTCTCGCTGTATTTCATTGATGTTTTGCTGTTCAGTTTTCAAGGTTCATTTGGTCGCTGTTGTTTCAGCAGCAACTCTTATATCATATCAAGTTACACTCTCCATGTCAACAACTAATTTCAATTTCTTTTTTGTCGTTTTAACAACGTTTGAAGTGCAACGTTATCTAATATAACACATCTCCCAGAACGAGTCAACATTTTATTTCAACTTCTTTTTGCTGTTGTTTCTCGCTCCCTGAGGACATGTATTAATATACTACAGAACGTTATAAGAAATCAAGCCTTTTTTGAAAAGAATTTTCTCCGCACCTTTTTAACATCAATTACAAAGAGCAAAATCCCCGCTATCACAACCATTCCACCGACTATCTGGGATATGGTTAAGGTTTCATTAAAGACATAGAACGCCAAGATTGCTGCTCCGACCGGCTCAAATAGTATACCGATGGATATGACATTCGTACTTACCCACTTAATAGCCCAGTTGAAAAGTGTATGCCCTAACAGATTCGGAATCAGTGCGAGCATTATAAACCAGAACCAATCAGACCCTGGATAAGGGCCAAATGACTCCCCTTTGATGAGAACATAAAAGAACAATGTGATTGTGCTTATCGAATAAACAACAAACGTGTATGTAATTAGTGAAAGACGTTTACGCACATCTTGTCCAAATAGAAGATAGGTTGTTATAAGTGCGCAAGCGATCAACGCAAGCATATCTCCATAAAAAGCAGTACCACTCAGCTTGAAGTCTCCCCAGCTAATGATTACACTCCCCGTTACAGCAATCAGAGCGGATAAAATTGTTTTAAACGATAACTTCTCTTTAAAGAAGAAGTATGTTCCTACAAAAGCAAATATGGGTTGTAAGGTAACAAGCACCGTTGAACTGGCAACCGATGTGTAATTTAACGACTCAAACCATAGAATGAAGTGAAAGGCTAAAAATACTCCCGCAATGGCTGAAAAGATCCAGTCTTTTTTACTGAGCGTCAATACTTCCTTCCTATACTTCATAAGGAAGAGCGGTAACATGATCAAAACAGAGAAGAGCATTCTATAAAACGCAATTACTCCAGCGTCCGCTGTGGCGAGTTTCACAAAAATCGCCGAAAGTGCAACAGATATTACTCCTATTATAATTGGTATATACGGATGAATTCGTGGCTTTTCCATTACTAACACATCTCTTTCAAATAGAATCAGGTTACATCATCACCTGAGCAGGCAATAGACAATTGTAAGTATAACATGGCTATTAAGAGAGAACATTACAAGGGGGAAACAATAATGACTTGGATTGCAAATGAAGCTATGTATCCCGAAGTATTAATTAAAATCACTCTCGCCTTAGTTTTAAGTTTAGTTATTGGTGTAGAGAGGGAAATAAAGAAGAAACCGATTGGATTAAAGACGAGTGCAGTTATTGCCACTTTCAGTTGTCTCCTAACTGTCGTCTCTATAGAAGCAGCTTATCTCGTTCCTGCACGTGATGACATTAACGTTACGATGGATCCGCTTCGCCTTGCCGCCCAAATTGTCAGTGGCATCGGTTTCCTCGGAGCAGGGGCCATACTACGACGTGATAATAATAACATTTCAGGATTAACAACAGCAGCGATGATTTGGGGAGCTGCAAGTATTGGGATCGCCGTTGGAGCCGGCTTTTATATTGAGGCAACGTTTGCTGTATTACTCGTAATGTTTGTTATTGAAGTCATCGCGCCCACGCTCGGTAAATTTGGTCCCAAAAGATTGCGGACAAAGGAAGTTTCTTTCATTGCTGTTTTGTCCAACAAATCAAAGATTGAGGATTTGCTTGCTTATCTAAAGGCAGAGAACATGGAAATCAAAAACTTGCGGATACGGCAAATTGATTCATTTAATCATCAAGTGCTTCATCAGCTCAACTTTCGCCTTTCGACGCTCCCCGATAAACCTTTGTCTAGTTTGTATATCGAGTTAACGACGCTACCCTATATAGTATCAGTTGAAATCGAAATATTTCAATAATGGAGGAAAATTGTGAGAGACATACTAAAACTTTTAAAAGAAGGCAACAAGCCCTCACTACTTGCAGCAATTGTAAACACAGTCATTGCTTGCTTAAAAGCCATCGCATTCTTCTTCACCGGAAATGTAGCTATGTTTGCAGAAATGATGCACTCATTTGGTGATGCAGCGAACCAGTTTTTTGTTTTCGTTGGTTCTGCTCTTTCGAAAAAAGCACCTACTCCTAAATATCCTAATGGATTCGGCCGTGTCGTTAACTTAGTTTGTCTGGGCGCTGTCATTATTGTTGGAATCATGTCTTATGAGGCTATCATAGGCGGGTGGCATCATATCCTGAATCCATCTGAGTCAGGCGGAATGAGAAATTTAATTATCAACCTCTCTGTTCTCGGTATAGGTATTATTCTTGAATGCATTGTACTTTATAAGGCGGGTAAAGAGATACTTCATGAAGCAGGTATTGATAAAGGCGGGATAGCCCCCATTACATTAGGTTTTCAAAACCTAAAACGCGCTAAACCGGCGACAAAACTCGTGTTCATGGAGGATTTCGTCGCAACTCTAGGCGGTCTCCTCGCATTTGTCGCAGTCCTGCTGGCTCATTTCCTTGGGTTACTTGTAGCGGAAGGCATTGCGTCCATTATGATTGGTATGATGATGTTCTATGTGGTTGGTAAAGTATTTCTCGAAAACGCACGTGGTGCTATCGGGGAAACCGATGAGGAAATGCTCAATCACATTTCCCATATCGTTGCAGCGGATTCCGACGTTATAGATATTCAACGGATTGAAGTTATTAAAGAAGGTGAATTCTTACACGTCGAGATTGTCGCAGAAGTCGATCCTTCTCATACACTCGCTTATTTAGATGACGTGCGGGACCGTCTCATGGACATTATTTTAAATCAAAAAGGAGTACAAGACGTTCTTATTTCTTTTGATGAAGATGACGGTGTATCGACATGGAAAAGGTCCAATTCCTTTGATGCCACTAAGCAATTCAATTCAAAGTTACCTGAATAACAAAAAACGTCACGCATGGAGATGACTCCCGCGTGACGTTTTTCAGTTCTCTTATAATGAAGCTTGTAAAATCGACAGTACGTCCTCTTTATTCAAATTACTGAAGTTCCCAAGTGGTCCGTTAACTGTTGCTTTTTCTGCCATCAATTCAAGTTTCGAATCGTCTATGTCATAATAGGCAAGCGTTTCGGGCGCTCCAATAGATGTCCAAAATGCTCTTAGAGACGCAATTCCTTCCACCGCAATCTCATCTGGCGTCTTACCTTCTGGTGCCACACCAAATACGTTGACAGCGAGCTTGGCAAATCGTGCAGGATTGACGTTAACATTATGATTCATCCAGTGTGGGAAAAGAATCGCAAGTCCTCCCGCGTGCGGGATATCATAAACTGCAGACACTGCATGTTCAATATCATGTGATGCCCAGTCCCCTTGATAGCCCATTTGAAGGAAGCCATTCAACCCTATAGTACCTGCGAATAAAATCGTCTCACGTAAATCATAATTCCCCAAGTCTTCGACGAGTTTTGGTGCACTATCCATTATCGCACGTAGCACCCCTTCACACATCTCATCTTGGACAGGCGTATTCTTTGCATTATTAAAGTATTGTTCAAAAATATGGGACATCATATCAACAATTCCATAAATCGTCTGGTCTTTAGGAACAGATAATGTATAGGTTGGGTCAAGAATAGAGAATTTCGGATAATTGAATGGACCGCCCCATCCATACTTCTCTGCCGTTTCTTCATTAGTAATAACAGATCCAGCATTCATTTCCGAACCTGTTGCTGCAAGCGTCAAAACTGTACCGAATGGAAGTGCATCTTTTGCAAATGCTTTCCTTGTTACTAGATCCCACGCGTCGCCGTCATATTTCGCAGCCGATGCAATGAGTTTTACACAGTCGATAACTGATCCTCCACCAACTGCTAAGATAACGTCGATGTCTTTTTCCTTACAGATCTCCGCACCTTTTCGCGCAGTTGATACACGAGGATTGGGCTCAACGCCTGAAAGTTCATGCACTTCCATATCATTCTCTTTTAAAATTGTCATTACTTCATCGTATAGGCCATTTCTCTTGATACTGCCGCCCCCATAAACAACAAGCACTTTTTTACCGTAACTCGTTAGCTCTTGTGATAATTTCTGAAGTTGACCTTTTCCAAAAATAAGCTTTACTGGATTGTGGAATACAAATTCATTCATTCTATATTGCCTCCCTTTATTCTTTTCATTATCCGAAACAATAAGCCATTTTGCAAAAATAAAGGTGCGCGTATGAAAATTAGCCTTCTGGGCATAGTAATTTAAGGAGGTGTTGCTAAATGGGTAAAGTTCATAAATTAGCTCTAGCACTCACAATTATCGGTGCTCTCAATTGGGGAGTGGCAGGAATATTCCGTTTCGATGTAGTGGCACAATTCGCCGGTGGCTCCGCGGAACCGCTCGCACGATTTATTTATCTAATTATAGGAGTTTCGGGTCTATTCAATCTT
This sequence comes from Sporosarcina sp. E16_3, assembly GCF_017347125.1. Lineage (NCBI taxonomy): Bacteria > Bacillati > Bacillota > Bacilli > Caryophanales > Caryophanaceae > Sporosarcina > Sporosarcina sp. E16_3. The sequence continues at coordinate 4,688 of NZ_JADPRX010000016.1, forward strand.
GGCTTGTTATTCGACCATATTCGAGACCGTGACCAGGTAATTGTTACTGTTCCTGAAAAAGTGTAAAAGGCATCTCCCGTTTAAACCGGGAGATGCCTTTTACTGTTTTAATTTATAAGGAAATATACGTTTCCACTTTAAATAGTGCCTAGGCTTCAGGTGCCAGACGCTCGGGTCATAAGTCAGCCCAGCTGCATGGCAAAGATCGCCACTTGGGCCTGCAGGATGCAGGTCATGCAGTCGTTGCGACACGAAGTCGCGAACTTAGACTGCCTTCCTTTATCCGTCTTATACCTGTCGCGGGCCTACAGGATGTAGGTCATGCAGCTGTTGCCACAGGAAGTGGCGTACTTAAGCTGCGTTCCTTATTAGGCATCTTCCGCTCGTCTTATTATGCCCAACCACGGAAACGTGATGCTTCCGCCGTTTTACGTACACCAATCATATATGCTGCTAGACGCATGTCGATATTACGAGTTTCTGCAGTTGTATAGACGTTCTCAAATGCATCAACCATTTTTTTCGTCATTTTTTCACGTACTTCTTCTTCAGTCCAGTAGTAGCCCATATTGTTTTGGACCCACTCGAAGTAAGAAACCGTTACGCCGCCTGCACTTGCAAGAACATCGGGAACAAGAAGAATTCCACGTTCTTTAAGGATTCTAGTTCCTTCAGTTGTTGTCGGCCCATTAGCTGCTTCAACAACAATTGTTGCTTTGATATTATGTGCATTTTTTTCAGTAATCTGATTAGAGATTGCTGCTGGCACAAGAATATCGCAATCGAGTTCAAGTAACTCTTGGTTCGAAATCGTGTTATCGAAAAGTGTTGTTACTGTTCCGAAGCTATCGCGACGGTCTAGTAAGTAATCGATATCAAGACCTTCTGGATCATGAAGTGCACCGTATGCATCGGAAATTCCGATTACTTTCGCACCAGCATCATGAAGGAACTTAGATAAGAAGCTACCCGCGTTTCCGAAACCTTGAATTACAATACGTGCACCTTTCATATCAATTCCACGACGTTTAGCCGCTTCTTCGATGATGATTGTTACACCTTCAGCAGTTGCACGGTCACGACCTTGCGATCCACCAAGAACAATTGGTTTACCCGTAATGAAACCAGGTGAGTTGAATTCATCAATACGGCTATATTCATCCATCATCCATGCCATGATTTGCGCATTTGTGAAGACGTCTGGAGCTGGGATGTCTTTGTTAGGTCCCATTACTTGGCTTAAAGCACGGACATAACCGCGGCTTAGTCGTTCAAGTTCGCCCATAGACATTTCACGTGGATCACAAACGATTGCACCTTTACCGCCGCCATAAGGAAGGTCGACGATTCCAGCTTTTAATGTCATCCACATTGAAAGTGCTTTTACTTCTTCTAACGTTACTTGCGGGTGATATCGTACGCCACCTTTTGTCGGTCCAACGGCATCGTTATGCTGTCCACGGTAACCCGTGAAGACTTTAACTTTGCCATCGTCCATTTTTATAGGAATACGTACTTCTATCATACGAAGTGGTTCTTTTAGAAGTTCATACATTCCTTCATCGTAGCCTAGTTTATCAAGTGCATCTTTAAAAAGACCTTGTGTAGACGTAAACAGATTCAGGTTTTCAGTCATTTAATGATTCGCCTCTTTGATTCATAATGTTTTCTATGCATACATTGTAACATATCGGACAACTAGATTGTTAAGTATTTTAATTCACGAAAACTTTTTTAATTTTCTCAATTGCCCAGTCCAACTCTTCTTTTGTGATAATAAGTGGTGGAGCAAAGCGAATCACTGTGTCATGTGTTTCTTTACATAGCAATCCAAGCTCTTTCAACTCTTCACAATATGGACGAGCAGCTTCCGTTAACTCAACACCGATGAACAATCCGCGTCCGCGTACTTCTTTAATCGACGGATGGTCAATTTTCTTTAACTCTTCCATAAAGTAATTTCCGAGTTCAAGAGATTTTTTCGCTAATTCTTCTTCTTCCAGCACTTCTAAAGACGCGATTGATACTGCACACGCCATTGGATTTCCGCCAAAAGTTGAACCATGTGATCCTGGATTGAATACACCAAGAACAGATTTATCAGCAAGTACACAAGATATTGGGAATACGCCGCCACCTAGTGCTTTACCTAAGATATACATATCCGGATCCATGTCTTCCCATTCACATGCAAACATTTTTCCAGTACGGCAAAGGCCAGCTTGAATTTCATCTGCAATGAATAGTACGTTATTCTTTTTACAAAGTTCACGTGCTGCTTTCATATAACCTGCCGGCGGAATGATAATACCCGCTTCACCTTGAATCGGTTCGATAAGGAATGCAGCCGTATTTGGTGTAATTGCTGCTTCAAGCGCTTTAATGTCGCCGTAAGGAATAAGATCAATACCCGGAAGCATTGGACCGAATCCGCGTTTGTATTCAGCATCTGATGATAAAGATACAGCTGTCATTGTACGACCATGGAAGTTTCCTTCACACGCAATGATTTCTGCTTGATTTTCAGCTACCCCTTTAACGTCATAAGCCCAGCGGCGTGCTGCTTTAATAGCTGTTTCAACAGCTTCAGCTCCTGTGTTCATAGGAAGTGCCATTTCTTTGCCAGACAGTTCACAAATCTTTTCGTACCATGGACCAAGTTGGTCATTGTGGAAAGCACGGGAAGTAAGTGTTACTTTATCAGCTTGGTCTTTCAATGCCTGAATAATTTTCGGATGACGATGCCCCTGGTTTACTGCTGAATATGCGGAAAGCATATCCATGAATTTATTGCCTTCTGGATCTTTTACCCAAACCCCTTGTGCCTCAGAAATAACGATTGGCAGTGGATGATAGTTGTTTGCCCCAAATTTCTCTGTTTGTACAATTACTTTTTCTGATACCGTCATACATTTCCCTCCCCTTTTATGTAGAGACAGACCCACCCTATAGATGGGTCTGGAAATCAATGTCTAACTCAAGCGCCAGACGCCCGGAGCTTTTCTTAAATTAAAAAGTTTCTGATGTTGTTTTACCTTGCATATGAAGTTGTAGGTAATCCGGTCCGCCAGCTTTTGAATCTGTACCTGACATGTTGAATCCACCAAATGGTTGGTAACCAACGATTGCGCCTGTGCAATTGCGGTTGAAATACAAGTTTCCAACATGGAAATCTTCACGTGCTTGTTCAATGTGGTCACGGTTAGTTGTAATAACCGCACCAGTTAGACCGTAGTCCGTGTTGTTTGCAAATTCGATTGCTTCAGTGAAGCTCTTCGCTTTCGACAAACCAACAACTGGGCCAAAGATTTCTTCTTGCATAACGCGTGCTTTTGGATCAAGATCCGCAATAACCGTTGGTGCAACGAAGAATCCTTTCGAACTGTCGCCTGTTCCTCCTGCGATTAAACGGCCTTCTGTTTTACCGATTTCGATGTAGCTCATAACTTTGTCGAATGACGCTTGATCGATTACCGGGCCAGTGAAGTTAGATAGTTCTGCTGGATCGCCGTATGTCAATTCTTTCGTCAATACGCCAACACGTGCTACAACTTCGTCGTAAACGTCTTCATGGATAATCGCACGTGAACATGCTGAACATTTCTGACCGCTGAATCCAAATGCAGATTTAACGATTGATTGTGCAGCAAGTTCTAGATCTGCCTCGTTATCAACAACGATTGTATCTTTACCGCCCATTTCAGCGATAACGCGTTTCAACCAAATTTGGCCTTCATTTACTTTAGCTGCACGTTCGAAAATGCGTGTTCCAATTTCGCGTGAACCAGTGAATGATACAAAACGTGTTCTTGGGTGATCAACTAGATAGTCGCCTACTTCAGCACCAGAACCTGGGATGTAGTTGACAACGCCTGCTGGCATTCCCGCTTCTTCAAGAACTTCGATGAATTTGTATGCAACAACTGGTGTTGTCGATGCTGGTTTAAGAAGTACTGTATTTCCTGTTACTAGAGCAGCAACTGTTGTTCCCGCCATGATTGCAAATGCAAAGTTCCAAGGAGAGATGATAACGCCTACTCCAAGAGGAATGTAGTCGAAGCGGTTGAATTCGCCCGGACGACTTTCAACAGGGATACCATTTTTAAGTTCAAGCATCTTGCGCGCATAGAACTCTAGGAAATCGATTGCTTCAGCTGTATCAGCATCTGCTTCATTCCAAGGCTTCCCTGCTTCTCTAGTCAGTAATGCTGAGAATTCGTGTTTACGACGACGAATAATTGCAGCAGCTTTGAATAGTACATCTGCACGGAATTCAGGTTTAACTTTTTTCCATGTGTTGAATGTTTCGTCAGCAACTGTCATCGCTTTTTCAGCAAGTTCTCTGCTCGCTTTAGATACAGCACCAATTACCTGTTCTTTGTTTGCAGGGTTTGTTGAAACAAGTTTTTCTTCAGTCATGATTCGTTCTCCACCGATGATAAGTGGATAATCTTGACCAAGGTAACCATCGACTAGTTTTAAAGCCTCAAGGAAAGCTTGTTTGTTCTCTTCTACTGTAAAATCTGTGAATGGTTCGTGTTTATATGGGATCATATTATTCCTCCTCTTTAATTGTGAAACGCAAATATTATTTGCACTTAGTAATTGATTACATATATAATAATGCAAAAGATTGTTGCAGATATCAAGCATTATTCATTAATTTTGCAAAAATATTATTTGGAAGGTGATTTTTTTGAAGAATATAGACGATTCACTCTTCCCTTTTTATGAGTTTGCAGCGCGTCATGCCGCGGTTGGTATACACGCCGTTGACAAAAATGGCCGAACTGTCATCTATAATGAAAAGATGAAAGAAATCGAAGGACTCGCACTTGAAGACGTCGCTGACCGCTCAATTTTGGAACTGTTCAATTTTGAACAAGAAGAAAGTACACTGTTAAAGGTTTTGCAAAGCGGCAAAGAACAGCTAAATGTAAAACAAACGTACTGGAACAGAAAAGGGACAGAAATTACGTCTATTAATGACACATACCCTATTTTCAACAACCAAACGCTTATCGGAGCAGTTGAATTAGCCCGTGACGTAACGGCTCTTGAGAAATTCGTTCTTCAGCCATTTCGAAAAAATAGTGATCCCGTTACATTCAATCAAATAATTGCTTCCTCCCCGCCAATGAAAGTGGTTATTGCGACTGCAAAAAAAGCAGCGAAAGCAAAATTACCGGTATTGTTAATCGGTGAAACTGGTACAGGTAAAGATCTTATCGCTGAAAGCATACATAATGAATTATCGCCTTCCAGCACTGTACTCTATACCCTGTTCTGCCATAGTTCAGACCCAATACTTATAGGTCGCTTAGATAAAGATTTAAATGTGGTGGAGCCACTAACATTATTCTGTGAAAGAATCGATTTATTATCCATTCCCTTACAGCAAAAACTGCTATCGATCCTTTTAAAATCACCTAACAGTAACAAGCAATTCATCGCGAGCATCGGGGATGACCCTGTGGAATTAATCGCTTCGGGCACATTATTAAAAGACTTATATTATTTCTTTGCATCATTCACAATTCGAATTCCGCCCCTGCGAAAACGGAAAAAGGATATTTTGCCATTCATTTCCGCTTATTTGGAACGGCGCAGCGAACGCTACGGTTCAGCACTTAAAGATATTACGCCCGAAGTTGAGAATCTTTTCCTTGGGTATGAATGGCCAGGAAATATGCGCGAACTCGAATTTCTTCTCGACGAAATTTCTTCCCTTGCGATGAATGAAACAGCCATTACGTATGATCTGCTCCCTCTTCATTTCAGGATGAAAAGCGCGGATATCACCGACGAACCTACGCAGGCTGCCGATTTTTTAGTTCAGCCAGGTAAAGAATTGTTGCCGCTTGACCAGTTTTTGCGTGAGGCGGAAGCTTATTACTTACAAAAAGCGATGCAACTCAATGATAAAAACGTCACGAAAACTGCAAATGCGCTCGGTATGAGCAGGCAGAATTTGCAGTATCGATTGCGGAAATTAAAAAAATGAGGACAAAGGCAGTTTTGCCTTTGTCCTCATTTTTTATTGTCCAGACTTCTCGATCCAGTCTTGAAGTTTGTCTTTCAATGAATTGAATCCTTCTGCATCACTTTCGTCGACACGCGCTTGCAGTGACTTACGTGGATGGTCTTCTTTTCGTGTTGCGACCGGTGCTTCTTGTAGAGCACGGATTGATAGACTAATCTTACCAGCAGCTTCGTCGACTTCTAGCACTTTCACTTGTACTTCTTGCCCTACAGTAAGAAAGTCATTTATGTCTTTAACAAATCCGTACGTTATTTCGGAAATGTGGACAAGTCCTTGTGTTTCACCATCAAGTGCAACAAATGCTCCATACGGCTGGATACCTGTCACTTTGCCCGAAAACTCTTCGCCTACTTCATATTTTCGCGCCATTTCAAACAACTCCCAATCTATTTTGGTATCGATTCTGCCCTTAAGGCCACTTAAAATTATACCATGTTTATAGTGTGTGAGCAAAAATTCGGCAATTTTACCCCGTGTATAAAATATAACTCTTTTACACAGTTCTACCCTTTTATTCAAAAAACATTGGATCTAAAATAATACGCTCGATTTCCCATACGAAATCTTCATTCAAAGCCATCTTCGTACTAACAGAAAGAGAATTTCCACGCTGAAATCCGATTGAATCCTCCCTTTCTTCGCTACCACCAAATTGCAGACTGTCGAGACTATAAATATCTACATCCAATTGACTCCATCCATTGACGTATTCTTCAAGTTTGACTACATTTTTTGTTTTACTATAAAGATGCCACATCGTCTCTGGATCTGCTTGATCATTCGCGTAAAAATACACACCAATAATAACCAGGGGACTTACTTCTTTTAATACAGCTAGATCATGATTCAAGGAGAATGATTGATATGTCTCTTGAACTTTGTTCTCAAAGTCAGAATTGGGAAACGTCACAACTTCCATACCCGCTTCAGGTTGCATAATCCCACTTATACCAAAGGTTTCAAGTTCTCCCGCTTTAGCAAGCTTCAGTGCTTGATCAACATCATATGTTTCTAAACGATTGAGGCTTTTTGACCCAGTCCAATCTGTTGCTTCCATTTCGGAGATGACAATTTGCATAATAAAAGCTGTTGGAGAACCTTCATCGGCGGAAGCGATCCTTTCCCATGCTGCTTGATACTCCTTTTTCACCTTGCCATTCGTTCCAAATATGCGATTAGGTTCCGTCCCTCCAACGATTACATAGAAGAGTTCGTTGTATATCCAACTAAGCATCTCAGTCTTTTCATTACCCAAAGTTGTCGCCAACAATGTTTTTTCCATTTCCATTAAAAAATTAACCGAATCCTCTAGGGAATGTACGAGTCCTGGATACGAGACGAAAGGTGCAGATTCCAACATTGTAAAAAAACCACCAAAGTCTTCATGGATTGAAGATCGGATATTAGCGTTGAAATCATTCTTACCGTAACTTGGAATTATTGATCCCCATTCTTTTATATAGGTCGGGTAGATGTTTTGTTTAATCATGCCGTCCAATGCGTTTTTCAGGTCTTTAGGATATGAATCTCTCTCCTTCATAAACTTTTCGACATCTCCTCCTTCATTATCGATTGCATCCCTGATAAGTTGTTCATGTTTGAAAAATATCATGTAATACGATTGTTGGAGGATGTCATACTGCTCCAAATAGCCCTTCATGAATTCCTCACTGTTCACCTTATCGTTTGTAAGTGGATTTTTAACTAATCGCTCAGCCATTTCAGATGGTAACTCTACTGTTTTTATTATTTCTTTGTACTCTTCACTAACCTTCTTTTTATTCAAAATTCCCGTTTTAGCAATAACACGTTCATATCTGGTTGTCATCGCCTCAAAATCTACACGCGCTTTGTTTCCATACAACATCATATTAAATTCTATCTCTTCCATTTCGGTCGATTCTGTCAGGCCCAATTCGATATGGCGGCTGTCGATTTCATTCTCAAACGATGACTTTAACCGCTCAAAGTATTTTTCGGCTGATGCTTTTTTGAACTCTTCTCCGGTAACAACAGGAACGATTATAAGCGACAGGAGGACAAGGATTCCCGCAACCCATGAAATCATGGTCTTTTTTGATATCGATTGTTTCAATTTTTCGGTCGCCTGTATCTCCTGTTGCGGCTTTGCAAAAACCTGCTCTTTTCTAAATGAAGATTTCAATCGTCTATATGACTTATTGAGGAATTCCAGCCTCTTTTCCAATTGCGCATCTTCCAGTTGACTGGATACTGCCGTAATAGCCTGCCGAACTTCTTCTAAAGAAGTATCCATAATCGCAGCAATCTCTAAATTATCTAGCATGTGGAAATGCGAAAGAATGAATGGTACTTTTTTTACCGTTTCAATTTTCACAATCCTATCATGTAGTTCCTGATCCTCTTCAAAAGGTAATAGTGTTTCATTCTGCGGATCAGTTTGTTGAACAAATGTAAGACTTTTTAAAGCGTTTTTATATAATATGCAAACAAGCGACTCTTCATCGCCGATGGAATCTAACTGATTATGTAACTTTCTAAACGTTTCCTCCGCTACATCCGCCACCTGCTTAGACGCACAGCCATACTGGATGGCGAAACGCTCAATGTCTCCGGAATAAATGTCCATCCATTTTTCAAAAGCAACCTTCTCTCCAGCTTTCACCTTTTGCATCCACTCAAATTCTGTCACAGGCAATCCTCTCCTCCATTGAAAGTGTCTAATTATTTCAATTATAACAAAGATAAATTGACGGCGTAATTTGATTCAAAATACCATGGTATTCGATTTTAGTTAGTGTACAATTAATAAATCTGTATCCTAATGAAATGAGTGAATATCTTATGAAACAACGTGATCAATGGTCGTCAAAAATCGGTTTTGTTCTTGCTGCCGCGGGCAGTGCGATTGGACTCGGTGCAATATGGAAATTCCCTTATATGGCTGGGATGAACGGCGGAAGTGTTTTCCTTCTACTCTTCATCATATGTACAATTGCAATTGGACTTCCGATTTTGCTCGCAGAGTTTGTCATCGGACGTATGGGACAAGCTGATGCAGTTACATCACTAAAACGACTTGCTCCAGGCAAAAAGTGGCCTTTGGTTGGCTGGATAGGGCTTGCAGCTTCATTCATTCTCCTGTCATTTTACAGCGTGGTTGGCGGTTGGATACTTTCCTATTTAACACGTGCTATTTTCTTCAAACTCGATGCCACGACAGATCACGGAGATCTTTTTAATACAATCATCGCCAATCCAGTAGAAGTTCTAGTGGCCCAAGCCGTGTTCATGGGGCTGACGATTTGGATTGTACAAGGTGGTATTAAGGCAGGAATTGAGCGGGCAAGTAGATGGATGATGCCAATGTTGTTCATTTTCTTCATTATCTTAGCCATTCGTTCATTAACATTGGATGGTGCAATGGAAGGCGTTCGATTCCTATTTGTACCTGATTGGTCCCACCTAACAGGTTCGACGTTTCTAGTCGCACTTGGGCAAGCTTTTTTCTCATTAAGCGTCGGAGTAACTGCAATGATGACATATGCGTCTTATTTACCGAAAGAAGAAAAATTAGGACCATCGGCAGTGAATGTGGTGCTTTTGAATATCACCATATCAATTTTAGCTGGTCTTGTTATATTTCCCGCGGTATTCGCTCTCGGTCACTCACCGGCTGAAGGACCAGGACTGATATTCGTCATTTTGCCGGCTATTTTCAGTCAGATCCCGTTCGGCAATTTGTTTATGATTATCTTCTTCATCTTGATGCTTTTTGCGACACTTACTTCATCGATTGCGATGCTTGAAATTGTCGTGTCGACGGGTATCCGAGAGAAACATAACCGCAGAAGACTTGCTGCATGGCTATTCGGAATACTAATCTTCGTCGTCGGTATTCCTAGCGCATTGTCATTCGGAATTCTTTCAGATGTGAAAATCTTCGGCGGAACAATCTTTGACTTTGCTGACACACTGACGAGCAAAATCGCAATGCCACTTGGTGCATTGCTCGTTTCGATATTTGCAGGCTATGTATTGACGAAATCGCAAACAGACGACGAGCTTCGCATGCATCCTGCGATGAGCAGCCTTTGGAAATTCCTCGTCCGATATATAGCACCTACTGCTATCATCGTCATTTTCATCGTATGGATTATCGAACTTATGAACGCATGATAAACACCCGTGAATCCAATTACTGGATTCTCGGGTGTTTTTACGCAATAAAAAAACTGTACCCGTATTATAATGGGTACAGCCACACAAAAATCAGACGATACATTTCGCCTCGTATTTAATCGCTAATAACTTATAAGAAATTTGCACACATTTCTCGATTGGTATCCATAATTTGTAAGAATGTTCATAAATCTCCCGAATTCGCTTTGCAAGGTCGGTTGGATGATCAAGACGATGTAAGTCCGCTACGACATCAACAATTTCGAGTGCATACGCTTTTGGTCCCGCTTCAAATGGATCCCATTGTTCAAGAAGCGCTACTGCCTTTTTATTCATCCCTTTAGTTTGCACGCTGAGTCACCTTATTTTTCTCAATAGTTTAGATTATGATAACATAGTAAAGAAAAAAGGAAAGAGGAGATTTCCATGAATAACTTTGAAACTGTAATTGAACGTCGTAAATCGCGTTCTGTAAAATGGGACCGAATGGAAATGATATATGGAATCGAAGATGCATCCGATATTTTACCAATGTGGATTGCAGATATGGACTTTGCTGCTCCAGAAGTAGTTGTCAACGCGATGAAAGAACGTCTGGATCATCCAGTATTCGGCTACTCCTATATTTGTGAAGGCTGTAAAGACGCAGTAAGTTTATGGCTTGCTGAACGTCATGCTTGGGAAACAAAGAACGAATGGATGTTATTCCACCATGGCGTAGTTCCCGCAATCGCTTCGGTCGTTGAAACGTTTACGAATCCGGGTGACGGCATTCTTGTCACTTCTCCCGTCTATCCTCCCTTTTTCCAAATTCCCGAACGTCAGGGACGAAATATGGTCGAATGTATTATGAAAGAACAAGACGGTGTGTACTCCATCGACTTTGAAGATTTTGAGAAATGCCTACAGCAAAATGTAAAGCTATTCATTTTATGCAATCCGCATAATCCTGGTGGAATTGTCTGGACAGCAAACGAATTGAAAGAAATGTTGCGACTTTGCACAAAATATAATGTCTTGATTTTATCAGATGAAATCCATGCCGATCTTGTCTTCTCAGGGCATAAGCATATTCCGCTTGCAACGCTTGCAGGTGAAGAAGCGGGACGTATTATTACATGTGTTGCACCTACAAAATCATTTAACCTCGCAGGAATCCAAGCAGCGTTAATGATTGCGACAGATGAAGGCGTAAGGGAGAAACTTACGTTGAATGCACTGTCACATGGTCAAATGGATTTGAGCTCTTTTGCGGCCGCAGCTTTGACTGCCGCCTATAAAGATGGAGGTCCTTGGCTAGCTGAATTACTTGAAATAGTTTCTAACAATATGGACTATGCAATTCGTGAACTAACAGCTGCAATTCCTGCATTGAAAATTGCTAAGCCGCATGGTACATACCTTCTTTGGATTGACTACCGTGGTACCGGATTTACCGAGTTGGAAATGATGGACAAACTGTTGACTAAAGGTAAACTTGCCCTTGATCCAGGCTCGAAATACGGTGAAGCGGGACGCGGCTTCCTTCGCATGAACGTGGCAACACCGCTGTCAGTTGTCCAAGACGGCGTTAAACGCTTTATCACTGCAATGAGTGAATGAAAATACAAAAAGAAAAACAGCATCCTCAATTTTGAGGATGCTGTTTTTCTTTTTGTTCACGGCGTTCACGTAAAATGCGTTCTTCAAGTTCTTTCGTTTCTAATTCCTGTTTCTTCGAATTACGTCGAATCCACATGAATGTAAGTACCAAAAGAATCGCAAAGAAAACCATTGAAATGCCCGCCGATATATATTCTGTTTTATCTTCAGGAAAGTAAAGGAACGGCATTAATAGTGCGTTCACTTACATCCACTTCCTCACATTGTAAATTTCTATAAGATCAAAATTACTTTTGAAGGATTTCGATTGATTCAATAGAAATTTCTTCAACAGGCTTGTCTTGACGGCCTTTTTTCACTTTTGCAATTTTGTCGATAACATCCATGCCTTCAATAACTTGGCCGAATACTGTATGTTTTTGGTCTAAGTGAGGAGTTCCGCCCATTTCGCCATATGCTTCAGCAATTTCTGCTGGATATCCGCCTTTTTTCAGTTGATCAACTGAAGCTGGAACTTCTGAAGCTTGAACGATGAAGAACTGGCTGCCATTTGTTCCTGGACCAGCGTTCGCCATTGAAAGAGCTCCTTTTAAGTTAAATAGATCCATAGTGAATTCGTCTTCAAATGTATCGCCATAAATACTTGTTCCGCCCATACCAGTTCCTGTTGGGTCGCCACCTTGAATCATGAAGTCTTCAATAACACGGTGGAAGATAATGCCGTCATAATAACCGTTTTCTGCATGTGTTAAGAAGTTTTCAACTGTTTTTGGTGCTTGTTCAGGGAAAAGCTTGATTTTGATTGGTCCCATAGTTGTGTTCATAATAACTAGTGCTTCGTTTGCTGCTACTTCTGTCGATAATTGTGGATACATTGTTGTTGCCTCCTCTGAGTTCTTCGTGCTATTTTCTTCCGCTGGCGCTTTGCCAGCAGACACTACTTCTTCTGATTTCTTGTTCTCAGACGCACTATTTCCGCAAGCGGCAAGTAAGACGAGACCAATGATTGTCAGAAGGGAGAAATACATTTTCCTCATTAACATTCACCCTGGACTAGTTTATCATATTGGACAATCTATTTCGACGAATAAGCATGATACTTCCTTCGTTTTCCGAATTGTTTTATACTGATTGTAAAGCACCACATGGAAAGAAGGTTTTCTAAATGGACGTGCATAAACGGAATTTCATCATCATTTGGATTTCCAACGTCCTCGTTGCGGGGACAATGACAATGATCATGCCCTTCTTATCCCTTTATATCGAAACATTTGGCGATCATTCCGAAGCTTATGTTCAAAAATGGTCAGGCCTGATTTTTGGCGCTTCATTTGTCACGGCTTTTATTATGTCACCGATTTGGGGACGAGTCGCCGATAAATACGGCTTCAAGCCCATCCTTCTCATAAATGGCTTCGGGATTGCAACATCCGTTTTCCTTATGGGATTCGTGGATTCCGTCGAGATGTTCTTCCTGCTCCGGCTGTTAAATGGTGTTGTCACAGGTTTCATTCCAACATCACTCGCGTTTATCTCTTCACAGACTGCGAAGAAGGAAGCCGGAAAAATGCTTGGGACTTTACAGATGGGCAGTGTGACGGGCACGTTATTCGGACCTGTATTTGGAGGGTTACTGGCTGATGCATTCGGTTTCAAATATACCTTTGTTATCACATCCATCTCTGTGATTGTCGCTGCACTTATCGTTCTCTTCGGCATCCAGGAACAAAAACGGGTAAAAAATCCGAGAGCTATCCAGTATTCCCGTAAAGCCATTATCAGCGGACTGCTCCATCACCGGCTCATGTTGAACGTTATGATTGTTACGGCACTTATCCAAGTCGGAAACTTCAGTATCCAGCCACTTCTGTCGCTCTACGTGTCCCATTTAACTGAAGCAAAAGACGTTGCTTTCCTAGCGGGGATTACATTCAGTGCAGCTGGGGTCGGCAATCTTTTATTCGCGCGCCGCTGGGGCAAACTCGGTGACGACATTGGCTACGAAAAGGTGTTGTCAATCCTACTACTCCTGTCATTTATCTTTATCATCCCACAAGCATTTGTGACGCAGCTGTGGCAACTTATTTTTTGGCGGCTGCTGTTCGGTATTGCGCTCGGTGGAATGATCCCCATAACGACTGCACTAGTTAGACGTGAAGCACCCATCGATATTCAAGGAGAAGTCATGGGTTATAATACCAGCTTCCGTTTTCTCGGGAATATTATAGGTCCAATGTTCGGCGGGATTGTCAGTGGCTACATCGGTATTTCGTCTGTCTTCATCGTTACTGGTGTTTTGTTCCTTGTCGGGTTCGCATTTCTCTATTACGCCAAACGAAAACCCGTACAGGACTTTGAGGACTTTCTCGCTGCTGAAGAGAAACGGACACATAGTTAAGAAAAGCATATGGCGCCGTTTAGCCCCGACAAGCGCTGGAAGGCTTGAAGATAAAGGCGTCCTTTGCCTTTTCATCAAGACTGAAGCGACTCGAGGGGCTGGCGCCTGAAGCCTAGACAGCGACCTAGGTTAGAATCAGCACACTTCGCTAGTTGGAGTGTGCTATATTTTTGTTACTGAAGGATTTCTTGAACGGAGTGCTAAAACATTGAAACAATTTGTTGGTTTCATCTTTATTCTATTATCCATCCCAATTCTCTTTGTTGTCCAAGAAGCCATTGCTATCGAATTGAAGAGCGCTGGATCCTTCAATGATCAAATGAATGACTCCATCGAACTGTCGTCCCCAGAAATCAATATTCCCATAACGTTGAAAGATGGCAATGGTCTCATTTTTGCAGAAGAGTATATAGAGTGGCGCAATCCTCTTCCACTTTCGTCCATCCCGTTATTCACACGCCAGCTGTTTCTAGAAAGTGAAGACACAGGTTTCTTCGAGCATAAAGGCTATGATATAGCCGCAATCGTGCGTGCATTTGCTGTCAATACAGCAACAGACGATGTCAGACAAGGTGCCTCTACCATTACACAGCAAGTTGTGCGGATGCGTTTTTTATCGACCGAAAAGACGTATGAACGTAAATTGACTGAACTTTTTTACGCAACTGAACTTGAAAAACAATCGACAAAAGATGAGATTTTGGAAATGTATATGAATGAAATGTATTTTGGCCATCAAGTGTACGGCATTGGAGCTGCGGCGACCTATTACTTCAGCAAACCCTTAGATGAGCTGAATGAGGCGGAGATGGCCTTCCTTGCGGCGATTCCAAACAATCCCTCTTTATATGACCCACTAAAACATTTCGATCGGACAAAAGGTCGACAGGAGCGCCTTTTGTCTGTACTTACAAAAAACAGGGTTCTGACTACCGAGGAAGCCGAAATACATAAAAACACAACAATCCAGTTAAACCTGAAGGAAAAAGCGAATGCTTTTCCTGCTTACACTACATATGCACTTGCCGAACTTACTGATCTCATAGCGCAGTCCGAAGGCTTATCTGAAAAAATGACAAATACGAAAGATAATGCGGAAAAAATAGCACTTGAAGCCATTATTCAACAGCGGATAGCTGAAGTGTTGTCCAAAGGATTGATTATCGAAACGGCACTTAACCCTGGAAAGCAACGGCGAGATGAACAAACAATCTCCTCCCTTTTAGAACCTACAGGTGTGCAAGCAGGTGCAGCCGTTATTGACAATGAAACCCGTGAAATCATCAGCCTATTCGCCGGTAAAAACTACAAAAAAGCTGATTTCCACCGCGCATTCCAGGCTGTTCGACAACCTGGTTCCGCTCTTAAACCACTTTTGGTCTATGCCCCACTGTTTGAAAGTGGATCCTATACAGAAAACATGCCCATTAACAGCGGTACTATTTGCATCGGTTCGTACTGCCCGACAAATATCGGCGGTTACGTTTATGGCAATGTCACAGTAAAAGAAGCATTTCGACACAGCCATAATACAGCAGCTGTTAGGTTGCTTCTGATGATTGGCGTTGAAGAAGCATTCCACTATATCGAGCCATTCGGATTCAAATCAGTTACGCAAGAGGATATGACCTATGCAGCTGCTCTCGGTGGGTTTTCAAAAGGGATGACGCCGATTGAACTTGCGGGGGCTTATTCAAGTTTCATCGATGGGAAATATACCCCTGCCCATGCAATTCGTGCTGTGAAGGATAGAGAGGGGACTATTTTATACGAATGGCCAGATGACAAAGTGGATGTTTGGTCAGCTACTACAGTATCCAAAATTCGCGGCATGATGTCAGATGTCGTATTGAACGGGACTGGCCGCGGTATCCCCTATACAACTTCGTATACAGGAGCAAAAACGGGCACCACAGATCATTATAAAGATTTATGGGTTGGCGGATTGAACGACAACTATACAACCGCTGTCTGGGTCGGCTATGATAGACCGCAATCTATAAAGCTTTTGAGTGATCAGAAACTTCATTTACGTATATTTTCCACACTCCTCCAGGACTAGCCCTTCATTCAAAAGGCTAGTCCGTTTTACTGCCAATGAAAGGCAAACTCGCAATGACGCCATTATAAAGCTTCAACAGAATATAGATGATGGTTGAAACCAGTACCGTCCAAACCATAATTTCAAAAACGAGGAGCCCAATCGTACTGAAGATTGTCATGAATTTACTTAATTTGAATACGACATAGACAAAGTAGATGAACGTTGTCAGTAAAAATATAGCTGTTAATAGTTTAATCGAATTGATGCCCCCTGCTGATGCAAGCGCGCCAAAAAAGTATATGACATTGCCTCCGCGTGCCTCGCTATACGATTTCCCCTCCACATCCTTCGAAAAGAATAACATCGCGGTTTCGTGAATCGTTTCCGCAATCAATTTTAACGCTGAAAAAACCATGAAAAATAACAATGCATAAATAACTAACAGAAAAATACGTAATTGTATATCCGTTAAAAATTCGCGCATACCAGCATATAAACCAATTCCTTTGAACAGTTCAACTGATACACCTACTGTGTAAACACCGAACGTTAAACTGAATAAGACAATTGTGACAAACGGCAAATAACCAAATATGTACGGATTTTTCAATTTCAGCACCTCAAAAGCAATTTATTTCTTCGATTCTATAATATAAGAAGAGAGACTGAATAAGCAACAAAGGCAGAAAGTGTTTCATGCAAAAGCGCTCTCTTTACGCTATACTTTAAAACAATGCAAAGAATAATGTTTCATTCATTAGGAAGGAGGATTTTTTTGAATTTCGTATTACTGATTTTCCTGCCAATTATGGCAGCACTATTCGTTCCCCTGCTATTCAGGAAACTGAAAGACATACATACTGGGTGGTTCGTTTTACTCGTCCCTGTCTCCCTCTTCATTTATTACATAGGATTCATTAAAACAACAATGGACGGCGGACATGCTCTATCAGAACTGCAATGGATTCCGTCTCTTGGTATTTCGTTCGTGTCGTACATTGATGGTCTCAGCCTACTGTTCACCTTACTTATAACAGGTATCGGTGCACTCGTTGTTCTCTACTCCATCTTTTATCTCGATAAACGTAAAGAAAAGTTGAATCACTTTTACGTCTATCTGTTGATTTTCATGAGTGCCATGTTAGGCGTTGTGCAATCGGATAACGTTATTTCCCTTTATTTATTCTGGGAGCTAACATCCATTTCGTCATTCCTGCTTATTGGCTATTGGAGTACACGTGATGGTTCACGATTTGGTGCATTGAAATCGATGATGATCACTGTATTTGGTGGACTAATGATGCTTGGAGGATTCGTTCTGCTAGGAATTATGGGAGATACGTTTTCCATCCGCGAACTTATCGCTAGCGCCCCCACTTTTGTAGGGCATGAATTCTTTACACTAGCACTCGTTCTCGTGTTGCTAGGTGCATTTACGAAATCAGCACAATTCCCGTTCCATATTTGGCTTCCGGATGCAATGGAAGCGCCTACACCGGTCAGTGCCTATCTGCACTCTGCAACGATGGTAAAGGCTGGGCTGTACCTTGTCGCACGATTCACCCCTATTTTCGCAGTTTCGGAAGTTTGGATTTGGCTCGTAGCCGGTATCGGACTACTGACGCTGTTCTGGGGATCTTTCTTTGCAGTGAAACAGACCGACTTGAAAGCGATTCTTGCTTTCTCGACAATCAGTCAGCTTGGACTTATCATGTCCCTACTCGGGGCGGGTGCGCTTGCCTATCACTCGGATGATCCGATTTTCAAATTCGCAACGTTCGCAGCAATCTTCCATTTGATCAACCACGCGACCTTTAAAGGTAGTTTGTTCATGATTGCAGGTATTGTTGACCACGAAACCGGTACGCGGGATATCCGAAAACTCGGTGGCTTGATGAGTATCATGCCAGTTAGTTTCACGGTTGCTTTCATCGGATCCATGTCAATGGCAGGTCTTCCGCCATTCAATGGCTTCCTAAGTAAGGAAATGTTCCTTCAATCCATGTTGGCCATTCGACATTTTGAACTGTTCAACTTTGCAACATGGGGAATTATCTTCCCTGTTATCGCTTGGATTGCCAGCGTCTTTACACTCGTCTATAGCTTTTACTTTGTATTCAAGACGTTCGCAGGACAACAAAAGAGTGAACCTCTTCCTATTAAGCCGCATGAGGCGCCTGTCGGGATGCTTGTATCTCCCGTCATTCTTGCTACACTCGTTGTTGGTATCTTCTTCATTCCGAACTTGATTGGAAAATGGTTGGTAAAACCAGCCGTGATGGCTGTTCAGCCTGATCTATACAATCATCCTTCTAAAGTTGATGTTGACGTTGCAGCTTGGCACGGCTTTGCTGCTCCTGAATTATGGATGACAGTTTCGCTTGTTGGTGTTGGTCTCGTTCTATTTTTGACATTGGCAAGATGGCAAAAAATGTACGATATCCAACCAGAGTACTTGTCGTTAAATGCATTGTATGATTCCGCCATGATGTTTGGTGAGGGTGGAATGAACAAACTTTCCCGCTTCTATATGACTGGTTTAATCCGCACGTATCTGATTTATATGTTTGCGTTTATTGCTTCAATTACAGCTGCGACGTTATTCATCAAAGAAGCTTTCGTTGTTGATATGGATAGTTTTTCTCCCATCAACTTGTATGGCGTTCTGACTGCTATTGTTTTGGTCGTCGCAGTTTGTATGGTTCTTCTTGCGAAAACAAGGCTGTCGGCAATTATTGCTCTAGGTGCCGTTGGCTATTCGGTTGCTTTATTCTTTGTCATTTTCAAAGCACCCGATTTGGCACTTACCCAGCTCGTTATTGAAACGATATCGGTTGCCTTATTCTTATTAGCCTTTAAACATCTACCGTCACTTAATAATCACGGTCAAACAAAACGCAACAAGATTGGCAATTTTATTATTGCTGCCGGTGTTGGAATCACGGTAACTTTGATTGCTTTATCAGCCCATTCACAAAAACTGATTCCATCTATTTCGCAGTATTACAAAGACACAGTTGCAACAGAAGCCGGGGGCGGTAACATCGTCAACGTCATCCTTGTAGACTACCGTGGATTTGATACATTATTTGAAATCGCCGTTCTGTCAATTGCAGGAATCGCTGTCATTGCCATGATTCGTCTGAAGTTGTCAAGAAAGGAGGAGAGTACGGATGAAAACAAATGATGTCATTTTACAAACGACAACAAAATTCGTATTCTTTATCATTTTCCTTTTTTCAATCCATATTTTCTTTGCGGGACACTATACACCAGGGGGCGGATTCGTTGGAGGATTGCTAACAGCGGGGGCAATTGTGCTGCTGTTGTTAGCCTTTGATTTAAAAACCGTCCAAAAAGCATTGCCTTTTAATTTTACAATTGTGACTGCTATCGGCTTACTGCTGTCGTTCGGAACAGCTGCAGGTTCAATCTTTTTCAACGTTCCTTTCTTTACACACGCTTTCGATTATTTTACTTTGCCTTTGTTCGGAAAAACGTCCTTACATACAGCGATGATTTTCGATGCCGGTGTCTATCTTGTTGTTGTAGGTGCCGCCGTTACAATGATTCAAACGATTGGGGGAGATGAATAATGGAATTTCTAATGGCTATCGTCATCGGAATCCTTTTCATGGCCGCTGTTTACCTGATACTCTCTAGAAGCATCCTTAAAATCATACTTGGAACTGGCCTGTTGAGTCACGGTGCCCATCTGCTACTCCTGACAATGGGCGGCCTTGGTGGCACTTCCCCGCCTGTCTTGGCAGAAGGCGTAACCGATTACGCAGATCCATTGCCGCAAGCGCTTATATTGACGGCAATTGTCATCAGTTTCGGTGTGACAGCGTTCATCCTTGTTCTTGCTTACAGGTCGTATGCTGAACATAAGACAGACAATATGAATCTCATGAGAGGAAATGACGAACATGATTAATTTACTTCTATTCCCAATCATCTTGCCATTCCTTTTCGCCATTATTCTTCTGTTCTTCAAGGAGAATATCAAGGTACAGCGATCGTTGACTTGTATCGGGCTGTTAATCAGCCTGGTTGCCGCACTTTTCCTTGTTGCAAAAGTGAAAGCTGATGGCGTTCAGGCAATTACACTCGGAAGCTGGCCGGCACCGTTCGGAATTTCAATGGTTTCCGATATGCTGTCTGCATTACTTGTAACGACAACAATCTTGATCACTCTCTTTGTTGTGCTATACAGTTTCACAGCTATTGGTGAAGAGCGAGAGCGCTACTTCTATTATCCCGCTATCCTGTTCATGATTACAGGCATCAATGGCGCATTTACAACAGGTGATATTTTCAATATGTTCGTATTCTTTGAAGTTCTGCTCATCGCCTCTTACCTGTTAATCGTTCTAGGCGGCGAGAAAAAGCAGCTTCGCGAATCAATCAAGTACATACTCGTCAATGTCATTTCATCTGCATTATTCGTTATTACAGTTGCTTACCTCTACTCTGTTGTTGGTACATTAAATATGGCCGATATTTCAGTGAAGATTGCAGAGATTGGACAACCTGGTATCATAACGGTCATTGCAGTGCTCTTTTTAATCGTGTTTGGCGTAAAAGGATCCTTGTTCCCTCTTTACTTTTGGCTACCAGGATCTTATGCAGCACCTCCAATACCGGTGCTTGCACTATTCGGTGCATTGCTAACTAAAGTCGGCATTTATGCAATCATCCGAACGTATACGCTGTTTTTTGTTCATGATGTTGGATTTACACATGGCTTATTATCCGCACTGGCATTACTCACAATCGTTGCCGGCTGCATTGGTGCCCTTGCCTATTTCGATGTAAAACATATTATTATTTACAATATCGTCATTGCAGTGGGTGTTATCTTATTCGGAGCTGCACAAATGAACGAGGCTGGTTTAACAGGTGCCGTATTCTATTTGATCCACGACATGCTCATTAAAGGGGCTTTGTTCCTTCTGATTGGCATCATCGTTTACGTAACCGGTACCTCTAACTTACGTAAGATGGGTGGGCTAATGAAAACCCATGCGCCACTTGGCTGGATGTATCTAATCGCAGCATTTGGACTAGCGGGCATTCCGCCATTAAGCGGATTCGTCGGCAAGCTTCTTATTGTAAAAGGTGCGTTCGAGGCGGGTCACGTCTTGGGGAGTATTATCATCCTTGCATCGAGCCTTGTGGTCCTGTTGTCTGTCATCCGGATTTTCATCTATGCATTCTGGGGAGACCCCACAACTGTGGAGTTGCCGACAACAAACCGTCGGACTTACCGCAAGATGATGATGCCTGCTGTTGCATTAGTCATTCTGTCCGTGCTGTACGGTGTTGGGTCTGAATGGCTCATTCCCTATATGACGGACGCGACAGACGTATTACTACAACCATCCATCTATATTGATGCGGTGTTAAAGGAGTAGATGACAATGGCATTTCAACTATTATTGAACTTTTTCATCGCTCTTGTTTGGATGTTCATGAGCACCTCATTCACCGCTTCAACATTCGTAATCGGGCTCTTGATTGGTCTACTTTTGATCATTATAACGAGACGTTTTTTCACAGAAAGGCTGTATATTTGGCGGCTTTGGGCAGCTTTCAAATTGGCACTGCTCTTCTTCAAGGAGCTAACTCTGTCTAATATTTCAGTGCTGAAACTCATTTTACGTCCGAAGATGAATATTCAACCCATGATTTTCGCTTTGCC
This sequence comes from Sporosarcina sp. E16_3, assembly GCF_017347125.1. NCBI lineage: Bacteria > Bacillati > Bacillota > Bacilli > Caryophanales > Caryophanaceae > Sporosarcina > Sporosarcina sp. E16_3. The sequence goes on from NZ_JADPRX010000016.1 coordinate 26,640, forward strand.
GACTGATCTTGAGCATGATTGGGAGATTACATTATTATCAAGCCTAATTACGTTGACACCTGGAACAATTGTATTGTACGTTTCCGATGATCAACGGACGCTTTATATCCATGCCATTGACGTCGATGATGTCGATGACGCAATTGATTCAATCAAAAATTCATTTGAAAAAGCCATTAAGGAGGTAAGCCGACCATGATGACATTTATATGGGTTTGCCTAATCCTTGTACTACTGTCGATTGCCGGTCTGCTGTACCGTGTATTCCGAGGTCCATCTATTCCGGATCGGCTCGTCGCACTTGACTCGATTGGCGTCATGCTGATTTCAGCAATCGCTCTGTTATCAGTCATCTTCGATACCGGATATTTCATGGAAGTCATCTTGCTGATTGCGATTATGTCATTCATTGGAACCGTATCATTCTCTAAATTCATTGAGAAAGGAGAGATAATCGAGCGTGATCGTACTAGCTAACATCCTCATTGTCTTTACAATCGTCGTTGGCATCGTTTTCACTATCGTGACTGTCATTGGTATCATTCGTTTACCGGACGTCTATACGAGGGCGCATGCAGCTTCTAAGAGTGCAACGTTGGGAGTACTTAGTATTCTGGTTGGCGTATTTCTTCACTTCTGGTTGAAGGAAGGACATTTTAGTATTCAACTTCTACTCGCAATTGCATTCCTGTTCATTACCTCTCCGATTGGCGGACATCTTATGAGCCGTGCCGCTTATATCTCTGGTGTAAAACCGACAGAACTAACTGTTGGTGATGATCTTGCAGAAGTTATTAAACAAGCTAAATTAAAGAATCCGCCGACTCATCAGAAGGAAGACTAAGAAAAGCGGAAGGCGCCTGGAGCTAGACACTATTCCAAGTCAAAAAAACTTATGCTTTCTTATCTTTTAAAAAATACCTGCCAGCCGAAAACTCGGTTGACAGGTATTTTTCTCTTTTTAGTATGGCCCGTTATACCCGAATTGTTGATATGAAGACGGCGGGAACTGCTGAAATTGTTGATTTTGCGGAAACTGCTGGAATTGCTGGAATTGCTGATTCTGTGGGAACTGTTGGAACAGTTGAACCTGTTGGATTGGATAGCCGCCGTATCCACCACCGTATCCACCGCCATATCCGCCACCATATCCGCCACCATATCCGTACCCTGGGAATAATGCACTGCCTAATAAACTACCGGTAAGTCCTCCGAGAAAAGGTCCGCCAAATCCTCCGAATCCTCCAAAACCGAAGCCGCCGCGACCAAAGCCGCCTCGACCAAAACCTCCACCACCATGAAAACCTCTGGACATAATCATTCCCCTCTCCCACTCATTCTATTCAAATAAAGCTAATAGGAAAGAGGCAATCGCCTATTGTACTTCTATATCGTCATCGGCAAGCCGTTCAACAAGCGTCGCTAGTGTTCTCGACTTGCATAATCGCCCTGGGTAGTATTATGACCGCCATGAATGACTTTATAACCGTCATACCCATTTTCTTGACACCAAAAAATACCTATCAGCCGATAACTCAGTTGACAGGTATTTTCATCTTTTTAGTATGGCCCGTAATAGCCGTATGGTTGATATGGATAGGGTGGATATGGATACGGTGAGTATGGATAGACTGGGTATCCCCCGTATCCGCCGCCATATCCGTATCCCGGGTACAATGCACTACCTAATAAACTACCAGCAAATCCGCCAATAAAAGGTCCGCCAAAATCACCAAAACCCCCACCTCGACCGAAGCCGCCGCGACCAATTCCACCACGGCCAAAACCTCCACCTCGACCAAAGCCGCCGCCGCCGCCGCCGCCACCACCGTGAAAACCTCTAGTCATAGTCATTCCCCTTTCCTACTTATCCTATTCGAATAAGACTAAAGGGAAAAAGGCTATCGCCTATTCAGCTTCTATATCAGTGTCGGCTAACCGCTCAACAAGCGTCGCCAGCGTTCGTACCATGACACCCGTTGCACCTTTCGGCCCTAAATCATGTGCGGAAATCGCATCAGATGTCCCTGCAATATCAAGGTGTATCCAAGGTGTGTCACCAACAAATTCCCCTACAAATCCGCCGCCAAAAATCATATGTCCATCTCTGCCTGGTGAATTATTCAAATCTGCTACTTCACTTTTACGAAGTCTTTTCTTATCATTTTCCGTCAACGGAAGTCTCCAGACGAATTCATCCGTTTCCATGGATGCCTGCATGAACTCTTCAAAGAATTCTTCATCATTCGTAAGCGCCCCTGTCTTGTCCATACCAAGCGCAACGATGACTCCGCCTGTCAGTGTCGCTACGTCAATCAGACAGTCTGCACCGGCCTGCTTAGCGTATGTAACCGCATCTGCCAGAACAAGACGTCCTTCTGCATCTGTATTGAGCACTTCAATCGTCTTGCCACTTAGTGATGTAATTACATCATCTGGTTTGAAAGCATCTCCAGAAACCATATTGTCAGTTGATGCGATAACAGCAATGACGTTTTTCGCGGGGCGTAGCTCTCCTATAATTGTCATAGCTCCAAGAACTGCAGCCGCACCACCCATATCACCTTTCATACCTACCATTCCGTCTTTCGTTTTCAAAGAATAGCCGCCTGTATCATAGGTAATTCCTTTGCCGACAAGGCCGATAACATCTTCCCATTTTTCAGTTGCAGCATATTTCATGACGATTAACTTAGGCTCTTCCACTGAACCTTTGTTGACCGCAAGAATTGCACCCATACCGAGCTCTTCCATTTCTTTCTTACCAAGTACCTCAATTTCGAAATCATATTTTTCAGCGACTTCACGTGCATAGTCAGCCATTTTAGTTGCTGTTAATAGATTAGGCGGCATATTAACAAGATTACGTGCCTCATTAACCGCATATGCATGTACTTTTCCTACTTCGAAGGCCGCTTTCAGTTCGTCTTCATCGAATGAAGATAAGAATGACAGCGTTTCAAACGCAACATCGCGTTCGTTTGAATCCGTACGGTATCCTTCAAACGTGTACATGCCAAGCCCAATACCCTCCGTCGCCGCAAAAACAACATCTTCACACGTCAACTTGTCGTTCGTGAATGGTGCCGACCAAATGGCAGCAGAAGCTACTTTCATGCTTGCAAGCTCTTTTCCGACCGCTGCAAATACCTGACGCAACCGATCCACCGTCAATTTCTTATGCAAGCCAAGTCCGATAAAGAGTACACGCTTGTAGCCACCGATTTCTACGGATGGCATTTTAACAATACTTTTGAATTCAGTTTTAACATCTCCGGATTTAACCCATTCTGGTAAACGGGTACTGAAAGAACTGACAAAGTCGTCCCAACCTGTTATATTTTCCGGATGTTCGGGCACACCAATTACAAGTACATCGGCTTCTACATTATCAAAAATTGGTTTCATAATTATTGTTTTCATTTGACAACCTCCAATTTTCTCTACATTCTTTAGTATAGCCTAACTTTTCAGCCGTTCGTAGCAATTCATTCGGAATCCGTACTACCCTGTTTTTTGTAACACATTATTATGTTATACTGAATATATAATTTTTGCACTTTATAGAGGAGTCGAACCTAATGGCCTTATTACAAAATACCCCGCTCCTTGCGGCATTATTCGGGATTGTCTTTGCTCAATTCGTTAAAATTCCGATTCATTATCTTCTGGAAGGTAAACTTGACTGGAAACTAATGACTTCGACAGGCGGGATGCCCAGCTCCCATTCGGCTGCAGTTACATCATTGACTACTGCAATCGCCTTCGAAGAGGGACTTGACTCACCTATGTTTGCGGTTTCCGCCATCTTTGCCGTCATCGTTATGTTCGATGCAACTGGAATCCGTTACCAAGCAGGACAACAAGCACTGATTATCAATCAAATGCGAGTGGACTTCCAGACGTTCGTCCAAGAAGCAAAAGGCTGGCAGCAGAAAGATGGACAGCAAAAGATTCTAGAATTAAAAACGTTACTAGGTCATAAACCAAATGAAGTGTTTGCAGGTGCTGTAACCGGGATTCTAATCTCAGTTATTATCTATTCCTTCATTGTTTAAAAACAAAAAAGGGTGTGTTCAAGCATAATCGCTTGAGCACACCCATTTTTTAAAACATTTGGTAACCTTGTTTTCTTAATAGCTTAATAACGAAACCTGAAATAATCGCTCCGACAAGCCCGCTTGCCAAGATTAGGACATCTGCTGTATGGAGTGCAATAATCTTATCACCCAGAAGCTGGAACGCGTATTTCGGTTTCGTGACGTATTCATATACACGTACTTCATCAATAATTAGTATGACGACAATCGGATAAATGATAGCCATCAACCATGTCATGCGAAGAAGCATATTTAATAGGAATCCTATTCCAAAAAACATAACTATGAAAATCATTATAGATAAAACGACGTGCGTTATTGAAATCGTTCCCAATGTGACTACCTCCGTTTTCCATTCATTATTTTACAGGAACGGCTGAACGCTTTCAACATTACACGACTTGTTCAATAATTTGTCGATTTTAATCTTTTCGATAAAGGTCACTTTTTGAAAAAAAGTTTATAAGAAGTATAACCGAATTGATCGCCCGGGTTGATATTTCCGATTTTATCAAACCCTGATGAAATCACCTTTTCAGCAATTTCATGAATCATTACTGAGACGTCCTGATCTGCTTTTAATTCGACTGGGCTCTTCCACGCCACTTCTGTAATCTCTTTTAATTCCGGGATTAATAACTGCCCTTCAGGTGTAGGCGTCAACATAAATATGGCCATGTTGTCGCTCACTTCCCCATTCAATACACCTGTACGGAACCCAATCATGCCCTCAAGCTGGCAAACGACTCCTGTTTCTTCCTTAACTTCACGAATTGCTGCGCAATCTGCCGTTTCATCGCCATCAACAAATCCCGCCGGTATGGACCATAAACCTTTTAAACCACCGTAGTTTTTCCTAACAACAAGCCACTGTCCTTGGCCATTCACAACAAGTCCAGCCGCGCCAAGCCATACATTCCCTCGCATTTTTCGTGACATTTAGGATCCCCTTTCAAAAAAAAAGCACCCACCGTCAATGACAGGCGAATGCTTTATATATGTTTTATTTAAGTAAGTTAAATTTACCTTTTTTCAGCGTCAGTCCTAGACCACCGATCATGAAGAGCGCACGGTTATCAATCATTTTCTTCATGAATGAAGCTTTAGTACCCGTCACTTTTTTACCGAATACAACACCAATTGCATCGCTGTCACCAAGTGAACAAACGCTACCTTTTAAATCAGGTGTGAAGTCAGAAGTTGGTTCACCTTTCATAAGTGCGATGATGTTATTCGCACACATGTCACCTTGTTGCATAGCAATTTGTGCAGTAGGTGGGAATGGACGGTTCACTGCTTCGTTGATCATTAGTGCGCAGTCTCCAACGATGAATACATCGGAATAACCTGGTGCACGAAGATCCTTGTCTACTTTGACACGAGCACGCATATTTTCGATACCCGTTTCTTCGATTAGACGGTTACCACGGACACCTGCAGCCCAAACGACTGTGCCAGCTTTGACGAATTCAAATACATCTTCGCCTTTTTTAATGTTAACGCCTTCAGGAGTTGCTTCTACAACTGGCGTACCAATCGAGAATTCGATTCCTTTAGAGTTCAAATGTCTTACTGCATAATCGACAAGTTCAGGGTCAAATCCTGGAAGAACCATCGGAGCTGCTTCTACGCAAAGTACGCGTACTTTTTCTTGTGGAACGTCGAACTCTTTACAAAGTTCAGGTACACGGTTACCAAGCTCACCAAGGAACTCGATGCCTGTGAAGCCCGCTCCTCCAACGACGATTGTCAGACGGCTATCGTCTTTAACTTCTTCAGTTGACCAAGTCGCAAATTGATATTCGATATGTTCGCGGATTTGGCGTGCTGCTTTAACGTTGGCCATAGAAAGTGCATATTTATCAAGACCTGGAATACCAAATGTTTCGCCTTCAAAACCAAGTGAGATAACAAGGTAATCGTATGTATGTGTACCGACATTTGTCGTTACGACTTTCCCAGTAACGTCGATTGCTTGAACTTCAGCTTGGACGAATTTTACTTTATTACTGTTAATAACATCTTTGATATCATAACGCACTGACTCAGGAGACATTGTTCCTGCAGCAGCTTCATGAAGCCATGTCGATTCATAGTGATACTCATTTTTGTTTATAAGAACGATATCTGCATCGTCTGCTCCAAGAGATTTTTGCAAGTTAACGACTGTTGTTAAACCGCCATAACCCGCGCCTAATACTAAAATTGTCGGTCTTTTCACGAAGATCGAAACCACCTTTGATTTTTTTATGTGCCCGGCCCACGTGAAATCGGTACACCGACGATTTACACAGTCCCGGCCTTTGTCATTTTTTCGACAAACTTCTATCTCTTATAGTAGCCCTTTTGATACGGCTTTTCAATAGTATATTTAAAATAGCAAATATTTGAAAATACTGATTAATAAAACACCATATTAATACAACGAAAAAACCCTCCTAAGTATGATTTAGGAGAGTCAAAAAAAGAGTCAGCAGTCTGCTGGTGTCCCTTCTTTTTTAGCTGTTCTGAATGATGTCCCGCAACCGCAAGAGGCAATTGCATTCGGGTTATTTATGGTAAATCCGCCCCCCATTAGGGACTCTTTATAATCGACTTGTGTGCCTTCAAGAACACCGGCATCTTCACTAGAAACGAGAATTTGTAAACCATGCTGTTCAAGCAGAAGATCATCCGGTGACTTTTCAGTTTCAAAACCCATTCCGTATGTCAAACCACTACATCCTCCGCCGTTCACAGCGACACGCAGGAATGATCCTTCTTCCTCATTATGACGCATCATTTCTTTCACATGAATTGCCGCTGCTTTTGTAACTTCAACAACTTGTGTCATCCGTGTTCACCTTCCCTTTGTTTTCTTGCTTCTATCATAGCAATTAAATCGAGCATAACGCAATCATATTAACTCCGGTGTTGAAGGATATACGCTATAATGAATTAACTAGTACGAAAGGAATGTTTATATGGAAATCAGCCCGTTTTATGATAAAATAGTTGCATGCCTTTATTGTAAGTATAATTTCACTACTACAAGAGTTCGCTCACGATTCGTTCGGGTTTCATCCCACGAAAATGACTTCAAACCTGTCTATTCAGATCCTGAAGTAAATCCAATTTTTTATAACGTTGCCGTCTGTCCACATTGCGGCTTCTCTTTTACCGATGATTTCTCCCCTTACTTTGCTCCGGGTACAGAAGAAGACATAGCCGAACGGATAACATCTAAGTGGAATGGCCGATCATTCGGTTCAGAACGCGATGTCGATGAAGCGATTGAAACGTATAAGCTTGCCTATTTAAGCGCTATGTTCAAAAAGGAAAAAGTTCTTACACTGGCAGGACTAACTTTGCGGATTGCTTGGTTATATCGTGATAAAGGCGCGGAGGTAGAAGAACAACGTTTTCTAACAATCGCACGAAATTTCTATAACGCTTCGTATTTAGACGGTGATTTTGCTGGGACACAAATGTCAGAAACGAAGGTTTTGTATTTGATTGCGGAACTTTCGTGGAAAATCGGAGATAAAGATGAAGCAATAAAAAGCTTTTCACGTGTTCTAGAAGGCCAGCGCACGTCCATTGAACCGAAGATTATCGAAATGGCAAAAGAACGGTGGCAGGAGATCCGAGCTATCAAATAGAAAAGCGGACCAAACTTCGGCCCGCTCAGCTGTTAAATTAGAAGACTTGCTCTACCTCAACGACGCCTGGAACTTCTTCCAAAAGTGCGCGTTCAATCCCTGCTTTTAGTGTAATTGTCGAACTTGGGCATGTACCGCAAGCACCAAGTAGGCGGAGTTTAACGATGCCGTCCTCGATATCAACAAGTTCACAGTCTCCTCCATCACGTAGGAGGAATGGACGTAATTTATTTAATACTTCTTGTACTGGTTCAGTTAACGCTGTATCTGTCATTGTTTTTTAACTCTCCTTTCCTTATACTTATTATAAACTGGAAAGAAGAAAAAATCCAACAATCAATCGGAGGGGACAATTACTATGAGTACAACTACTACAAACATTGAAATTTTTGGCGCGGATATCATCTGTGCAAGCTGTGTTAATTCACCTTCATCCAAAGATACATACGAATGGCTTCAAGCTGCTATCGACAGAAAGTACCCAAATCAGCCTTACAGTATTACTTACATTGATATCGAATCGGCTGTTTCTGACGACAAACACAAAAAAATCGTCCAGCAAATACAAGACGATGAGTTCTTCTATCCGTTGGTCATGATCAATGACGAAATGATTGGAGAAGGTTATATCCAATTAAAACCGGTGTTTGCTGCACTTGAAAAGAACGGCTATATAGCTGAATCTTGAAGTGATAAAGAGTTAACTTAAATGAGAAGAAAAAATCCCTTTCGCGACTATGCGAATAAGGGATTTTTTAAGCTTAGAAAACTATAAAGTCTCACGCTGCGGAAAAGTTGCAACATAGAAATTTCACATCCAGACTTCAGCGGCTAAGGGCGACAGGCGCTTTCGCTTTGTCAGCCATTATGCCATTTATACATCCAAAGCACACCAGATTTCAACAATCGTGCAATACGGCCTGTTACAGTGCGGTCAGCAAGATATGCAAATCCTTGCTTCTTACCAAGGGAACCGAGGAACCCTTTCAGCTTGATTTCCGGCATAGTTTCCGGAAGCGGTTCGTTGTTCCAAACGTTACGCAATATACGTACAATCTGTTCCGCCTGTTCTTCTGCAACTTGTGCACTCGGAGCATAAGGAAGTGCTGCACAGTCTCCTACGACGTAGACATCGTTAAATTCAGGCAACTGGTGATACATGTTCAGTACAACTCGACCTGATCCGTCTTTTTCCGTGTCAATGTTTTCCACAGATGCTACTGGACGAATCCCGGCTGTCCAGACAACTGCATCAACCGGTATAGTTTCTTCATGGTTATATAGAATTGTTGGTTCGACTTTCGTGATATTAGAATTTGGAACCACGTCTACATTATGTTCGTCGAACCATCCTTTAACATAATTACTAAGTCTTTCAGGGAAATCTCTCAAAATACGTGGACCGCGATCGAACAGCTTAATGTTCAAATCTGGTCTACTTTCTCGAAGCTCGCTGGCAAGTTCTATTCCGCTTAAGCCAGCTCCGACAATACCAATTGTCGCTCCACTACCAAAACCAAGAAGTTTTTCGTACGTAACCCTAGACTTACCAATCGTTTGAATGCTGTATGTGTATTCTGCAGCACCCGGTACATTGTGATAGTTGTCTTCGCAACCAAGCCCTATTACCAGTTCGTCATACATGATTTGCACGCCATCATCAAGATAAACACACTTCTCATCCGGCCTGATTTCAATGATTTCTCCACTTACAACTTTCAACCTATCATGTTCTGGAAGCGGAACACGCACAACTGAATCTGATACAGTTCCAGATGCCAGCGCATAAAATTCCGTTTTCAAACTATGGAACGGAGTCCGATCGACAAGCGTTATTTCGATATCATTCGGCAATTCTTTCGTCAATAAACGCAGTAAAATACGCATATTTCCATATCCGGCACCTAATAAGACAAGTTTTCTCATAATTTTTTCTCCTTCGTAATCCATTAATCCGTTGTTTTCCCAATTACGATTATATCAGTTTGTGACATGCTTCACAATGATTCGCGGGAAAGTGAAATTTTAATCAATGGGTGGAATTTCTTTAGTGTATGAATTGAAATAGAAACACCTTCGAATCTGCTTTAGCACTAGGACATACCTACGCTCATTTTGTGCATGTATTCATATGTTCAACCACATCTGTTGATTTACCATTTATTCGCATAAAATACTGGTGAGAAGGGCTTGTAAAACCCCATTTTTCACTAGACCATTTCCGGCCCGCTTTTGGCTAACTATTTCTGACAGATTTACTGAGGGGTCCTAGTGTGGCTAGAAGTGACTCCGTCACTTCTAGCCGCACTTTTTTCAGTAATCCTGTTGCGAATAGTTGCCTGTCGCGTTCCTACAATGTTCAAGTGCAAAATACAGTTATGTTTGAAAGAATCGAATAGATGACTTTCTATAGGGATTGTAAGTGCCCGAAGATGCAATTTCGGGCACTCTTGGACATTGTATAATGTGCTTCTTGCTAACTTTTAACAAAGAGTAAGCTTCTAATTATGTGATGTCTACTTGAAAGTGACACTTTTTTAATAAAAAAAGAAAAAACTATATAGAAAGTTCCAGCCGCCAAAATTGCATCTTTGGCGGCTTTTACCCAATTAAGAAGCCCGCTATTCTTTCGTCCCAAAAAGTTTCAGCACCTCGTGTATCTGTGTTTTTGAAGAGCGACGGATGAAGGACCATCATACGATTACCGAAAAGAATGTGTAGGGATGCGACAAAGTCGCATCCCTACACGCCCAGACATATCGGTAATCGTATAGAAGTCATTCAATCCAAAGCGATTCCAAAACAACTATACACGTAGCGCCCAATAGGTGATCATGTTATTCACTGGTTACTTTTGGTTAATCAACAGACGTGATGTTCAACATATTTAATTAGTTGTAACCTAGGTGGATTTAGCCTACTTGCGCTGTAATGCGGGATTGTTGACGTGCGAAGAAAAAAAGAGTAGGATTCCAAATAGGTGAGGTGATCATCATGAATCCAATTGTCGAATTTTGCATAAGTAATATCGCAAACTATTCACAGGAAACTTTTGAAAAGTTGGAAAAAGATCCAAATCTTGACGTTCTTGAGTATGGTTGCCTGAGTTACTGTACAAAATGTTCAGATTCGCTCTACGCCATCGTCAATGGTGATATCGTCGAGGCTGATACAAATGACGAACTGACTGAGCGCATCTATCAATATATAGAAGACAATCCGCTCTTTTGAGCATTATGGCTAACCGCCCTTTTCAGGCGGCTAGCCTTTTTATATTATCCAATCAAGCAGTGTACGATACGAATAAGTCGGTTGCTGCGATTTCAAAAGTACTTCTTCTGGTGAAGTAACTCCCCCTGCAACATGTATCGTATCAATGCCAAAACGAATTCCCGCTTGTATATCCGTATCGTAGTTATCACCAATCAGGATCATCTCTTCTTTTCGATAGCCGTTTTCTACTTGAATGAATTCAAGCATATGGGGCTCAGGTTTCCCGACGAATACTGGCAATACTCCTGTTGCATTCTCCATTAATTTCACAAATGATCCATTCCCCGGAACGAGTCCCCTCTCCGTCGGAAATGCTTTGTCACTGTTCGTTGCTATGAAATGCGCGCCTGCACGTAATGCTAGACAAGCATCCGCCAATTTTGCATACGTTATACTTCGGTCAATGCCCATGATAACAACATCGGGATTCGTTGCTGTGATTGCTATCCCTTCAGATGCTAACGCTTCTTCCAACCCTTTTTCACCAATCATCATAACAGATGCGCCATAATAGTTTTCTTTGCAGTACTTTGCGGCGGCAATTGCAGAGGTCATGATGCGGTCAGAATCTGCTTTTATTCCGAATGAAGCTAGTTTCTCCCGTAGCTGCGCGGGAGTCATCGAAGAATTATTCGTGATGAAATAAGGATCAATTCCATTTTGTTGCGTATTTTCAATGAAAGAGACCGCTTCTGAAATCGGATCAATCCCACGGTAAACCGTTCCATCTAGATCAAGACAAATTGCTTTGTATTTATCCATAGTCATTAATCTTCCGGTAAGAAGGCAGAAACAGGGCCTAGTTCATTTTCAAGATAATGACGCACTTTGTTTGGGAACTCGAGAAGTTCGTCCATTGAAGCGTTCAATACTTCGATTATCGTCCCAACATCCACTTTCGTAAATTCGCGGACAATCATCTTTCTAAGTTCGATTACCTGTTTTAATGGACCTGCCATTTCCGAAGTGATAACACGTTCGTCTTCCATAATGTCAATAATATCTTCATAACTCCCTGGATCACGCATGATAAAACCATCAATCATCGAATTTCCGACGTCGATAACTGATTCGATGAGTACATTCGTTATCCGTTCAAGTGCAAGTGAGTGAATGATATCTTGCTGCCATCCATTTTCATTTCTGTACAACTCAAGTAAAACTTCCATATGATTTAGCGATTCGCTTATTTGGTTTCGGTCAACAAAATACATGGACTTTCCCTCCTGATTGTCATCTTTCTTCAACTTATGATACCATATTTCCGATTTTAAATATGGTGAGATAAAGAATCGCATCGAATTCGCTACTTGTATAGTTGCGCTTTTGAAACGCTTTGGATTGAATAGCTTCTACACGATTACCGGGATGTCTGGATGTGTAGGGATGCGACTTTGTCGCATCCCTACACACTTTTTCCGTTAATCGTATGGTCGTCCTTCATCCGTCGCTTTTCAAAAACACAGATACACGAAGTGCTAAAGCTTTTTGGGACGAAAGAATAGCTGACTTCCTATTTGGAGAAAAGCCGCCAAAGATGCAATTTTGGCGGCTGATGCTTTCTCTATGGTTTTTTCTTCTCTAATTTAAAGAGGTATCACTTTCTATAAGGCATCACACGATTAGATGCATACTCTTTGTTAAAAGTAAGCAAGAAGCACATTGTACAAAGTACCAGAGTGCCCGAAATTGCATCTTCGGGCACTTACACTTTCTATAGGATGTCATCTACTCTTTTCTTCCGAAACAACTGCATATTTCATTTGAACATTGTAGGTACGCGACAGGCAACTATTCGCAACAGTATTACTGGAAAGAGTGTGCCTAGAAGTGACGGAGTCACTTCTAGGCACACTAGGATTCCCCTCAGTAAATCTGTCATGAATAGTTTGCCGAAAGCGAACCGGAAATGATTCAGTGAAAATGAAGGATGGCAAGCCCTTCTCACCAGTATTTCATCCAAATATTATAGAACCTTTTTTCAATATATAGAGACAAAAAAAAGACTCGCGCGCAGATTCAAGATCCACGGGCAAGCCCAGTTATTCAGATATTTCGGGAGTCTCAGGAGTTTCGGGTGTTTCAGAGGTTTCAGCAGCTTCAACTTCCAGTTTAACCCGCCCCGATTTTTTCAAAACAAAATAAGCACAGCCAAAATTACAGTATTCGTATAGATAATCCTGTAATGTGCTGATTTTAGTTTCATACGTTGCTTTCTGGTTTGTGTCATCAAAAAAACCTTTTAAACGGAGTTGTCCGTATCCCCAGTCCCCAAGTATGTAATCGTATTTGAGGAGAACATCGCTGTATCTTGCAAGCAAAGCCTCTTCATTAAATCCCTCACGGTAGTCTGTTAGTATATCAAACTGCCAGTTTTCTAAAATTATCATTCAACTTTCACCGCCAATTTAGCTTTGCAGTGTTGTTTCCAGTTGTTCATCACCTTGACGCTGCCTTTCTTTTGCAGCCGCGTTCACCTGTTCATCAGCATGGTAACTCGAGCGTACGAGCGGACCTGCCTGACAGTGTGAGAACCCTTTGGACATTGCAATTTTTCTCAACTCGCCAAATTCTTGTGGCGAATAATACTTTTGTACTTTTAAATGTTTTTTACTAGGCTGTAAATACTGGCCTATTGTCATTATATCAACTTTATGCGCAATAAGGTCATCCATTGTCTCGAGAATTTCTTCATGCGTTTCACCAAGGCCAAGCATCAAAGAAGATTTTGTAGGGATATCAGGTTGCATTTCTTTCGCACGTAGCAAAAGTTCAAGTGAACGGTCATATGTTGCACGCGCACGAACCCTTGGTGTCAGTCGACGTACCGTTTCGATATTGTGATTCAAGATATCCGGTTTAGCATCCATAAGCCGCTCTAGATTCTCATAAACGCCACCCATATCTGATGGTAGAACCTCCACTGTCGTGAATGGATTTTTTCTGCGAATAGCACGGATTGTTTCCGCAAATACCGCAGATCCTCCGTCTTTCTGATCATCACGCGCTACTGCTGTAACCACTGTATGCTTTAAATTCATAAGGGCAACAGAATCCGCAACGCGTTCTGGTTCTGCAAGATCTAGTTCTGTCGGTAAGCCTGTTTTAACAGCACAAAAACGGCATGCACGTGTACAAACTGCACCAAGAATCATAAATGTAGCCGTTCGACGCTCTCCCCAACATTCATGAATATTAGGACAACGCGCTTCTTCACATACGGTATTTAAATTATTCTCTCGCATAATTTTTTTAAGACCAGTATAGTTATCATTCGTATTTAGCTTAATTTTCAACCAATCGGGTTTTCTAACATGTTCAGTTCTGTTTCCCTGTTCCGGTTTGCATGACACGATGACCGACTCCATTCCTGCTAACTTTTAAAGTGTTTCCACTACTGTTGCCAATGTATCATATATTCAGACTTCAAACAACCACCTCTTGGCGCTAATTCGATTACTGTCACAAAAAAGAGACAGTGCCGGTTTTACCAAGCACTATCTCTTTTCAATTAATGGCCACCCAGGTAAGCATTTTTGATTTCTTCACTGGCTTGCAATTCTTTAGCAGTCCCAGAAAGAATGACACGACCTGTTTCAATAACGTACGCCCGGTCAGCAATTGATAAGGCCATATTGGCATTTTGCTCTACGAGAAGAATCGTCGTTCCTTCTTGATTAATATCCTTGACGACTTGAAAAATCGTCTTAACCATTAATGGTGCTAGTCCCATTGAAGGCTCATCTAACAACAACAGTTTCGGCCTTGCCAGGATAGCCCTGCCCATTGCTAACATCTGCTGCTCACCGCCAGACAGTGTTCCAGCAGTTTGTTTGCGACGCTCATGCAAGCGTGGAAAAATCTCATAGACTTTTTGAAAATCTTGTTGAATACCTGCTTTATCTTTTCTTAAAAAAGCACCTAATTCAATATTCTCTTCAACGCTCATCTCCGCAAACACTCGTCTTCCTTCAGGTACATGCGAGATTCCTGATTTCACAATTGCTTGAGCTTGTTTACCCGCTATTGAATCATTCAAATACTTTATAGTGCCTTCTTTAGGTTTTAATAAACCTGACAATGTTTTCAACAACGTACTCTTCCCAGCACCATTCGCGCCAATCAATGTCACAATTTCACCTTGATCTACATGTAGTGAAACACCTTTAAGCGCATGGATACTGCCATAATAGACGTTTAGGTTGTCAACTTTTAACATACTCATTCGTCAACTTCCTCCCCTAAATAAGCCTCGATTACTTTCGGATTATTACGGATTTCTTCAGGAGTTCCTTCAGCAAGAAGTACACCATGATCCAACACGTAAATACGTTCACAAATCCCCATTACCAAATTCATATCATGCTCAATTAATAAAATGGTTAGATTGAATTTCTTACGGACAAATGCGATTAACTCCATAAGCTCTTTCGTTTCCTGCGGGTTCATCCCAGCAGCGGGTTCATCAAGCAGTAACAACTCTGGACCTGCGGCTAATGCGCGTGCAATTTCAAGCCTCCGCTGCTTCCCATATGCCAGGTTTTTCGCATCTTCATCTCTATATTTATCCAATTCGAAAATCTTGAGGAATTCCATTGCTTTTTCTTCCATTTCCTTTTCCCCGGAAAAATGGGATGGAAGGCGTAGCATAGAACTTAGAACTGAATGCTTAGCTAACGAGTGATAAGCAACTTTAACGTTATCCAAAACGGATAGTTCATTAAACAGACGTATATTTTGGAATGTCCGGCTCATTCCCCTACGCGTTACCTGATAAGGAGCCATTCCATTAATGCGTTCCCCTTTGAACAAAATGTCGCCTTCCGTAGGCTTATAAACACCAGTCAATAAGTTGAAACTCGTTGTCTTACCCGCTCCATTTGGACCAATAAGCCCAATCAGTTCACCTTGATTAATTTCCATATTGAAATTCGAAACTGCCTTCAGCCCGCCGAACTGTATACCTACATCTTTCACTCTCAGTAACGGTTCACTTGTCATGCTGGCTGCCTCCTTTCGAACCTCTCCACAATTTGAAGTAATCCGTTATTTCCATTGTGCCCATTAAACCTTTTGGACGATAAAGCATAACAATGATAAGTACAAGACTATAGATGATCATGCGTGTTTCAGGATAACTTTGCAAGAATGTGGAAACAATAGTTAATAAAATTGTTGCAACAATTGCTCCTGACAAACTTCCTAAACCACCCAATACAACATAGATCAAGATATCGATGGATTTTAAGAATCCAAAGTTTGAAGGCTGAATGATATAAAAGTTATGTGCATACAAAGCTCCTGCGACGCCCGCAAAGAAAGCACCAATTGCAAACGCTAAGACTTTGTAATAAGTTGTATTAATACCCATGGCATCTGACGCAATCTCATTCTCTCGAACTGAGATACACGCGCGCCCATGTCTTGAATTTGTAAAATTGACGATGACGACTATCGTAACGAAAAGGCAGATAAACGCAGAGGTCCATGTAGTTAAATGCGTCACTTGCATCCCGGCCGCTCCACCAACATATTCAATATTCAAGAACACAATACGAATGATTTCTGCAAATCCAAGTGTAGCAATTGCTAGATAATCACCGCGCAGTCGTAAACTTGGAATCCCAATGACTAATCCTGCAACCGTAGCCATCACTCCTGCCGCTAATATCGCAATCGGAAATGGCAGTTGTAATTTCATTGTAACGATAGCCGAAATATAGGCACCCACCGCTAAGAATCCTGCATGACCAAGTGAAAACTGTCCTGTAACACCAATTACTAAGTGTAAACTGACGGCCAACATAATATTAATTGCCATAAAGATTAATGTATTAGAATGGAAATCATTCAATATACCTACACTGATAAGTACTTGAATAACTGTATAAACGATTAGAGATGAAGCAACAAATGACCAAAACTGTTTTGACTTTTTCATGACTTTTTTTCACCTACACTTTCTCACGTGTATTTTTACCAAAGAGTCCAGACGGTTTGAAGATGAGTATCAAAATCAAAATGACGAATGCCGCAGCATCCCTCCATAGAGAGAAACCAAGCGCACTGACAAAAGTTTCAACTACTCCAAGCACAAGTCCTCCAGCCATTGCTCCCGGAATAATTCCTATTCCACCAAGAACAGCGGCAACGAATGCTTTCAAACCAGGAATAATACCCATTAGTGGGTCAATCTTTGTATAATAAATACCGAAAATAACGCCCGCTGCACCAGCTAGGGCTGATCCAATCGCAAACGTAGCCGAGATTGTGTTGTCGACATTAATCCCCATCAGCTTAGCTGCTTCAGCATCATAGGAAACAGCTCGCATCGCTTTTCCGATTTTTGTTTTATGTACGACAAATTGAAGAATAATCATCAATGTCACAGAAACAGATAGAATTAAGATTGATTGACTGCTGATTTGAGCACCGAAAAAATCAAATGATTTATTGCGAAGTACTTCTGGATACGCATTGGGTTGTGCCCCACGCATATAAATGACACCATTTTGAATTAGTAGTGATACACCAATTGCAGTGATCAAAGCCGCGATTCTTGTCGCATTACGTAATCTTTTGTAGGCTATCCGTTCGATAAGAACACCAATAACTGCACAGGAAGCCATCGATAATAGTAAAGCGGGGAAGAATCCAAGACCCCAACCTGCAATGGAATAATACCCAATAAACGCACCAATCATAAAAATTTCACCGTGTGCGAAGTTTATGAGTTTTATGATTCCATAAACCATTGTATAACCTAATGCAATTAGCGCATAAATGCTGCCGAGTGAAATACCGTTTATTAGCTGTTGTAACCATTCCATTAACTTTTCACTCCTTTTCCAGCTTTAAAGTTAGGATTAAAAAAGGAATGAAGGGAGGACATCCTCCCCCATTCCTACAGTTTTGATTAAGGATTAACTTTTGTATTGAAGACTTGTTTACCGTCTTTGTATTCAAGAATAGTAGCTGATTTGACTGGGTGATGGTTTTCATCAACCGAATACAATCCAGTTACAAGCTCAAGGTCTTTTGTTTCAGCAAGAGCATCTTTAATCTTCACAGAGTCTGGACCACCTGCACGTTTAATAGCATCAGCTAAAAGATAAACTGTGTCATAACCAAGTGCGTTAAATGCATCAGGTGATTTACTGTATTTGTCATTGAACTTTTTGTTGAAGTCTTGAATGATGCCGTCTGGATCTTCAGATGAATAGTGATTTGTTGTAAACGTGTTATTCAATGCTTCTGCACCAGCAAGTTCAAGCAAGATTGGAGAATCCCAACCATCTGCTCCCATAAGTGGAACAGTGATACCCATTTCACGAGCCTGTTTAACAATCAATCCTACTTCTTCATAATATCCAGGGATGAAAATGAATTCAGGATTTGCTGCTTTAATGCGTGTAAGAGTTGAACGGAAATCAGAATCTTTACCTACGTAAGATTCTTCAGCAACAACTTTACCGCCTGCTGCTTCAAAGTCTTTTTTAAATGATGATGCAAGACCTTTTGAATAATCGCTTGCGTTATCTGAGAAAATTGCTACGTTTTTAACGCCAAGGTCGTTCGCTGCAAAGTTTGCTGCAACCGTTCCTTGGAATGGGTCTATGAATGACGTACGGAATACGAATTCATTAACGTCCCCGTTATCTTTAACTGTTACGTTCGGGCTTGTCCCAGATGGGCTAATCAGTGGCGTTTTGTTGCTATTCGCAATTTCAGCCTGTGCAACAGTAGCACCACTTGTAGCTGCTCCGATGATTGCAATTACTTTATCCTGAGTGATCAATTTAAGCGCTGCACTTGTTGCTTCGGCAGGCTCAGACTTATTATCAACTTTTACAAGTTCGAGATTCTTACCGTCAACTCCACCTGCTGCGTTAATTTCTTCAACTGCAAGTTCAATTCCCGATAGTTCTGAAGTACCATAAGAGGCAACAGCACCTGATAATTCAAGGTTGACTCCGATTTTAATCGTATCGCCACCCTTAGTTCCACCTGTGCTTCCTTCTTCAGCTTTGTTCCCCGCACCACAGCCTGCCAACAATCCGACTGCTAAAGCCGAAGCAGCAAATACACTTACAAACTTTTTCAATTTCATATAAAATCCCCCTTTTGATTGATACTTCCGACAATTTAAATCGTACGAGTAATGACAAACGATTTAGCTTTCCGGAAGATATCATTTTGTTTCCTCTTACATGCCTATTGTAAAACAATCTTCCTATTCGGTCTATAGCGATTTTTCTAATTTCTTCTTTCGCAGTTCAATTCCTTCAAATAAGTCTTTCGATTGACAGGAAAATCGGTTATTCGCAATCATCCTTTCCTAATTCTTTTAATTAACCATTGAGTGGAAGTTCGCCATTTTCTGATTATATTAGTCTTAACACCTAGTATATATACCTATCTGACTATTGTCAAAACTTTTTTTGTCGAAATACTATTTCAGACATAATAAAGAAGCGGCAAAAAAACTCGCCGCTTCCAATCATTTACTATTATAAAGACTGCTGTCCTACGTTTTTTCTAGCTTTCATCGTCCACATAGAAAACAATACTACAAGAATAACAATGACACCAACTAGACCAATCCATATGGACCCCGTAATACCCAGTATGATATAGCCCAATGTAGCTACTACAGCACAAATCAGCGCATACGGAAACTGTGTCGAAACATGATCAATATGGTTACATCCTGCACCTGTAGATGATAGAATCGTCGTGTCAGAAATCGGTGAAGAGTGATCACCGAAAACCGCTCCTGCAAGAACTGCTGCAAGCGCAGGTAGTAACATTTCTGGTGCCGCGTCAATCATTATGGTTCCTGCAATCGGCATAAGAATACCAAACGATCCCCATGAGCTTCCTGTTGAGAAGGCCATAATACCAGCAAGGATAAACATGATGACTGGCAGGAATGAAACCGGTATATTTGATTTCAGTACAAGCTCTGATAAATATAGACCTGTTTCCAGTTTTCCAATCAAGAAAGATAATGACCACGCAAAAATAAGAATCAGTACAGGTGGCATCATTGCTTTCAATCCATTTGTAAAGGCACTGCCAATAAGAGAATAGCTTGCCGTTTCATTATTTTTCATCTGTTGCATATATAATACTACCGCTATCAGCGTGGCGAAAATCCCACCAGATAGTAATGCAAGAGAGACATTCGTATTTTCAAAAATCGACAAAACGTTCATTGATCCGCCCGCTTTATAACCTGTCCAAACCATCACTGCAAATGTCACTGCAACTAGTGTAACGATTGGTGCGACCAAATCCCGAACGCGACCATGTGCATGTACAGGGAATTCCTCTTTCAGCTGACCTGGAATAACTTTATCAGGATCAAACAATTGACCTGTTTCTGTCGCACGCTGTTCATGTTTTTTCATTTCGAATAGATCGAAATTCGTCCATGCAAGGAAAAATACCATTGCAAGTGTTGCGATAACGTAAAAATTCATAGGCGCCATCATGACAAAGGCAGATAGTGGCGAATAGCTAATTGCTGCAGCGCCGCCAAATATTAGTGCAAGTTGCCCGATTAAAAAAGCGCCCCAACTGGAGATAGGAGAAATGACACAAATCGGTGCTGACGTGGAGTCAATTAAATAAGCCAATTTCGCTCTGGAAACGCGATGCTGATCTGTAATCGGCCGAGCAATTTGCCCCACTGCCAATGCATTAAAATAATCATCCACGAAAATAGCAATACCGAGAAACACCGTGAGTAATTTTGCACCGCGTTTTGTTTTGATATGACGCACTGCCCATTCTGCAAATGCCCGGCTTCCCCCAGACAAACTAACAAATGCAGTGATAACTCCTAATAGAAGAATGAAAAGGATAATATAAATATTTCCTGTATTAAGTCCACCATCCCAAAATGTAGCCTTGACCGATTCCCATAAGTTCTTCAGCGATTCGACAGGTCCGAATGACGCCGTGAGTAATGCGCCTGAGACTATTCCTGTTCCGAGCGACAACAGCACTCGCTTAGTTGCAAACACCATAATAATTGCGATTAGTGGTGGTAAAATTGATACCCATGTTCCTATCATCTACTATTCCTCCATTTAGTCGGGTTGAGGCCCTGTATAGGGGGAATAAAAATACGGCTACTAACTACACTCAGCAGAGTGCATCAGGAGCCGGCTTTATCTACGTTTCGTTTGTTGGATAACTAATACTGCTTATCTAACTCACGACTTGTAGCTCATCATACATGTTCAAAGATGTATGACAGTGTTATCCCTATTCGGAATAACCCCAGTTTGATAGATCCTGACAATCCTACCAAACTTCGGCAAAGCTTCCTTTTACACACGGTCATCGGTGTCAATCTCGCGTGTGTGACTAATAAGCAATGCAGCCTCTACCCAATCGATATTTCAATCCTTTACTAGCCTATCAGTTATCCACAGCATTTTCAAGTCCCTTGTCATTCCTCTTTCACGGGAGGGGCAGGAACTTCAACTGATGGCGGATTCCCACTACCAGTCGTATAGATTTGTGGCACAGTTGATTGGATAAGACCCATAGCTACTGGTATTCTTTGTGTCACTACACTTTGCTTTGTTGCAAGCGGGACAATGATTTGGACATTTACTGTCAATAGTATATTCACTTCAACAAGAGCATTGTTAATACCAAATTCACTTATTTTTGTATCTATTGTCGACTGAACTTGACCTATGACATGGAAACGAATCGGTATTTTCGGCCCCAAGTTCCCTAGTAATGGAATATTTGCCGCTTGAGCAAGAGGGACAAAAAAGACAACTCCCTCGCCACTTTCCATCGCTTGCGGGTCAAATTCGATCTCTTCTGTTGGTAATATTGCTAGATTTCCCGATTCAGCCTGTTGAAGGTGGGCCTCGACAAGACCATGTATCTCTGCTGATGCTCTGTTGATTATTTCTGTGTTGAATTTAATCATTCCCTTAGAATCATTCGGGACATTCACGATAATATCATTGACGTCAAGGACATTGACAGTCCGTGAATTGATGGCTTTGTTGATAACATGAGATGCGATTCTTTGTGTTTGTACCTCTGCATAGTCAACATAAATCGGAGTAAGCCTCGCATTGATAAAATATATAAAAAGGGCAATCGCGATAATAAACGCAGGAATAAGAAGGGGTAACAGTTTACGTTTCTTTTTCCTAGACTTTCTAGTGACCTGGCCATTAAATCTCAAAACGACTCCCTCCTGCTATACATTATGCAAGGAGGAAGTCGTTCATTCTTTGAATAGTATAGTTCCGTACCAACCAACAATATCCCTGATTAACTCGGGCATAAAGTACTCAATTTCTGCATGTTTAAGCGATGGGAAGAAAAAACCGAACGTGAACATATCCAGTGTTGCAAGTGTGTATTTTTCACCTGCTACAACTTCCCTATTCCCCGCAAAAAGCTGACCATATCTATTTTTATACAGTCTTTCGTGAATCATTGCACCCATTATAGTTCCTCGGAAACCAAGCCCTTTGATTTCAATTTGCGGCCACTCTTTCGTTAACGACAGCTCATAAACATCTTTTAATTCTGATCCATCCAGTGTAATAAGACATAAATTGATTGGATGAGGTAGAAGTGAGTGTAAATCCTCTTTTGTCACCCAACCTTTATCTAGGCTACCTAAAAAGATCCCTGCGTTAAACATGGCACAATCCGCTTGCGAGTACGCAATGAGGGCCCTGCCAAAGAAAGAGGACAGCGGACTACCATCAAATAGATTTTGGGATAAATGAGAAGGATTATAAAAAACTTGTTCCTCCATCGCTTGTTTTCCCATTTTGATTAGCTTATTTACTTTTTCAATATCCTCTTCATTGCTATTAACTGAATCTGCCCTGACAAGTTGTGCAGTCTTTTGTAAAACTTCTTTTGTATCCGCGTTAAATTTCACGGTTACATGCCCCACATATTCGCCATATTTACCTGTTGCAGCCAAAAGGGTGTTACCTATCAATTTGCCTTCATGAAAAAGATGATGCGTATGCGCACCGAAAATGATATCGATTTCGGGGCATTCTACAGCAAGCAATTCATCTTCATGAATCCCCATATGTGATAGACAAACAATCATATCCGTTTCATCTGCAATGCTTTCAGCAACAAGTTTTAAATTTTCACGGGGCGGTGTTATTTGCCAACCTAACTTCGAATAGAAGGCTTTGTATTCTGCCGTAGCCCCTATAATACCAATTCTCGTACCTAGCTCTGTGACATAGATTGTATAAGGCAATAACCATTTTGGTCGGCTACCATCTTCTTCGAATAAATTACTCAAGATAACATCAAACTTGGCATCCTCATAGAGAGCAGACAATGCCTCTTTTGACATTGTAATTCCTTCGTTGTTACCAATCGTAACAGCGTCATAGCCCGCTTCATTCAACAAACGGATATTCCCTTGCCCTTTTGTCCCTTCCGTAAAAGGATGGGAACGATCAACATGATCACCCATGTCGAAGTGGTAGCAAGCATCTCCTTCTATTGAATGCTTACGTTTTTCGTCACAAAGAAATCGACTGATTTGCGGCCAACTTTCAAAATGACTATGAATATCATTCGTATGATAGAAATGAATTGTTTCAGTCCCGTGATTCATATGTCACCCCATAAGTCCGTCAATAATTGATCGGATTCCAAGTAATAGTAAGATAACTCGCAGTGCAACAACAAGCGTCTCGGATTTCATCTTTTGATTTAGGTGAGCACCTATCTTAGCACCAATATAGGCGGCTGGAATGACTGGAATCGTATAAAGCCACGGCACATTGCCAAGAGAGATATGCGTGATTGAGTTGACAAGAGCCGATAAGAATACCATGAACATGGATGTACCGACCGCAACATGCGGTGGAAATAAGAAAAGAAGGATCATCGCTGGTACGATTATCGAACCTCCGCCAATGCCGAAAAGACCCGATGCAAACCCAACGCCAAATGTCAGCAATAATGCGAACCAAACAGGGTAACCATAAATAAAAGTCTGATCTGTATTATCTGTGAAAGTTCTCTTTTTACCATGATTGACAAACCAGTTGACCGGTTTCAAATACTTACGAACCAGAAGAAGTGTCGATAATAGAATAAGTAAAATACCAAAATAGAGATTGAATGATGGCAGGTCGAGCCCTTTATTCACAAATGCACCAAAAAGAGTCCCGGGAGCACTTCCTAAGAAAAAGATCAACCCACTTCTAAAATCAATTGTTTTTGTCTTCATATAAGAGAGTGTTGACGCTAACCCCGTAAAAATCATCATGACAACAGAAAGCCCAACGACTGTTTGCGGTGTAATTCCATCGATTAAACCAAGATTGATGCCAACGAAAAGTGTCGCTGGTACCAGAATGATACCGCCACCTAATCCGACAAGCGCCCCGACAATTCCTGCTGCTAGACCGATAACGGCCAATAAGATAAATTCCATTACCATTCTCCTTCAAAAAAGTCGAGCTGCTTCGGCGTCAGACTTTCATAGTTGATGTTAAGCATTTTTTGAAAACGTTTTGCATTTTGTGCTGCATGTCCGCCGGAGTTATTGTTAAAAATGATGTAGACTTCATCAGTCTCATTTTTAAGTTTTTGGACCACTGACTGAATCTCTTTCAGCTCAGTATCATTGTAGTTATACAGATATCTAACTTTACGCCATGCTTCACCATCACCCGTTGTGTTGCGCCACCCCGCTATATTACGACCGTGCAATCTAAGCAGCACCTTATCTGGACGAGTTGAATTGGCTACCAGTGGAATACTTCCTTGTCCTGCTTGTGGTTCATCGCACACCGAGTGGATGGCGTTTAGTTCTTTCAAAAAAGACAAGGTCCCTGGTTGAAATTTGGGTGTATACCATGACTGATGCCTAAATTCAATTGCAATATCGAATCCATCCAAATTAGCGCAGACGAAGCGAATTTGCGCAACATGCTCTTTTGTACAATCAAACCATGGAGGGAATTGGACAAGAATCATCGCAAGTTTGCCTGCTTCTTGAAGTGGTGTAATCGATAGCCGGAAAAGATTGTACATTTCATCCACAGATGCATATGGGAGTTCCCCCCGATGATGCCCGGTCATACCTTGGTATGCCTTGACGACAAATTTGAAGTTATCGGGCGTTTCTTCAATCCACTTGCGAATGTTGCGCTCCGACTGAATGGCATAAAAAGTAGCATCTAGTTCAACGATTGGAAAGTATGCACTATAATCAATTAGTTTTTCTTTCTTTGAAGAGGAGGAGTCGTAGACATCCGGATGGTCGCCCCAACCAGTTAATCCAATTTGGATCATCCTTCCGCCACCTTTCAATTGAATCGATACTATCTATATTAACATATCTGGACAACAGATTTGGTACAGTTAGTCTTCAATTAGTGGAAGTCTTACTGCCCGTTAATGCGGGATAAACTCTACAACCTCAAACTATTCTTTTTATTTAGTCGGCACTTAACAAATAGAATGTTCCCCAACATCACTTTGCCGCTTGGCGATGGCCTCACACAATAAGCCCGTCAGAAGATCACTGGATCATTTTCGGTTCGCTTTCGGCGTAATAATCTCGACAGATTTACCAAAAGGCATGTGTGGCTAGAAATGACTTTGTCATTCCTAGCACACCCTTTTTGGTCATCCTGTTGCGTTTTGTTGCCTGCCGCGTACCTACAATGTTCAAGTGAAAAATACAGTTGTTTGGAACAGATGAATAGATTACTTTCCATAGAGAGTGTAAGTGCCCGAAGATACAATTTCGGGCACTCTAGTACTTTGTACAATGTGTTCCTTACTTACTTTTAGCAAAGAGTATGCAGCTAATTATGTGATGCCTACTAGATAGTGACGCTTCTTTACTAGTAAAAAAGGAAAAACCATAAAGAAAGATTCAGCCGCCAAAATTGCATCTTTGGCGGCTTTTATCCAGGTAAGGAGCATGCTATTTCTTCGTCCCAAAAATATTCAGCACTTCGTGTACTAATGCATTTGGAGCGCGACGGATGAAGAGCAACCATACGATTATCGAAAAAAGTGTGTAGGGATGCGACAAAGCCGCATCCCTACACATCCAAACATCTCGGTAATCGTATAGAAGTCATTCAAATCCAAAGCGACCTAAAGCAACTATACACGTAACGACTAGGGTGTGGCCGACTATATATGTAAAGACGAAAAAACCGGCACTGGTGGCCGGTTTTCCGATATAGCTATTACCCGATTGAACCTTCCATCTCGAACTTGATAAGACGGTTCATTTCTACAGCATATTCCATCGGTAATTCTTTTGTGAATGGTTCGATGAAGCCCATAACGATCATTTCAGTTGCTTCAAGCTCAGGAACTCCACGGCTCATCAAGTAGAAAAGCTGCTCCTCTGATACTTTAGAAACTTTCGCTTCGTGTTCAAGTGAAATGTTATCATTTAGAATTTCATTATATGGAATCGTGTCAGATGTCGACAATTCATCCATAATAAGCGTGTCACACTCAATGTTTGCACGTGCGCCATCCGCTTTACGTCCGAAGTGAACGATTCCGCGATACGTTACTTTACCACCATGTTGTGAAATTGATTTCGACACGATTGTAGATGACGTATTTGGTGCAAGGTGATGCATTTTCGCTCCAGCATCCTGATGCTGACCTTTTCCTGCTAATGCAATAGAAAGTGTCATACCACGAGCGCCTTCGCCTTTAAGAATGATTGCAGGGTATTTCATCGTCAATTTAGAGCCGATGTTCCCGTCAATCCATTCCATTGTTGCGTTTGCGTCACAAACTGCACGCTTCGTAACAAGGTTGTAAACGTTATTTGCCCAGTTCTGGATTGTTGTATAACGGCAATACGCATCTTTTTTAACAATGATTTCAACGACAGCACTGTGTAGTGAGTTCGTTGTATAAACAGGTGCAGTACATCCTTCAACGTAATGGACGCTTGCTCCTTCATCAACAATAATCATAGTACGCTCGAACTGACCCATGTTTTCCGAGTTGATACGGAAATAGGCCTGAAGCGGAGTCTCTACTTTAATGCCCGGTGGTACATAGATGAACGAACCGCCCGACCATACAGCCGAGTTCAATGCAGCAAACTTGTTATCCGAGTTCGGAATGATTGTTCCCCAATATTTTCTGAAAAGTTCTTCGTCTTCCCTAAGTGCTGAATCCGTGTCTTTAAACACAATTCCAAGGTCCACAAGTTCCTGTTTCATATTATGGTAAACAACTTCAGATTCGTATTGTGCAGAAACACCTGCAAGGTATTTTTGTTCAGCTTCAGGAATACCAAGTTTATCAAACGTACGCTTGATTTCTTCCGGTACTTCATCCCATGAGCGTTCCGCTCCTTCAGAAGGTTTAACATAGTAAGTAATCTCGTCAAATTTAAGGGAGTTTAGATCTCCACCCCATTGTGGCATTGGCATTTTGTAGAACATTTCCAATGATTTTAGGCGGTAGTCTAGCATCCATTGAGGTTCGTTCTTCATACCTGAGATTTCTTCAACGATTTCCTTCGTCAAACCACGTTCCGAACGGAAAATGGAAACGTCTTTATCAGCAAACCCATATTTGTAATCGCCGATATCCGGCATTATTTTAGCCATTACTATTCCTCCGTCCTTTTAGTTACTGTTCGGAGTCATTTCCGACTCCCTTTTCCATCGCCTTCCATGCCAATGTTGCACATTTGATGCGGGCAGGAAATTTCGATACTCCCGCAAGTGCTTCAATATCACCTAGGTCGATGGAGTCGTCAACATCTTTCCCGAGCATCATGTCTGAAAAAACAGAGGCAGCTTTTAATGCTTCATCCACTTTTTTCCCTTTAACAATCTGCGTCATCATCGACGCGGATGCCATTGAAATTGAACAGCCGTCGCCTTCGAATTTTGCATTTTGAACAATGCCATCATCTATTTGTAGTGTCAGATGGATCACATCTCCACATGTCGGATTATTCATATCGACAGTTATGCTACTTTCTTCGATGACGCCTTTGTTTCTAGGATTTTTATAATGGTCCATGATGACCGAGCGATATAGCTGATCTAATTTATTAGTAGACATCTGCAAAATACTCCTTTGCGATACGGAGTCCGTCCACTAAGCGGTCAACGTCAGCTTCTGTATTATAAATATAGAAGCTGGCACGTGCCGTGGATGATACATCGAGCCATTTCATAAGCGGCTGAGCACAGTGGTGACCTGCTCTGACGGCAATACCATGCATATCGAGCACGGTTGCAACGTCGTGTGGATGGACATCGTTCAGATTAAAAGTAACAAGCCCGGCACGTTTTTCAGGATCGAGTGGACCGTAAATGGATAGTCCGTCTATTTCCGACATCCGTTCCATTGCATATCCAGCAAGTTCGTGTTCATGCCGTTCAATGTTATCTAGTCCGATCTCCTCAAGAAAATCGATTGCAGCACCCAGACCAATCGCACCTGCGATTATTGGTGTACCGCCTTCAAACTTCCAAGGAAGCTCTTTCCATGTCGATTCGTACAAACCAACGAAATCAATCATTTCGCCACCGAACTCAATTGGCTCCATGTTGTTGAGTAACTCTTTTTTCCCGTAAAGGACGCCAATGCCGGTCGGACCGCACATCTTGTGTCCTGAAAAAGCGAAAAAGTCACAATCTAGTTTCTGTACATCGATTTTTAGATGTGGCGCAGCTTGCGCACCATCTACAACCATGACAGCTCCATGTGCATGTGCAATTTCAGCAATTTCTTTAATCGGGTTCATCGTACCAAGTACGTTCGATACGTACATGATTGACACGATTTTAGTCCGGTCTGTAATAACTTCTCGGACCTTTTCAAGTGATAGTGTGCCGTCTTCCTCAAGGTCAACGTACTTCAACACTGCCCCTTTTTCTTTTGCCAGCTGCTGCCATGGAATAATGTTTGAATGGTGTTCCATGTACGTGATGACGATTTCATCACCTTCACCGACATTCGCCCGTCCATAACTTTGCGCAACTGTATTTAAAGCCGTTGTCGTACCGCGCATGAATATGATTTCTTCCGTCGACTTCGCATTGATGAAGTTGCGCACTTTTTCGCGCGCCCCTTCATATCCTTCTGTCGCACGATTTCCAAGCGTATGCACGCCGCGGTGGACATTCGAGTTATCAAGGCCGTAATAGTTGCTGATGGCTTCTATTACTTGCCGCGGCTTTTGTGAAGTCGCGGCACTATCTAGATAAACAAGCGGATGGCCGTTTATTTCTTGGTCCAATATAGGGAAATGTTTGCGGATGTCTGTACTGAGCATTAGCGCACTTTCCTTTCGATAACCTCCGTCAATTGTTTCTTAACGCCTTCAATCGGCAATTTGCTGACAACTGGCGCAAGGAAACCATGGATGACAAGACGTTCTGCTTCCTGCTGTTTAATTCCACGGCTCATCAAATAGAACAATTGCATTGGATCAACACGACCAACCGATGCCGCATGGCCTGCTGTTACATCGTCTTCATCGATAAGTAGAATTGGGTTTGCGTCTCCGCGTGCCCTTTCACTCAACATAAGGACGCGTGACTCTTGGACAGCGTTCGCTCTTGTTGCACCTTTTGCGATTCTTCCGATACCGTTAAAGATACATGTAGATTCTTCTTTCACAACACCGTGTTTCAAGATGAATCCTTCTGTATCCATACCCCAGTGCACGATTTCAGTTGTGAAGTTTTGGCGCTGTTTACCGCGTCCAACAACAACTGTCTTCATGTCACAATGAGATCCGTTACCAACAAGATGTGTAATATTTTCAGAAATCGTATCTCCGTCATTCATCAGTCCAAGTGCCCAATCAATACGGCTATCGCGTCCTGTAACTCCACGACGATTCACATAGGTTGTAAATCCTTTCGCAAGTACATCAACCGCACCGTAAGTAATTTGTGCATTATCACCTGTGAATACTTCAGAAACGATATTAGCTAATCCTTTTGCTTCTTCTACAGTCGATAAATAGTTCTCGACATACGTTACTGAACTATTCGCTTCTGCCACAATAAGAACGTGGTTAAAGAGTGAAGCTTGTTCATCATCATGTAAAAACAACACTTGAATTGGCTCTTCGACAACAACATTTTTCGGAACATATACGAAAACGCCGCCATTTATAAGTGCTGCATGAAGTGCAGTCAGTTTATGCTCGTCTACCTTCACACCGTCTGTCATGAAATACTTCTTCATAAGATCACTATGTTCACGTGATGCTGTGAAAATATCTGTCATGATGACGCCTTTCGCTTTCAACTCTTCAGATAAAAACAAGTAAGCGGGTGTGTTATTGTGTTGTACATAAATGCTGTTCTGTTGTTCTTTATCAACAAGTGCACGCGCTTCTTCAGAAAGCTCGTCCAATGAAGCATACACAGTACTCTCTACCGTATGGGTAGGGAATTCAGTAAAGTTCCATTTGTCAATTTTCGTTTTATCTGGTTTTGGCATTGGAAGCTGTTCCGCTCTCACTAATGCGTCTGCACGGAAATCCGCCATCCAATCTGCTTCATTCATCTTAGCGGAATAGGAACGGACGTCCTGTTCGGTTAATGCCATCTTTGTTTCAACCGTCATTTTGAATCGTCCTCCTTTCTTAAACTTCCAGCCCGACAGTTTCGTCTTCGATGCCAAGTTCTTCTTTAATCCAGTCATATCCTTGTTCTTCAAGTTTATGTGCTAGTTCAGCTCCACCGGATTTAACAACTTTACCTTGCATCATAACGTGAACTTTGTCTGGCGTAATGTAGTCAAGAAGACGTTGGTAATGAGTGATGATTAGGCAACCAAACTCTTCTCCGCGCATTTCGTTGATGCCTTTTGAAACAACTTTCAATGCATCGATATCAAGACCAGAGTCAATTTCATCAAGCACTGCAAATTTAGGCTTCAACATTGTAAGCTGAAGAATCTCGTTACGTTTCTTTTCTCCACCTGAGAAACCTTCGTTCAAGTAACGTGTAGCCATGTCTTCGTCCATTTCAAGGAATTCCATTTTACTATCAAGTTCACGGATGAATTTCATCAATGAAATTTCGTCGCCTTCTTCACGTTTCGCATTAATTGCAGAACGAAGGAAGTCAGCGTTTGTAACGCCTGTAATTTCGCTTGGATATTGCATGCCAAGGAAGATACCCGCTCTAGCGCGCTCGTCCACTGCCATTTCAAGTACATCTTCACCATCAAGTGTGATTGTACCGGATGTCACAACATATTTGGGATGCCCCATAATCGCTTGCGCGAGTGTAGATTTACCTGTACCATTTGGACCCATGATTGCGTGGATCTCATTTGTATTGATCGTCAAATCGACGCCTTTTAATATTTTCTTGCCTTCAATTTCAACGTGAAGGTCTTTAATTTCTAAAGTAGCCATTCCAATACCTCCAATATAATAAAGATGAACGGATATCCATTCTCAATTTAGTATCATTCTAATCTTAACGCATAAAGCATTGCCTTGCAAATCATTGAGAATCGTTTCATTAGAAAGGAATGCCCTTAATTCAAGACTTGTATGCATCCATTTTTCAAGTCTTCACTCATTTTCAATTGTCAAATCCTTAATGAGAATCCACACAATTCAAAAAACCGGTACACAATGTACCGGTTTAAAACTTATTGATTAGTATTGTTCTGGTTCTAGATTCGTTTTAGCAGCAACAGCATTATCTTTTTTCGTAAACCTATCAACCATAATAGCGAGTGCACCATCGCCTGTTACGTTTGTTGCTGTCCCGAAGCTATCTTGCGCCATGTAAAGAGCGATCATCAGCGCAACCATTCCTTCATCAAAACCAAGCATTGTGCTGAGTAATCCAAGTGCCGCCATAACCGCTCCACCTGGCACTCCAGGTGCTGCAATCATCGTAACACCAAGCATGAAGATGAACGGCAAGTACGTACTGAATTCAACCGACATTCCATTCATCAGCATGACACCAATCGAACAAGATACAAGTGTAATCGTACTTCCCGATAGGTGAATCGTTGCAAATAGTGGAATTGTAAAACCAGTTACTTTCTCTGACGCACCTGTTTCACGCGCCTGTCTCAGCGTAACCGGAATTGTCGCAGCTGATGATTGCGTCCCGAGTGCAGTGAAATAAGCAGGTGCCATTATTTTCATTAGACCGAACGGATTGCGTTTTGTAAGCGTTCCCGCAACAGAATATTGCAAGGTAAGCATAACGAGGTGAAGACCGATAATCATAACGAACACCACCGCAAATACAGAAAGTACTTTTGCAACTTGACCGGTATACGTCATATTAAGGAATATCCCGAAAATATGGAAAGGTAAAAGCGGAATAATGACGAATGAAATCACTTTTTCAATCAACACATTGAATTCATCAAACACAGCAAGCATTGATTTACTACCAATGGAAGCCATCCCGATTCCAAGAACGAATGCTAGAAGAAGTGCCGACATAACGCCCATTATCGGTGTCATTTCAATCGTGAAAAATGATTCTGCCGCTGCTCTGCCCGCATTTTCAATATCATCATTACCAATACTTCCGATAAATCCAGGCAGTATTGCCGTTGCTGCAAAGAATGCAAGGATTCCGGCTACGATTGTCGAAAAGTAAGCGAATCCTGTCGCCAGACCAAGAAGTCTACCTGATCCTTTACCAAGCTTAGCAATTCCTGGTGCGATAAATGCAACAATGATTAGTGGTACTACAAAATTCAAAAAGCCACCGAAAATCATATTGAATGTAGCAGCAAGACTGACAAACCAATCTGCAAAACCCTCACTAATTTTCGGTATAACTAAACCGAGTCCGACCGCTAGTGCAATGGCAATAATGATACGCCAAATTAGACCAATTTTGAGCTTCAAAACCATATCCCCCTATGATAATTATATGTATTTAAGAAACAACGATACCATAATGTTTTTGCTATTGGAACATCTATTTGTGATTAACATCTATTGGAAAACAGAAAAACTCCACCGAGTTCATAATCATCGGTGGAGTTTTCTTCATACTTATTTTACCGGAACGACTGTGCCGCCCCATTCTTTAATAATAAAGTCTTGAATTTCTTTCGTCTTCAATACTTCAATCAATGCTTTGATCGATTCTTTATCTTCATCGCCTTTTCTAACAGCGATGATATTTACGTAAGGTGAATCCGCGTCTTCGATTGCAATAGAATCTTCAATCGGATTCAAGCCCGCATCGATTGCAAAGTTCGAGTTGATCAACAATGCATCACCTTCATCATTTGCGTAAAGTTGCGGCATTAGTCCAGGTTCGTAGTTTGCATCAAATTTAATGTTTTTAGGGTTTTCAACGATATCGTTCAGTTCAGCAGCTGTTTTATCTATGCTTTCGTCAAGTTTGATAAGTCCTTTTGATTCAAGCATTGCAAGCACACGTCCGTGATCCGAAACTGAGCTACTCATTAATATCGTCGCACCATTTGGAAGTTCATCAAGTGATTTATACTTTTTCGAATAAACACCGATTGGTTCAATATGGATACCGCCTGCATTCACAAAGTCGTATCCGGCATCTTTGATTTGCAACTCTAGATAAGGAATGTGCTGAAAGTAGTTTGCATCAAGGTCGCCAGATTCAAGATCTTTATTCGGCAACACATAGTCTTGATAGGTTTCGATTTGAAGATCGTAACCCTTTTCCTCCAATAACGGTTTTGCTTGTTCAAGGATGATTGAATGCGGTGTATTGGAAGCACCGACAACAAGTTTAGTTAATTCTTTTTCCCCGTTGCTATCGTTATTGTCTTCTTTGCTTACATTATTACTGTCGCTCGCATTTTTTGTTCCTGTTCCGCAAGCTGCAAGTGCAAGTACCAGTACTGCTAATAAAATTCCTGTAATAAGTTTTTTCATTTCACAATCTCCCTTTTTCTATGATGTTAATCTGGATGACAGGTAAAGCGGGTTGTCCACTTTCATCATCAAATCACTTAACTGGAACGACGTCGCCGCCCCACTCTTCAAGAATAAAGTCTTGAATCTCTTTCGATTTCAGTACGTCAATCAAAGTCTTGATCGCTTCAGTATTTTCATCGCCTTCTCTTACTGTGATGATGTTCGCATATGGAGATTCTGTCGCTTCAATTGCAATCGAATCTTCAACCGGATTCAAACCTGCATCGATTGC
Organism: Sporosarcina sp. E16_3; assembly: GCF_017347125.1. Classification (NCBI taxonomy): domain Bacteria; kingdom Bacillati; phylum Bacillota; class Bacilli; order Caryophanales; family Caryophanaceae; genus Sporosarcina; species Sporosarcina sp. E16_3. The sequence continues at coordinate 60,852 of NZ_JADPRX010000016.1, forward strand.
ATAGTTTGCGTTGATAACAACTGCATCACCCTCATCATTTTTATACAATTGCGGTAAAAGTGATGGTTCGTAATTCGCATCAAACTTTAGATTTTTTGGGTTTTCTACAATATCTTTCACTTCAGCTTTTACTTTGTCTACTCCATCAGCCAATTTGATTAACCCAGCTGACTCTAGCAAAGATAGGACACGGCCATGTTCAGCTACTGAGTTACTAAAAATAATAACAGCACCTTCTGGAAGTTCTTCGATTGATTTATATTTCGTTGAGTACACAGCCATCGGTTCGATATGGATAGCCCCTGCATTCGCAAACTTATAACCATGGTCAATTACTTGTTGGTCTAAATAAGGTATGTGTTGGAAGAAGTTTGCATCCAAATCACCAGATTCAAGATCTTTATTTGGCAAAACATAATCTTGGTATGTTTCAATGACAAGTTCAATGCCCTTTTCTTTCAATATCGGTGCTGCTTTTTCTAAAATAATTGCGTGCGGTGTGTTAGATGCACCAATGACGATTTTCGTTTCTTCAACTGTTTCTTTGACAGCTTTATCTTCACTACTTACATTTTTATCGCCGCTGTCGTTTTTCGCACCGCAAGCTGCCAATGCAAATACCAGTACTGCTAATACTATTCCCCCTAAAAGCTTTTTCATAATTATTTCTCCCCTTTTTCTCTGTTTTTTATGATTTACAGGCAAGGCCTGATGTTACTGTACTACTATTATCTCTTGTCAAATTTCCTCACCGCGAAATCCCCGATGAATTGAATGATGAAGACGATAATTAAAATAGTGATTGTTGCAACAAGTGTAACGTCCTCACGGCTACGCTGGAATCCATCTAAGTACGCGAGTGTCCCCAGACCACCTGCGCCGATAATCCCCGCCATCGCGGTATACCCAACGAGTGCAATGGCCGTTACAGTAATTCCCGAAACAAGTGCAGGCATTGATTCTGGTAATAGGACTTTAAAAATAATCGTCCTCGTTTTAGCTCCCATTGACTTCGAAGCTTCAATTACACCTTTATCAATTTCCTGTAATGCAATCAACACCATTCTTGCATAAAATGGTGCCGCCCCAATAATAAGAGCCGGCATCGCTGCATCCGGTCCGCGCATTGTGCCAAGAAGAAATTTCGTAAACGGAATAAGCAAAATGATTAATATGATAAACGGGATGGATCTAAAGATATTGACGAATGCCCCTGAAATAATATTGACCAACTTATTCGACCACAGTTGACCGGGACCAGATAAGAAGAGCAAAACGCCAAGTGCTAATCCTATAACGAATGTTAAGATTGTCGAAACTGTAGTCATATAAAGTGTTTCCACTGTTGCTTCCCACATTTTAGTCCAGTCGACATTCGGAAAAAGGTTTTCAATCATTACCGATCACCTCCGTCTGAACATCATTTTCATGAAGATAGTGAATTGCTTCCTCAATGATTACCGAATCGCCAAGGAGCTGAAGTATGAGTGTGCCGTATGCTCCGCCATGTGTATGAGAAATATTCCCTTGAACGATATTGACATCGACAGTGAATTTCCGAATAAGACTCGCGAGCACAGGCTGCTCTGTTTTCTCTCCTACAAAAACAAGCTTGATAAGCGTTCCAGAAGGAAATTCTTCTTTAATATGCGCCATTGCCTGCTTCGCTTCTATTGGCTCTGTCACTTGAGAGACAAATCGCTTCGTAATCGCTTCCTTCGGCGATTGGAATACATCAAGGACATCCCCCAACTCAACAACTTTCCCTGCTTCCATAACTGCAACTCTGTGGCAAATTTTACGGATAACGTGCATTTCATGTGTAATAAGAACAATTGTCAGTCCAAGTCGTTCATTGATGCCCGTTAAGAGATCAAGTATCGAATCCGTCGTTTCTGGATCAAGGGCTGAAGTCGCTTCGTCACAAAGAAGGACTTCAGGGTCGTTTGCAAGCGCACGGGCAATCCCTACGCGCTGCTTCTGACCTCCGGACAATTCGGATGGATACGCATTTTCACGACCACTCAAACCGACTACTTCAATCAATTCCGCCACTTTCTTTTCACGCTCGACTTTTCCTACACCCGCTATTTCAAGAGGGAAAGCGATATTTTCCCTTACTGTTCTAGACCACAGTAGGTTAAAGTGTTGGAAAATCATACTCACTTTTTGTCGTGCTTCCCGCAGTTCTTTACCTTTGATTGCTGATATTTCTAGACTTCCTATTTTCACACTGCCCGATGTCGGCATTTCAAGACCGTTCAGTAGTCGGATCAACGTACTTTTTCCTGCCCCGCTGTAGCCGATGACTCCAAAAATCTCACCGTCAGCAATTTCAAGCGATACATTTTCGACTGCAGAAATACTTCCTGGCCCTTCACCGAATCTTTTATTAATATCCGTTAAATGAATCATCTATTTCACCTCTAAAAAATTGTTTTGTTACTAACTCTGTCTAGCTTCAGGCGCCAGACGCTCGGGTCATAAGTCAGCCCAGCTATGCGGTAGTTCGCCGCTACGCCGTTCTGCCTTATGCCTGTCGCATCTAAGCAGGCGCCTTCCGCTTGGGCCTGCAGGAGGCAGGTCATGCAGCCTTTGCCGCAGGACGCGGCGCTCTTTGGCTGCGATCCCTTTAGAATACAAAAAAGCCTTCCTGCAGACGGGCAGAAAGGCTTAACGCTATATTAAAATAAACGTTTGTCCAATCTCTCATCTTTCAAAGCTTACGCTTTGTGTGACTTGGCACCATTTCACTTTCGTGACGGTTGCCGGGCTTCGCAGGGCACTATCCCTCCACCTCTCTTAATAAGAGTGACTATTCAATTGAATGTTAATACGTAGTATATCAGTACTATACATCCGTTGTCAATCTATTTTTTCTAGTAGATACGGAACTGACTGAAACGCATATATTTTATGGATTACAACGCCATCCTTTTGTATAAGAAGGCAAGGAACGCTTTCGATTTCATAGTCAATTGCGATGTTTTGTACATAATTCAAATCTGCTTTCCCAATTGGTATTTCCGGTCTCATGACGTTAATAACGTTCATCATTTTAGAAGCGACCGCACATGTTCCACACATCGGTGTATATAAATAAAACGCTGCTACTGAAGACCCTTTCAAAGCCGTCTCCCATTGTTCGCGTGTCCAAGTTTCCATTAATTCTACATCCTTTAAATTAGAAATTCCGGTCGAATTTTAAAATTCGCACCTTGTAGTATTGTAGCTAACACTTTATACGGTGTTGTCTCCACTTCTCGGTAAACCTTTTCCGTGTACAAATGGATTGCCGCTGGGAACTCTCTTTTGAATAATATGCGGGTCTTTTCTCCATCTTCATCCGCATCAACGAAGACGAATAGTTCATGTTCTTCGTAAGGTGCAAGCAACTCTTCAAGCCGATAAGGACTTACTGTGCCGTTCGTACAAATAATCTCGACAGGCTCAATAAGTATTCGTGCCAAACGCTTCTTATCCGAACCACCTTCAACGATAATTACTCTTTCATCCGACACAAGATGCCTCCTCTATTGCTCTGTTCTATATAGAGATGCAAAAAACGCCGGAAAAATACCGGCGCCTTGTTTTAGTTATTCTCCGACAGTCATTTTTTCATACGCTTCAGCTGACATAAGTTCGTCTAGCTCAGAAACATTTGAAGGTTCAACGACGATCATCCATGCGTTTTCATACGGTGATTCATTGACGAATTCAGGGCTATCTTCAAGTCCTTCGTTCACTTCAATGACTTTACCGCTGATAGGTGCATAAAGTTCAGATACTGTCTTAACTGACTCAACGCTTCCGAAAGGCTCGTCCGCTTTGATGTCATCGCCGACAGATGGAAGTTCAACGAATACGATATCGCCAAGTTCAGATTGTGCAAAGTGTGTAATACCGATACGGTAGTTACCGCCTTCGTCTTTTACCCATTCATGCTCTTCAGAATAACGCAGATCTTTTGGTGTGCTCATTCCGTATCCCTCCAAATAAATAGTTTCATTCTCTTCAATTCTGTCATATTTCTTGGATAAAGACAAGATAGGAAATTAGTTACCCCATACTTTGTCGAATTCATCTTCCTTGAAACCAACAGTCACTTTACCGTCTCCAAAAACAAGCGGTCTTTTAATCAGCATACCGTCAGATGATAGCAAGCTGATCTTCTCTTCATCTGTCATTGTGGGTAATTTATCTTTCAAATTAAGTTCTCTGTATTTCAGCCCACTGACATTGAAAAACTTTTTCAATTCCAGTCCGGATGCCGCAATCATCTTCCCAAGCTCTTCTTCTGAAGGAGGAGCCTCTGCTATGTTCACTTCCTGGAAGTCCAGGTTGTTCATCTCAAGCCACTTCTTAGCTTTCCTGCATGTTCCACACTTTGGATAACCGTAGTAAATTAATCCCATACCGTAACGCCTCCATTTTCGCCATTATAACAGAAAAGACGTCCAGGTACCTATTGGGCGTTCCATGTATAGGTGACTTTTGATTGCTTTGGAATTGAATGACTTCTATACGATTACCGGGATGTCTTGATATGTACTTAGCACTTAACAAATGCAAAGCAAGGGAGTTTTTTGTGGTTATTACTAGGAAGTAGTTTCCAATACCGCTTCGTCGCTTGGTGATGGCCTCCCGTAATGAGCCCCCCAGAAGATCACTGTCGGTCTCATTACTCCGGCTCACACTTGTCGCTCCTTCGCTAGATTCATTCGCCGTACAAGGGAAATAGTATAGGTTCTATAGAATTCTAAATTAATCGTGACGATTATATAGTATCTCTATTTTTTTTAATGAGGTGTCACCTTCTTATAGAACCCCACATAATCTTTGCTAAAAGTAAGCAAGGAACACATTGTACTACGTACTAGAGTGCCCGAAATTTCATTTTCGGGCACTTACACTCTTTATAGAAAGTCTTCTATTCTTTTCTTCCAAAGAAACTGCATTTTCCACTTAAATAGTGTAGGTACGCGACAGGCGAATAATCACAACAGGATAACTAAAAAGGTGTGGCTAAAAGTGACGGAGCACTTCTAGCCACACCTTTCCCTCAGTAATAGTGTCGTGATTATTTCGCCGAAAGCGAACCGGAAATAACCCAGTGAAAAATAGCGATTTCCAAGCCCTTCTCGCCAGCGTTTTATGCAAATATATGGTTATTCAACAAACGTATTAAACGATATACTTCTCCGCTTCGATCAGCTTAACCGACGCTTCACGTTTTTTCGCTATGATATTATACGGATTTGAGCGTGTCAATTTACGCAGTGCAGAAATCATCATGCGCTGGTTGTCGCCATCAACAGCTGCCATCAGTGTTTCTTTCGCATCTCTTTCAATATCCTCAAATGCTTCTTGACAGAAGATTTGTGTGTAAAGAATCTTCTGTTGTTCTTTTTCTTCCCCGTTACGCGCAATTGCTTTTTCTGTACGTAGAAGTGCAGACTCCATTGCGAAGACATTATTAGCGATGTCTGCAATGTTTACAAGTACTTCTTGCTCAGCTTCTAGCTTCGTGCCGAAACGTTGCGCGGCAAGACCCGCAGCTAGCAAACCGATTTTCTTGGCGTTTTTAACAAGTACTTTTTCTTGTGCAAGTGCTTCGTCACCGATTTCTTCTGGCATCATCATTAGAAGTTCCGCTTGAAGTGCTTGCGCCTGTTGTAGCAATGGCAATTCGCCTTTCATTGCTTTTTTCAGGAACGTGCCTGGCACTAGCAGACGGTTGATTTCATTCGTTCCTTCAAAAATACGGTTAATGCGTGAATCGCGGTAAATGCGCTCTACTTCATATTCTGCCATGAAACCATATCCGCCATGAAGCTGTACTGCTTCGTCAGCGATGTAATCCAATACTTCAGATCCCACGACTTTATTGATCGAACATTCGATTGCGTATTCTGCGATTGCTGCCGCAATTGCTTTGCCGTCTTTTTGCTCTTCAACACTCAACTGGCTTTGACGCTCTTCAAAGTAGCCAACTGTACGGTAAATCAAGCTTTCAGCTGCATACAGTTTAGATGCCATCGTTGCTAACTTTTGTTTCGTCAAGTTGAATGAAGAAATTGGCGTTTTGAACTGCTGACGTTGATTTGTATAGGTAATTGCAAGTTCAAGCGCACGTTTAGATCCACCCATTGTGCCGACTCCTAATTTGTAACGGCCGATATTCAAGATATTGAACGCAATAATATGTCCGCGACCAATTTCACCTAACAGGTTTTCAACTGGCACTTCTGCGTCTTGTAAGATTAGCGTACGAGTAGATGATGATTTGATACCCATCTTTTTCTCTTCAGCTCCGACAGATACACCTGGGAATTCTTTTTCAACGATAAACGCAGTGAATTTATCGCCATCGATTTTCGCGTAAACAACGAAAATATCCGCAAATCCAGCGTTCGTAATCCACTGTTTTTCACCATTTAAGATGTAGTGTGTTCCGGCAGCATTCAACTTTGCATTTGTCTTCGCACCCAATGCATCCGAACCAGAACCTGGCTCAGTCAGTGCATATGCAGAAATTTTGTCGCCTGATACAGAGTTCGGCAAGTATTTTTGCTTCTGCTCTTCATTTCCGAAAAGGACGATTGGCAACGTTCCAATACCAACGTGTGCGCCATGGGTGATTGAGAATCCGCCTGCTACAGACATTTTTTCTGAGATAAGTGCAGACGCGATTTTGTCGAGCCCAAGGCCGCCATATTCTTCAGGTACATCCGCTCCCAGAAGTCCAAGATCCCCGGCAGATTTCAATAGTCTTACAGAGTGTTCGAATTCATGATTTTCAAGATTTTCCACAACAGGTTGAACTTCGTTTTTCACGTAGTCTTCTGTTGTTTTCGCAATCATTTTCTGTTCATCAGTAAAATCTTCAGGCGTAAATACCCGACTTGCTTCAATGTCTTCTGTTAGGAATGCTCCACCTTTAATCAGGTCGTTTGTTTTTAATTCAGTCAATGTTGTTTCCTCCTTTTACTCTCAAGAGAGTGAATGTCCACGATTAATATAAATTTCACTGTTTGTTTACTAGTGTTACAAAAGCTCAAACACGCCGGCTGCACCCATTCCGCCGCCGATACACATCGTAACGACTCCGAACTGTTTCCCTTGACGTTTTAATTCACTCATCATACGAATCGTTAAAATAGATCCCGTTGCGCCAAGTGGATGCCCTAAAGAGATTGCTCCACCGTTGAAGTTCACCTTATCCATATCAAGGCCTAAATGACGGATAACCTGTAGTGACTGAGACGCGAACGCTTCGTTCAACTCCCATACATCGATATCCTCAATAGAAAGCCCTGCAATTTTAAGTGCTTTTGGAATGGCTACAATTGGTCCAATTCCCATCACTTCAGGTGGCACGCCTCCTACAGCAAATGACAGGAACTTCGCGATTGGCTTCAGGCCTTGCGCTTCTGCCACTTCACGGTCCATCACAAGTACTGCACCCGCTCCGTCTGATGTTTGCGAGGAGTTACCTGCCGTAACAGTACCCGTTACTGAAAATGCCGGACGCAATTTCGCTAATCCCTCTACGCTTGTTCCGTGACGGACTCCTTCGTCCATTTTAAATGTGAAATTCTTCTCGCTATATTTACCATTATCATCTACAGAACGCTTAACGACTTCGACTGGGACGATTTCATCATCGAATTTCCCGGCAGCAATCGCTGCACCTGCTTTTTTATGAGACAGTACGGCAAATGCATCCTGTTCTTCACGCGTGATACCGTATTTTACTGCAACTTGCTCAGCAGTGTGACCCATTCCCATATAATACTGTGGAGCCGTTTCTGCTAAGTGAGCATTCGGTCTGATTGTATTCCCCATCATCGGTACCATACTCATTGACTCGACGCCGCCTGCAAGTATCGCCTGCGAGTGACCAAGCATGATGCGCTCAGCTGCATAAGCAATTGACTGAAGGCCAGATGAACAGAACCGGTTTACTGTAATAGCAGGCGTCGTGTCCGGAAGACCTGCAAGTGCACCAATATTTCGTGCAACGTTCATCCCTTGTTCAGCTTCAGGCATCGCACAGCCAATGATTAAGTCATCAATTGGGCCGTCATAGCCACCCGCACGTTTCAACGTTTCTTTAATGACAAGTGCCCCTAAATCATCCGGGCGTACGGTTACAAGAGAACCTCTACCCGCTTTTCCCACCGGTGTCCGTGCACCGGCTACTAGTACTGCTTCACGCATTGAATTTCCTCCTTTTTGCTATACAATACAAACTTAGTTGCGCAGTGGTTTGCCTTTTACGAGCATGTGCTGCATACGCTGTTGTGATTTTGGTTCCGCCACAAGGCTAAGGAACGCTTCACGTTCAAGATCCAACAGATATTGTTCGTCAACAAGTGTTCCGTATGGTACTTTTCCGCCGGATAAAACAAACGCCAGCTTCTTCGCGATTTTCAGATCATGTTCGCTGATAAAGCCAGACAGGAACATCCCCTCTGCTCCGAGAAGCATCGTCGCATAACCCGAATCACCTGTAACGGGGAATTTCTCACGTTTAGGTGCTTTATAACCCATGTCAAACAATGCAATAGCTGCTTGTTTCGCATCATAGATTAAGTGATCTGCATTGACACTAATACCATCTGCGAAATCGAGGAAGTTATTTTCACGTGCTTCGTCTCCCGATGTGGAAACTTTTGCAGTCGCAATTGATTCGAAAACTTTATTGGCAACAAATTGATAGTCAATATGGACGCCCTTCGGCAATCCTTTTAAATGTTTTGTATAAAGCCCTACGTTTCCACCACCGCCTGGTATCAAACCAACGCCGACTTCAACGAGCCCCATATAGGTTTCCATTGACGCCTGAATATGTGCTGCCGGCAGACAAACCTCAGTCCCTCCACCTAGCGTCATTGCAAATGGTGCTGCAACAACAGGTTTTGAGGAATACTTGATTTTCATCATGGCATTTTGGAATGAGCGAACAGTGAAATCAAGTTCAAAGATATTGTCATCTTGCGCTTCCATAAGAATCATTCCTAGGTTTGCACCTACACAGAAGTTTTTGCCTTGATTTCCAATGACAAGCCCTTTAAAGTTTTGCTCAACTTCATCAACAGCGAAATTGATCATTTGAATGATGTCAGGACCAATTGAATTCGATTGTGAATGGAACTCAAGAAGTGCCACGCCATCGCCAAGGTCGATTAAGCTAGCGCCTGCATTCTTTTTAATAACGCCATGTTTTTGCTTATAGCGTTTCAAGTCAATTACTTTTTCATTAACAGGAACAAGCTTGTAATCTTCTCCATCGAAGAAGTAAAGTTCACTGTCTTCTTCTTTATAGAAAGTTTCATAGCCTTTGTCGAGCAAACTTTGAACGAATGCTGGAACTTTCTCGCCTTCATCTTTCATCTTCTCAATAGATTTTGCTACGCCGATTGCATCCCAGATTTCAAATGGCCCCTGCTGCCATCCAAAGCCCCATTTCATGGCATTGTCGATTGCAACGATATCATCTGCAATTTCACCGTTTAGTTGTGCAGAATAAAGCAATGTCGGTGACAGGATATTCCACAAAATTTCACCAGTACGGTCATCTGCATACACAAGCGTTTTCACTCTATTAGCGAGCCCTTTTTGTTGTTTAGCCATTTCAATAGAAGGTGTTTGCAACTTTTTAGCAGGACTGTAGTCAAATGTCTCTGTATCTAGCTCGAGAATCTCTTTCCCTTTTTTTAAATAGAATCCTTGTTTTGCCTTAGCACCAATCCAGCCGTTATCAATCATTTTCTTCATGAATGGTGGCAATTCAAACACTTTCTGCTCGTCGCCTTCCGTCTTGTCGTACACGTTTTTCGCCACGTGCATGAACGTATCAAGTCCAACGACGTCAAGCGTACGGAATGTTGCCGATGTCGGACGACCTATCAAAGTGCCAGTGACCGAGTCAACTTCCCCAATCGAATAACCACGTTTCTCCATCTCACGCAACGTGATAAGAAGGCCATATGTACCGATTCGGTTTGCAATGAAGTTCGGTGTATCTTTTGCAATGACAACTCCTTTACCGAGGGTATTCTCACCAAAACGAGTCATGAACTCAAGTACTTCCGGTGCTGTTGTGCTCGCTGGAATAATCTCAAGTAATTTCAAGTAACGCGGTGGATTGAAGAAGTGTGTGCCCATGAAATGTTTTTGAAAATCTTCAGTACGACCTTCCGCCATCGCTTCAATGCTTATACCCGAAGTATTTGAAGTGATGATTGTACCCGGTTTACGAACTGCATCTATTTTTTCATACAAGCCTTTTTTAACATCAAGATTTTCAACAATCACTTCAATAACCCAGTCAACATCTTTTAATTTATCCAGATCATCTTCAAAGTTCCCTGCTTCTATAAGAGACAGATTACTTTTCTTCGTTAGGGGTGCAGGTTTTTGTTTCAATAGTTTCTGCAAAGCACCTGTTGCAATTTTATTTCTTACAATGCCATCTTCAAGCGTAAGTCCTTTTGCTGCTTCCTCTTCCGTTACCTTTCCAGGAACGATATCCAAAAGTAAAACCGGAATTCCTATATTAGCGAGATGAGCTGCAATACCAGAACCCATAACGCCTGAACCTAAAACTGCCGCTTTTTTAATTTGATAAGTCACTTGCGAAGCCTCCCTTTTCCATTTGAATGAACACTCATTCATTTAATAGGCAAAAAAAATAAAAACCTTTTCTATATCTATCAGTGTAAAACACATTGCTAGTTTTCGCAATATTTAAATCTAAAAGTTTTCAATTTCCTATCTGAAACATATCGTTACCCCACTAAAGTGATTACGTTGTACACTGTCCATATAAAGGAGGTTAATATATAATATGAAACCAATTACAACAGTTGAACAGTTCAATGAAATTATTTCCGGCGATTCTAAAGCACTTGTTAAATTCCAGGCAGGATGGTGCCCTGACTGCAGGCGCATGGATATGTTTATCGATCCAATCGTTGAGAAATACGCTGAATACACATGGTATGACGTCGACCGTGACGTACTTCCAGAAGTTGCAGATAAGTATGACGTGATGGGCATTCCAAGTCTTCTAATTTTCCAGAACGGTGAAAAGCAGGCGCATCTGCATAGCGCTAACGCAAAATCACCGGCACAAGTTACTGAGTTCCTTGAAGGCGTAAAAGCATAATAGAATAGAAACACCAGCTAAACGGATAGACCCATGTCTATCCGTTTTTCATGCACCTTTTTTCCATTTGAAGTATAATAGGGTAAAATGGTAACGAGGTGCGTTAATTGGACTACGAAAATGAAATCCAACAACTTAAATCTAAAATCGCTTCCTATGAAAAGGTTCTACTGGACACAGCAGCACCAATCATTCCTTCAATTGTCGACAATACAATTCTTGTTCCGATTTCAGGCTACACTAGCCAAGATCGTTTTAATTTGATCCGCACACGCGTCCTCGAATACGTTGGAGTCCACAGGGATACAATTTGTGCAGTATTCGATTTTACTGGAGTAGATCTCAATGACGTAAAGGAATTTGATTTTACTATACTTACAAACGAGATCGACCAACTGAATAACACGTTGAAACTAATGGGCGTACGCCCTATTTTTGTCGGCTTTAACCCAAGGATTGTCAGAGAAATCGTGCATGCTGGCATTCACATGGAGATTGAAACCTATATCAACTTCAAAACTTCATTAAAAACTCTGCTAACCGAAAACGACAAATCACTTTCTTCTTTTTGATGAAGTGATTTTTTCATTATGAGAGGTGTGCCTAGTGAAAAAGATGCTGAACGTGAATGGCAAATCGCAATATGACTTGGATATCAACGAGTCATTGCGGGCTTCTGCCTGTGGACCCGTGACGGCTCGTGTTCTAATGGATCAGATTTCTCCGAATGCATTGCCATATGATGTAAACGAATTGTATAAACTTCTTGGCGGGACGAAAATCGGACTTTCAAAAAGTCGTTTCGTCAGTAATATGCGCGAAGTCCTTGGCACCGACTGGACTGTTGCAGAGTGTAGTATAGACGAAGTGATTCGCCAAATTGATAGTGGGCGACCCGTTGCGGCGAAGTTTGATAAATGGTTTTCTTTCCGTTGGCGTGGGAGTTACGAATTTGATTATCACTGGGTACCCGTGATTGGCTATGAAAAAAAAGATCATGATGTTGAGCTAATCATTCATGATAATGGCGGGCGAAACCGTCCGAGTCAAGTGCGGCATGTTTCTTATTTGAGGGATAAACCTGTTTTGTCATTTGTGAAGATTGAACTGAAAAGTTGAATGCAAAAACATATCTGTTGATTAACTAAAAGTAACCAGAAAACAACTTGATCACCCCTGGCCGCTACGTGTTTAATTGATTTTGGATCACTTTGGATTGAATGACTTCTATACAATTACCGAGATGTCTGGATGTGTAGAGATAAGACTTTGTCGCATCCCTACACAGTTTTCTCGGTATTCGTATGGTGGTTATTCATCCGCCGCTCTTCAAAAACACGGATACACGAAGTGAAGAAGCTTTTTGGGACGAAAGAATAGAGGGGCTTCTTACCTGGAGAAAAGCCGCCAAAGATGCAGTTTTGGCGACTGATGCTTTCTTTATGGTTTTTTCTTTTTTTTTTTGGTTTTGTTCAAATGATATTGTTGAAAATCTAAGAATAAAAGAACTTCTCAAGATTATTTTAAATTACTTGAAATTTTAACGAGAACATAGTTTTTAGTCCACATTTGAGTAGTAGCAATTAATTTTTCTCCATCTTTTTCAAAGAACATACCACCACCATCTTTCTGTTTAAATTCCCATCTATTTGATACAACCATTTGTTTTATATTTTCGTCAGCAATCGAAATACCTTTGTTTTCACTACTTGTGATATACCAAATAGAATCGCCTTCTACTACAATTTCAGCTATTTCACTATCCGATTCCTTCAATTTATCAATCGCTTCTTTTGAAGATATATCATCTATTGGAAGAGAAGGATAATGTAATTTATTTATTAATATGAACACTGCAATAACGGCTATAAATAAACCTGAAATAACCCCGATTTTTTTCAATTAATTATCTCCTTTCTACTAATTTCGAATATCATTTATTATAAGTTCCTAAGCATTCAAACGAACCTACCTTTGATTTTTCTTATTTAACTAAACTGCCTCTTTAGTTGAACAAGAAAAAAGAGCCGTCTAAGCAGCTCAACAATCTTCATGTAAAGCACTCGTTAGATTAAGTACATTCCTTCACATAAGTTATACTTTCTTCTCATTATTTTTCCATTTCACATAATTATAAGCGACGTCCATTAAAACTAAAAACAGGAAAATGATTCCAATTACTCCATATTCATTTGATGTTAAATCACTAAACCGATATAGAGCAAGATACATTAGGGATACTAATGGAATCCCCCACAAGCCACGTATCAACCTTCTTCTGTACGTTAATCTATGATAGTTTAGTACAAATCCTTTATCCTTTTTTTCTACGTCCTTATATATTACCGACGATATCGTACTAACAATTAAAACCGCTATCAATGGTCCAATAAAATACAATAGAGTATTCACTATTCTCCCCCTAGTAAGACAATAATAGATTTGTATGTACTCTTCAACTAACCTGCCCCTTTAGTGCAACAAAAAAAAGCCGTTTAATCAACTCAACGTTCTTCAAGTAAAGCACCCGTTAGTTTAATAAGAACAGAGACACTTATTAAACAATTGCCCCCTATAATGGAATAACGAAAGTAGACACAAGAATGTTAATTAGCTTTATTTTTCTTCATCTAGCCGTCTCTTATTATAACAAAAGCCCCTTTCAGTTGACGTTGAACTAAAAGGAGCTTATTGTTATTTATTATTATCATATAAATCTTTATACATAGTAGCAATCAGAATAAAAATAAATACAGGGATTAAAAAAACTTTATTATTTATCAGGCTATTTGCTGAAGTATCAAATAAAATACTTACTACTAAAGCAATTATACTAACCACACTGAAAATAATAAATATCATTTTATTTGCCAAAAAATACTCTTTTTTTATTTCAATCACTAAATATACTATTGCAAAAACAATTGAAACAATACGCGTTACAAATAAATATTCATATTGAAGAAAAAAAGTTGCAAATAAAAATAGAAGAACTATTAAATTTAAAATTATAGAAACATTAATATTTTTCATTATAAACTCCTATAAGTAGATTGATTACATTGCGTTAAGTTGTTAAACACAAGTTATACAACACTCTTCAACTAACCTGCCTCTTTAGTTCAATAAGAAAAAAGGCTTTACTCCTTCTGGAAGTAAAGCACCCGTTAGTTGAAGTACATTTATTCACATACTTATAAAACTACTTTATTTTTAAGGCTGTTTGTATCCTTTAAGAACTTCACTGTTAGTATTTCTCAATCTTTATTTTTATTTTCATTTTTTCTTCGCTAATTGATACTGTTTCTGTTTCAGAAACTTTCTTTATAGAATCTTCAACTATTTGTTGAATCAACGTATCATCAACTTTTACATCCTTCGGGAAACTTACTGATACAGACATTTCTTTAAAATTACCACCTAACGATATTGCTATTGACTCACTATCAAGTTCCGTTTGTTCTGTAATAGATACTATTATTTCATTTTGTAATTCAGATATTAAGTTTGATATTCCATCGTCCCCCCCGTATCTCTGAGAAACTACTACTTCCTGTTCGCTTTCTAATACCTCGGTTGTATTACATCCAACTAACAAGATTGAACAAAATAAAATTCCTGAAAATATAGATTTTTTCATCACTTTTAAATTCCCCTTTCAAAAATAAATTGCACATTCCACAACAATTCTCCATACGTAACTTTGACGTTATATATTGGTAATAGTTCCAAATTTAATAATAATCTTATTCAACTAAACTGCCCAGTTAGTTCAATAAGAAAAAAGGCTTTACTCCTTCTTGAAGTAAAGCTACCCGTTAGTTTAAGTACAATCATTCACATACTTTTATCAATTATTCTGCATGTTGTGGTTCAATTCCACTTTCTTCTACCGATGTGCCTGATACAGTCCACATACTTACTTGCCTTACCACTGTATCTTCAACTGTATATTCATAAACTACTTTTGGCTCACTATCGAAAATTACATGAAGATTTATAACAGGTTCTATTTTAAAGTCGTCTGTATCTGTAATTCCCCATGAATCCATTGGATATTTTTCTTCTAAATGACCTTCTAATACTTCTATGGCTTTTCCAGTTTGTTGCTCTATAATCAAAGGTCTAATTGCTCCTTGATAGATATAACTACAAATTAAAATGATGCCCAATATAACCCAAACAAGCTTCCTAACTTTCTTAGGTAATAGAAAAGTTAACAGACCCACTGCAAAAATACATATTGTAATGAGAAATAACCCAATTAAGATTGTTGGTTCCATTTACTACCACACCTTTTACATTTTATTTATATTTACTACTATCCTATAAGAATATAGAAACATTCTTTATTCAACTAACCTGCTCGTTATTTTAAGGAATGATTCCATAAAATGGCCCGATTGAGGCACAAACCTTATGCAAGAATTGCCCCCTTATGCAGGATAAACGCTATTAGATTATTCTTTACTTATTTGCAATTTTACGAAGTAAATATAACGCATAAACGATTGCTGGGATAGCCCCTATGTATAGAATCAAATTAAGGATTCCACCAATTGCATATAACGGGGATACTGCTATATCCATACTCATTTAATCACTCCTTTCGTAAAGTCAATTACCTGTTAGTTAATCAATCTATTAATGCATAATCTGGCCCGATTGTTTAAGAAAAGCTGAACTCACTTTACTACAATCGCACCCTTTACTTGAAGAAGGACAATCTATATTTGCTATGAGTCTTGTCCAACTATAACTTTCCAACCTCTTTTTTTCTTCTCAACAGGGAAAGTGAAATTAGTTAAATTCCCCTCATCAATCATTTCAACAGTTGCTGCAAACTCCGTTTCACTTACCTTTTTAAGCTCTACTATTTTTGTACCAGTAATATTTGAGTTAATACCTTCGTCAATAATACTTGAATACTCCTCTTTTTGCTCAGCTTTATCGGGAAATCTAATATCATCTGCATATTTCACCATTGATGATACGTCGTTTGTTTCTACAGCTTCTAAGTAATTACTTACAAGGGTTGCAACTTTTTCATCAGTTGTTTTAGTCGAACAACCAACTAAAAATAGTAACAACAAAATCCCCAAAACTATAAACTTTCTCATTCTATTCCCCCATCTCATTTAGCCATTTAACTTTACCATTCATGTTTAAGTAAATGGCCCGTTTGTGGCACAACAACGGTTCAACAATTGATCCTTCTCACTTGCTAGTTTTACTGTACTTTCCTATTCATCCAATATACACCACAGGTTAACGTAACAACAGTTCACGGAAGTAGTTTACTCCATTACTCAATAAGAAAAAGCTGCCCTGTAAAGGCAGCCGATTGTTTAACTAAAGATACCCGTTAGTTTAAGAAAATTTTCTTATTTTTCATTATTTACCTTGTCAATCTTGCTGGAAAACGTAGTCATCAAAACTATAAAAACAGGTAATAAACTCCATAAAAAGAATCCCCATTGATGTGTGATTAATGAAAGCACTAAGAAGAAAACAAGGACCCCAATTGAAATGTAAACAGTACGCTTCTGATATTTCTTCACCTTGAACACACCTTTCCGAATAATCAAAGTATTATCGTTAATTTTAGCGCACATTCTTCCATTTATTATACAACACTCTTCAACTAACCTGCCCGTTAGTTCAATTAGAAAAAAGAGCTCCCTAAGAAGCCCCTGTTGTTGAAGTAAAGCACCCGTTAGTTTAAGTACATTAATTCACAACGATTTTATTTGTAATTGGAAAGTAGTCTCCCTCTTCAAGAATCTTCCTTCCAATTATTCCAAGCCAACCTAATTATCTTAATAGTATGTTTTGTTTAATGCGTTGAATATTCATTAATTAAATTAATGAAACTTTTAGATGAAATGGAACGTAAAGGAATAAGTCAATTTAGTAAAGGGAGATGAAATTTATGAATATCGCCAATAAAGCTTTAGTTTCATTTTGTATACTTCTATTAATTTTTATTTTATCAGCCTGTAAGCAAACTGAACAATCCCACGAGAATATAAATACGAAAAATGAACAATCTCACGAGAATACAATTCTGGAAAATGAACAACACAATATATCTTATTCTTTTAAAAACCCCAATACAGGGCAAGAATTTAATATAATTCATGCTTACTTGCTATATGAAGATTATTTTGCAACTGTTAAAGATAATCCAGATGAATCACACTATAAATTATATCAACAGGGAATTATAAAACCTATATATAAAGCATGTTTTAAAGATGCAGAACATCCGGTCAATCCACTTGAATGGACTCCCAAAGAAAGTGATTTTGATAGTATTGAGAAACAAATTGAATCAATGAATAAAGATCATTTAAATGAGGTATTTGAGGAATCACTTGTTAAATCCTCAGACATACTTTCATCAGATAAAAAAACAACGGTATGTATATTTCCTAAAAATGAAATTTTACCTTCTGACATGATGACAATTGGATCAGGGAAAATTATAGTCTCTTACAGTAAGTTTGATAATTCTTATAAACCAGGCATATCCCATGAATATCATCATAGTGTTTGGATCAGAAAACATTATACGGAAAATTATTTTCTAACAGGATTAGATCATTTTATATTGGAAGGGCAGGCATTGATGTTTGAAACCTTAGTGTATCCCGATTTAAATAATACGCATTATGTGGTTGACGAAAGATTTAACAAAGAATATTGGAGCAGGATTGAACCATATCTTGAGAGGGTTGCTCCCCGGGAGATTACTGAAATGATAATAGGGGGCTTTAATGGTCTCCCTTATGCTTATGGCTATAGTGAAGGATACAAAATGGTTAGATCTTACTTAAATATGCATCCTAATATGACAGTAGAAGAATGGACTTCTAAAAATTCTGAGGAAATATTTAAAGAGGGAAACTTCAGAGCTAACTACGAGTAATTTTCTTTATTAAAGGTCTACAAAACTTTATGTGTCCTTTTCTAAAATGTAGAAAAGGATTTTTTTGTTTATATTCATAAAACTCTTCTTTCACTACCCTGCCCCGTTAGTAAAAACACTCCTCAGTGTCTATAATTCTATTAAATTGGCAAGAATCCCTTTAATATTACTATTTTAGGGGGAATGGAATTGTTACTGCCAAAAGCATGGTCTTCGTTTGAAGCTGATAAACGAATAGAGGGTTTTTCACCACAAACGTTGAAGATCTATCATTTACAGTCTTTGCTACTAATTGGTTATTTTAAGGATGTTGAGATGGAATTGCTGGATACAAAACAACTGAAGGAATATCTTGCTATATCCGGCAAGCATTTAAAACCAGCCAGTCTTGCACATCGTATCCGCTTTATGAAATCGTTTTTTCGTTGGTCTCATGAAGAAGGCTACCTAAGTAAGAATCCAACTTCCAAAATTAAAGAGCCTAAGGTAGGGAAGCGGATACCCAAGTATTTAACCGAACGGGAAATTGAACACCTTCGTGAATCCTGTCATTCCCCAATGGAAAAAGCGATTTTTGAATTCATGTTTTCTACCGGTTGTCGAATTGGAGAAATAGTTGCGTTAGAAAAGAACCATATTAATTGGTCCAATCAATCCGCAATCGTTAGAGGTAAAGGGGATAAGGAGAGGGAGGTTTATTTTAATACACGTTGCGACATATGGCTTAAACGCTATATTGAAAGCCGTAATGACAATAATCCTGCTATCTTTGTGACAGCAAGGCAGCCACATAAAATGAGTGTCGCACAAATGCGATACATCATCAAGCGGATTTCGAATCGTGCTGAAATCAATAAAGAGATTCAACCACACCAACTTAGACACAGCTATGCAACTCATTTGTTGAATAATGGAGCTCCTATTGAAGTCATACAAAGTCTTATGAGGTATGGGAAAAGTGAAACCACAAGGATCTACGCTCAATTAAGCGGTAGGCTAAGGAAAGAGTATTATCAGAAGTACTTTTAAATGTAAAAAGGAGCAATGTCTTAAAAGACGTCGCTCTACTTGACTAAAGCACCCGTTAGTGCAACAATATTTTTCAACTCTCCCGTCTACATTGTATAAGGGCTTCTTTATCAGAAATACCTTTTTGTATTGTAACTTTATTTATTTTAACACCATTTTCTGGAGTATCAGTCAACGTGATATGGATTCTATCATAGGGAGTGTCACCATGGTGTGCACTATAATTTAACGCACTTGGATGAACGATATGTCTTCTTGTATCACCATTTATTCTTTCAACTTTATCTATCTTTGGACACATGATAAAATCTGAGTAAGTTTTGTCGAGGTAGGAAAAATATCTGGTATATAAAGTTTCTTCAAGCAACTCATCTTTAGGTGCCCCAACACTTTCATATTTCCATCCTACCAAGAGCCAATCATACAGGTCTTGCGACTTTAATCGAGTTTTCACTTGATTCTGGGTATATATTACCTCGCCATCTGCTATGGTACATGTTTTTGTTTGATTTTCGGAAATACAATTATAGGCAGGTTCGATAACCGCAACATCCCCGTTTCTCATTTTTATTTTCAACATCGAGACTGTGGGGGGGTTATTTAAATTTAACTCAGTTGCTCCTTCGGAAGGACTTGATGTGTTTATCCATTTAACAACCTTATCGATGATCACTTCTTCATATCCATCATTTTCCTTAAATATACGAGATCCCCCGTTTAAACTGTTTACTCGAACAGATAAAACATCCTCTGCTTTTAATTTTGGTTGAATATTAGCCTTTGCTAATTGTATTGAGGAAAATAATCCAACAAACACCAGGACTAGTACGACTAACTTCTTCACGGTTTAACGCCACCTTTGGATGTAAGTATTGTAGGTATCTTCCCCTTATATTAAAAATAAATACCGAAATAACAGCTGCAAACCAGTCAGATTCCTATTTAAAAAAGTTCGTCATTTGACAGCCTCCGTTTTTAAACTAACCTGCCTCGTTAGTTTAACAAGGACTCTAATGGTCTTATCTAACAGTCGTTATTGAATTGAGTTAGCAATTTCAAACAATGTATCAGGCGTTACCTTAGACACCCTTTTGTCTATGCCAAGCATATATTGCCAATTACCATTTTCGAAAACGAAAAAATTGAATAATTGGTGTTCAACATAAATGGCTTTCTGTCCATTTTTAAGTGTATAGGCTTCCTGATTACCTTTATCCTTAAAAATTAGTTTATTTTTCAAGGGGCGAATATTAATTTTATAATGATTTTCTACTGCCTTTTCATTCACAAACTTGATTTCCAGCGAATCATTGATGTTATATTCCTTATCCTCATAAAATCTTCCGAATTGATGGGTGAAAGGAATAGATGGGTTGATTTTCGGCAATTTTACATCTTTTTTAAAATGATTTTCAAATTCCTTAACTGCTTCTTTTACAGATTTATATCCAACTTCAGCGTACATTTCCTCAATAGAAGGAGGAGTATCATTCGGATTTGCATTTACTGTTCCATAAATAAACCCACAAATTAATATACTTAATAAACCCAATAAAAAAGGTACACTTTTATTCAATTTTATCACCTCAAATTATATTTGGGTTTAGTTTGTCCAGTTCAGTTTCAATAATCCTTATTCAAGTAAACTGCCCAGTTAGTTCAAAAAGAAAAAGAGCTCCCCAAGAAGCCCCTGTTCTTCACTAAAGCACTCATTAGTTAAAGAACTGATTTACTTTATTTTCATCTTTCAAATATTCTTGTATATATTTTCTTAGTTCATCTTCGTTTTTAAATTCACTCAATTCTTTTCCGTACCACTCTTGTAGATTTTCTTTTGTTATTTTATATTCTCGGCTATCAAAATTAAATGTTATCCAATCAACATTTTGAACTAATGAAAATAAAAATGTAGCATTGAATATCGCTGTTTCTTTATAGTTTTGTTCTGATTCTAACCAATCATAATTCAAGATTATTCCATACGGTTTCTCTTTTGTTTTAAGTTCAAACCCTTCCAAATTTTCACCACTTCGTAACTGATTTGCAATGTTTCCTACCGCACTGTTATCGCCTACAAACGAATCTTTATATTGAAATAAATTTCCGTTTTTATTGTTTGCATTACACCCACTTAGAAAAAGCATTATCAATAATAAAAAGATCAAAAAATTAATTATTTTTCTCACTTGGATTCCCCCTTTAATGAATTATCAATCTATACAAACTCACCATAAAAGTACACAAATTATAGTTACAGCATTCTACCCGCTAGCCATACATGTAGCGCAAAATCAGTGCTACACCACAGAGGAAGAAAATGTGTACAGAACGGGCATTAAATACTACTGCTAGCATAGAAAATCAATCAACCATTGCGCCATAGAGCCCTATCCGTTAGTTCGACTTCAACTACCGCGGTGCATCACAGACTGTCGCACCCAATACGGGTGGCACTTATGGGGGATTAATCCTACTCTGGTTACTGCACTAGCTTTCCCTATATTCTAGGAAGAATGGAGTTTGTTCCTGATTTACCTATCATCACAATATTATCATTCTAAAAGCTTGGCTTTTTTTAAAAAAATTCATTTTTTTGTTATGCAGTTTTATAGACATTAGGCGTTTTTTAATTTTCATGGTAGTTGAAGGCTATTTTCATAAAAACGTTACTTATTTTTCATTTTTCTTCCCATTTTCAAAAAAGAACTATTTGGTTGAGATAAGTTAATCTTTTCTGAACACAATAAGCATTAAAGGTGGTGTAAAAGTGAAAATAGTTATTATAGTTCCTTCTTTTTTCCTGTTGTTTCTAATGTCAGCAATATTGAATTATGCTGAACCAGATTATTATCAGCCTGCTGAAAAGTCTAAAGAAGAACTCATGATGGACTTGTTTTTTTCACTACTTTTACCAGATGTTCAAAAGTCTGTTTCTAATTACTATTCAGATTACCTTTACACAAGTCCTATGGTGTACCCGTATCAAATAAAGATTTTAAAGATGGAAATGACTAATGGATATAGAGGTTTCATGTTTTTAGTAACCATTGAAGTCACTCCAGTTGTCGGTCCACATATCCCAGTAGGAAGAGACCAATTAACATTTACTATAACTCCAAGTGAAGTTATCCTTAAAAGCTTTAAGCACATGGAAACTTACGAACTTCTTCCAAATTGGAAAGATATCATAAAGAAAAAGCAAATGATTGTATGATTTGATCATTTTGAAGTTAATCCCCGTTTTTGGGGGATTTCTTTATTACCTAACCTAAAAACAACTTTTATTAATACAGTCAAGATGTTCAACTAACCTGTCCTTCAGTTGAATAACACATATAAATCTTTATCGGGCGAATACTACTTTTGAGGTGAAATTAATGATATTGAAATTATTTTTCACATTTAATATCTTACTTACAGCATTTCAGCCATTTATTAGTAAAGAAAGTCCTATTACATCATCCCAACCCGAAATTAAAAGTATATATACAGATTATCCAAAATACGGAACTTGGGTACAGATCCCAAAAGGAACAAAGAAAATCACATTTCATGTTGTAGCAGAAAATACAGAAACCATCTTATTCTGGTTAATACCAACAGGTACTCAAACTTGGACAGAACGAAAACTTATTGGCTATGATAGTCGAGAAAATCAAACTGATAACAACTTTTCTTTAACTTGGAATATAGATAGGCCATACCTATATGACCATTTATATATTCAAGCAATAGGTGATGATAGGGTGGAACAGGACGAAATCAATTTATATATGGAGTAAAACTTGGATGCTTGTTCAACTAAATATCCCCATTAGTCGAACAAAAAAAGGAGCCGCAACTAAGACTCCTCGTTTCGCTCAAGCACCCGTTTGTTCAACAAAATATGAATGATTACAACCCGTTATTTCTCCCATAGCTCAATCTGTCTACCTTCAGGATCTTTAATCCAAATAAAGTTTCCATATTCACTACTCTCTTTTTCCTTTGCAAGAGGTACACCAATATGTTCAAGATGCTTAATAGTCTCGTTTAGATCATGTACTTGGAAATTCAACATCACTTGCTGTTCTGTTGGGAAGTAAGGGTCATCTTCAGTAAAGAAAGAAAAGGCAGTTTCATTTCCTGAATGGGGTTTAATAATAGTCCCATTCCAATTGTCTATTTCAATCTTCAACACTTCACTGTACCATTTTTTTATAACTTCAAGATTCCCAGTTCTCCAAAATATTCCTCCGAAGCCTTTTATCATCGTTTCTAGCTCCTGTCTGTCTTCAAGTTTTTAGTTTTTCGATTATTAGTAAGTTCCTTCTTCAACTAAAATGCACCCGTTACTTTAAGTAGATTTCTTTACAAACTTAAAATGGTGCGATTGCCCTTATTAAACAATCGCACCTGGTAGTTAAGTAACTTTATTTGACTTGCAGTTTAAACACTCGTCACGAAATGGTGAATCGGGTTTTCAGCCCCGCGGCATTTTGCTCATATCCATATACAACGCGTTCCACCGATGACCATCTGGATCGGCAAAACCGCAGCCATACATCCAGCCATCCTTTTCGCCAGGCTTGCTGAATACAGTGCCGCCTGCACGTTCAGCTTTCAAGGCAAACTCATCAACTTCATCCCGGGAGTTCGCCCCCAAAGAGATTAACACTTCAGTGCCCTGCCGCGAATCCGCAACTGCATTACCAGTAAAACCGCGGAATGCGGATTCCGGGAAGAGCATCAAAACAACCTGGTTGTCGCCGACGATCAAGCTGAATGAGCCGTCTTGACTCGCATACTGCTCATTCAACCGAAAACCGAGCTGGGTATAAAACGCCTTCGCCCGTTCTGGTTCTCGCACTGGCAGGTTCAACCATAATTCTCTCGACATACCTAAAAACCTCCTGATATAGGGATGCAGTAATTACTCGCCCCTATATAAATTCAATGCTTCCTATACTCTTTCCTTCTTGTTTCAAAATTAATCCTTCTTCAACTATCCCTGGTTAGATCAGGTACAACACTTCACAAACTTTAGTTTTTCTCACCCCACTTATCATTTCTTTTTGATTTTAAGCGTCTTAGCAAATGCATAACCATTTAATCCTAGTGACTCGCTAATAACATAGCATTTATAATTATTTTTTGTAGGTATTTTCCAAGTCCATTCGTTTCATCATACCAAATCGGCCAAGCATATAATTTATGGGACTGAAATTGTTCATTGTTCCCTACAAAAAATGTATTCAAATCTACTTCTTCAATATCAAATAAAATACTTCCTGCCATTACATGATCGAAATAATGTGCTTAGTAATTCTCGAATGTAACAGTTACAATTTCATCCGCCACCGTTTCGATATCTAATAGCAATTCATTTTCCAGAAAATTTACTGAGTACCCAATTAACACACCATCGTGAATAGATAATGTCATTCACTTCCTCCTATAAACTACTGCGTTGTATGAAAAAAATTTGAATTACCTATAGCAGTCCCATGATACTTTACTAAAGCTACCCGTTAGTTTAAGAATAACCCTCTCCTAATAAAAGTTATACAATCGATTCATCGACATAAATAATTTGAAAGACTAGGGTAGATAACCTTCCGAGAAATAGAAAACTAGAAACAAAGCAAGAAACATCGTAGCACCTAAAGTTTGATAATAATACGACTTTTCTTCCCGATTAAACGCCCAGAGCTCCAATCCTCTGATTACTTGTTGAGTGAAAAACAGCACAACTATAAGTTTCGGAATGAAGATCCGAGAAAAATGCGCTGGCTCAGCAAAATCTATATAAACAATACCAATGACTGTGAATGCAATGATTGAGATGATTTCTGTAATTAAAAACAATTTATTTCTGTTTTTTGAAAATGGGCGTAACCTTTTTTCTTCAATGTTTAATTTTCTTTTTAAAATGAAATGACTAATTAAGATATATAGCAAAAGAATAATAGAAGCACCTGTAATAAAAACTAACACTCTTTCACTCCCTTACCTAAGATAACTTGTCCCACAAAATTGCCCGATTGTTGAACACAAGTTAAACAACACTGTTCAACTAACCTGCCCCTTCACTTTAATACGTTTAAAATGAATAAAAGTTCCAAATTTAAATTAATTTATCAAAAGTCCATTTTTTCTTCTTGAACAAAACTGCTTCGTTAGTATAATTATGTCATCAAATTAATTTCGTTAAATTCTACCCAAGATTGCATAGAGAAATGCAATAAATAAAACACCTAATGAAATGGAAAGTAACGAGATATACTTCATAAACCCTTTTTCTTTCTTAAAGAAAGCAACGATACCAAGTATTATGCCTGTTAAATAGACACCAAATCCAATGAATATTCCCCACCAACCCAAAATAGTAATATTAATCGGTGGGAAAGCCATATATGCAACAAAAATTCCAACGACAACTAAAATGATGGAATACTTACTAAACTCCCTTTCCATTTTCCCGCCCCACCCTATTCTACCTATCTATTCACACTATTTAGTCTTTCACTTATTGAACTATCCTGCCGAGTTAGTTCAATAAGAACAGAGACGCTTATTTAACAATCGCGCCCGTTTAAGGCAAAACAAAAGATTATAAAAAGACATACTGTTGGTTGCTTCAAATAGTAATTGAGAATAAATCAAAGCATTGTTCATCTTATGAAAGAGAATGGTAATTAGGCTTAGTGATACTTTCTTCAATTTACGAAGCACATCGTTTCATTTTGTTTTTCAATGTTTAAACTCCAAACTGTTTAAAATGATGGTCAAGATGCTTGTATATTCCTTTACCCCATTGCTC
>NZ_JADPRX010000017.1:0-80482 GCF_017347125.1 Sporosarcina sp. E16_3
TCGCCCCAACTGTCGTGCCTGATGGTCTTCAATGTTCGGATGATCCTGTGCTTCGCTTTCGCGGGGCAGCCTACGCGGAATCAGCAAAACGAAGACATCATTTTGTAGAATTAATGGATGAGTGAACAAAAACCTCCATGTACCATTAACGGGCTCGGTTGTTGGGGCGAATAAAAAGTAGGTACACTAACATTTATTTCAACGACATAATGTGTATTGCTGTTCAGGAAACAACAATGAAAGCTTCTTTTATACTATAGATTTGAGGTGAAAATATGCCAAGAGTTAAATACAGGGATAAAGACATTGAGTTAATGGCAAGGATGATGAGAGCAGAAGCCTAGGGTGAAGGAAACCAAGGGATGTTATATGTTGGCAATGTAATTATTAATCGCGCTGTAGCAGATTGTTTAGATTTTAATGATGTAAGAACAATTGAAGACGTCATTTTTCAGAAACAAGGAGGAAATTATTCTTTTGAAGCTGTTCAAAAAGGGAATTTATTTTACCAACGAGCGCGATCTTCTAAAAAAAAATTAGTAAAACGGAATATTGATAATTGGAGACAACATCCAGCGCAATATGCCCTTTGGAACTTTAATCCATCCGCCCCTTGTCCTCCAACATGGTACGGTCAACCTTTTACTGGTCAATTTAAAAATCATTGTTTTTATGAACCAGCAGCTGGGACATGTGAAAGTGTTTATAACGGTTAGGTTCTCAAGGAGCTATTATTAATAGTAGTGAATTACCAGAATGTTGACATAAAAAAAGACGATTTCATCTATAAGTAGATGAAATCGTCTTTTTTTTTATATCTTGTTACCATAATGATGCCACACATCGCTTAAACGTTGCTGCGACAACAAATATGGAGACGGCGGGAGTCGAACCCGCGTCCAGAGGCCCTAACACTTAAGCATCTACGCGTGTAGATTGACTATTAGGTTTCGCGTGGCATTATGCCATCAATCAAGGCGTCATGTACGCTATCTTGGAAGTCTCTTCCGACTGCCTCAAGAGGCAACAGCCGTCGTATCCCACTAAAGGTTAGCCCTGCAACGCCACATGGGCGATGAAATTACAAGGCAGATTCAACAGCTTACGCTGCGAATGCTAGGTTGTTGTTAGTTTTGCCTGTTATTATAAGGTGTCGTTTCTGACGGAGCCGAACCCTCCGACGCGCAACTCAAGCTCAGACTACCCCTGTCGAATCCGTAACGTCCCCAAAGGGATGTCAGGAGAACCTATTGAAAGGCTTCTGAACTACTTACTATACTTATTGTAACTTATCTTAACCTATACTTCAATATTTTTGCCTATCTCTAAGTGCACGATCTATTTCACGTTTTGCATCTTTTTTCTTAAGATCTTGACGTTTATCGTAATCTTTCTTCCCTTTACCAACACCAATTAACACTTTTGCAAAGCCGTCTTTTAAATACATCTTAATCGGTACAATAGCAGATCCCTGCTCTTTCGTTTGTCCAATCAATTTGCTAATCTGTTTTTTATGAAGAAGTAGCTTTCTAGAACGCAATGGATCGTGATTGAACTGGTTTCCATGATCATATGGACTAATGTGCATATTGGAAATCCACGCTTCGTTATTACGGATCCTTACAAACGCATCACGCAATTGGACTTTACTATTACGAATTGCTTTGATTTCCGTACCTAGAAGGACAATACCTGCCTCAATTGTTTCTTCGATTGCAAAATCATGATTCGCCTTTTTATTGACGGCGACTACCTTCCCTTGGCCTTTCGCCATTTCTTTCACCCCTTAATCAATTGCGCCTCGGCGTAATTGCGTCCAAATTTTGAATTGCGTTTATGCCTGCAGGACGCAGGTATACAACCTTTGCTGCAGGACGCGGCGCTCTTAGGTTGCCTTTCCACAGCTTTCAAAATTTTTGACATTCGCCGGAGGCTTGGTCCAACAGGATGTTGGTTACTCAGACGTTGCCGCAGGACGCGGCGATTTTAGTCTGAGTTCTTCTAATCAGCGGGTAGCCTGAACCCCCACTGTTTTTTGCACATTTTAGCATTCACGCCGCCACTTATTGAAGTAGAGAACGTCTGCTGAATCAAGTGAAAACCTCAGAGCGGCCTAGACCGCTCCGGCTTTACTTTTTCTTTTTAGGCCTAGGTTTAAGTTTACTACCCGCTTTTTTCGCTGCGCCTTCATAGAACTTTTTCTTTTTATTGTATGTGCCAGATTTCTTTTGATTTTTTGACTTGTCGCCGGACTTATTGTCGCCTTCTTTTTTCTTAGCATAAATAACTTTCGGCGTTTCTTTACGTGTACGACGGAAGTTTTGTTTCATCCCAACGATTTCAAAATCGATTGTCGATTCTTCAGGTTTCACAGCAATAACTTTGACGGTTACTTCGTCGCCAAGCCTATATTGCTTGCCTGCACGTTCACCAATCATCATCATTTGTCTGTCGTCAAATCGATAATAATCATCTGTCATATGGCTAACATGAACAAGCCCTTCGATTGTGTTTTCCAGTTCGACAAACAAACCAAAGTTTGTAACCGATGAAATAACGCCCTCGAATTCTTCGCCAATTTTATCGAGCATAAATTGAGATTTTTTCAGTGACTCTGTATCACGTTCTGCTTCAACCGCACGGCGTTCTCGTTCCGATGTATGCTCTGCAATATCGGATAATATCGCACCCCAATGTGCAAGCGTCTGTGCCGAAACATCTTTTTCAATTAGATATGTCCGGATTAAACGGTGAACAATCAAATCTGGAAAGCGGCGGATTGGTGCCGTGAAATGGGTATAAAATTCAGTAGATAATCCAAAGTGACCCAGGCTTTCATCGAAATACTTCGCCTGTTGCATTGAACGAAGGAGCATTGTCGATATAACCGTTTCTTCAGGAAGACCTTCAATTGATTCAACAATTTCCTGTAGCGCTTTTGGATGGACTTTATTGCCAGTTCCTTTGACAACAACGCCGAAGTTTGTTAGGAATTCGAAGAACCGTTGTAATTTCTCAGCTTTGGGATCTTCGTGAATCCGGTAAATGAACGGTAGTTCAAGCCTGTGGAAATGTTCAGCAATCGTTTCGTTCGCAGCAAGCATGAATTCTTCTATGAGGCGTTCTGATACAGTTCGCTCCAAAATGACAACAT
The DNA here is from genome assembly GCF_017347125.1 of Sporosarcina sp. E16_3. Classification (NCBI taxonomy): domain Bacteria; kingdom Bacillati; phylum Bacillota; class Bacilli; order Caryophanales; family Caryophanaceae; genus Sporosarcina; species Sporosarcina sp. E16_3. The sequence continues at coordinate 3,155 of NZ_JADPRX010000017.1, forward strand.
CCGTTGGCCATCCTTTTTCATCAACAAGGATTTTCGATTCCTTGAAATTGAAATCAATGGCTCCACGATCTTCTCTCTTCTGTTTCAAAATAGCTGCGAGGTCTGCCATATGGTTAATCATAGGAACAACATTTGCATATCGAGTTGAAAGTTCTTCATCTTTTTCTTCGATGATTTTATAAACTTCATTATAGGTCATACGTTCTTTCGAGCGAATAACACTCTCAAATATCTCATGATCGATGACCTTCCCGTTGCGGTCTATCGTCATTGTACAAGACAACGTAAGCCTATCGACACCAGGATTTAATGAACAAATTCCGTTCGATAATCTATGCGGCAACATCGGAATAACTCTATCCGTCAAGTAAACACTAGTTCCTCGATCATAAGCGTCATCGCCCATTGGTGAATTTTCCGTCACATAATAACTGACATCGGAAATATGAACAGATAATAGATAGCCACCATTGTCATTTTTCACAACTGAAATAGCATCATCAAGGTCTTTCGCGTCTGCACCATCAATTGTAATCGAAAGTTCTTCACGAAGGTCACGACGGTTGATCAAATCTCTTTCCTGAACTTCATCAGGAATTTTATTTGCCTGGTCTAGTACTGCTTGTGGAAAATCGACTTCAATTCCATGCTTATGAATAATAGACAAGATATCAACGCCGGGATCATTTCTGTGACCAAGGATTTGTGTCACCATACCTGTTGCTGACTTCCCGTCAACAGGCCAGTCTGTTATTTCAACAACGACTTTATGACCGTCCACCGCATCAAGTGAATCCCCTTTGCCGATGAAAACGTCCATAGGTAATTTTTTATCATCAGGAACAACGAAACCGAAGCCTTTATTGTTCTGGTACATACCAACTACCTTTGTCGTTTTGCGTTCTACGACACGTGTAATTGCCCCTTCACGTCTACCGCCTGATGTAGCGTTAACGACACGTATGAGGACAGTATCCCCGTTCATCGCACCATTAACTTCATGTGGGGGGATGAATACATCATCCATTCCTTCTTCTTCCGGTGCTACAAAACCAAAGCCTTTTGCATGCCCGATGAATTTTCCACGCAGGAGATTCATGCCTTCGGGTACGCCATAACGGTTCGATTTAGAACGAATAATTTGCCCTTTTTGTTCAAGGTCCACAAGCATTTTCACTAGTTCCTTAAACTCCGCTGCCTGTTCAAATCCCATTACTTCCTGGATTTCCTGTACAGTTAACGGCTTATACGATTCTTCTTTCATTAGAGACAGCAATTTTTGCTGAATGTCTTGCTCTATGCTATCCAAGTTGCATCACTCCTTATAAGTATATAGTATGGTCATTGGTCTAATCTTTCACTCATTCCAGTCCAATGATTCCAGGAATCTCAAAATATCTTCATGAAGTGTCACTTTTTCAGGTCCAAGCGTAATGACATGTCCCGATTGTTCATACCATTTAATGTGTTTTATGTCTGATTCGGTATTGTCATAAATAACGTTTGCAGAATCGGTATCGATAACATCATCGTATGTAGCTTGCACAACCAATAGTGGTGCATAAATGTGGTCGATATGATTGCGTACATCATAGACGAGTGAGCGAAGTTCTTCCAGAGAAGGCATATTTTGCGCACGTAATGCCTCTATATCTCTTTCGATGTCAGCATCACCTTTCCCTTCAAACTTCTTATACTCTCGTGCATATTTAAGAACACCTTCATACATAAGGTCAGTTGTTTTCATCGACATCGGCGCACACATTGTAACAATGCCCTTCACTGGCTTGTTATACCCCAATTTGAGCGAAAATACGCCTCCTAAAGACAATCCCGCTACTGCAATCTCATCATAGCCAGCTTCCTTTAATTGATTATAACCCTTAAGAACATCTTCCCACCACTCTTCGGGACCCGTGTGGATCAATTCTTCAGGAGGAACACCGTGGCCTTTGTAATGAGGTGCAAGCGATGTGTAACCCTTCTTTTCAAGAAAACGTCCCAACATCCGGACATCCGCAGAGGTACCAGTAAATCCATGGAGCAGTAAAACTGCACGCTTCCCTCTTTCGAAAAAGAATGGTTTCGGTTGTGCAATTCTCAATTCAATCATCCCTTCGTAAGAAAAGCGCAAGGCGCCCGCTAGACGCGGCAGGCATAAGTCGATCCAGCGACGTGGCGCTCTTTGCCACATAGCTGAATTGCTTATGACCGAGCGGCTGGCGCCTGGAGTCTAGACACCGACCCCAGTAGAAAAAACTAATACTATTTTACTTTTTCATAAAAAACGCCCGACCAGTCGGAAGGTCAGGCGATAGTGGTCTATTTAAGATTATACTTTCATAATGACGATCGCCAATACGATAAACAAAACAGCAAGTACAACTGTAACCCGTTGAAGTACAAGGTCAAGTCCTCGTGCTTTTTGTTTCCCGAAAAGTTGTTCGGCTCCACCAGAGATGGCTCCTGATAGACCTGCGCTTTTCCCAGATTGCAATAATACGACTACGATCAATGATAGTGCTACGATTACGAGCAGTGTCATCAGCAAAGTATGCATTTTGTTCCACCTCCCGATTCGAACTTCACAACAGTTCTATTTTACCAAAAACGGACTGGCGTTACAACCTATTGTTCTAATTTTAAGACAGAAGTCTTAAGGGTCACCTTTTGAATTTCCACTTAATCTCTCAAAAGGCAAAGAAAAACCCGCCTAAGCGGGTTTTGATCACTCATTATTTCTTCAAGTTATAAAACGTCTTAACACCGAGATACTCAGCAGTATCATCTAGCTGATCTTCAATACGAAGCAATTGGTTGTATTTCGCAACGCGGTCCGTACGAGATGGTGCACCCGTTTTGATTTGCCCAGCGTTTGTTGCAACTGCGATATCAGCAATTGTCGTATCTTCCGATTCACCTGAACGGTGGGAAATAACAGCCGTATAGCCAGCGCGTTTCGCCATTTCAATCGCATCAAACGTTTCCGTCAATGTACCGATTTGGTTCACTTTAATAAGGATTGAGTTACCAATACCTTCTTCAATACCGCGGGCCAGTTTTTCTGTGTTCGTTACAAACAAGTCGTCCCCGACAAGTTGAACTTTTTTGCCTAGACGGTCCGTCAAAAGTTTATGACCCGCCCAGTCATTTTCATCCAAGCCATCTTCAATAGAGATGATTGGATACTTATTGCAAAGCTCTTCGTACCAATCAACCATTTCTGCCGATGTTTTCACGATACCTTCACCTGCAAGATTGTACGTGCCATCTTCTTTATTGAAAAACTCAGATGCTGCAACGTCCATTGCAAGAAGAACTTCCTCGCCTGGTGTGTAGCCCGCTTTTTCGATTGCTTCAAGGATAATAGACAATGCTTCTTCATTGGAAGATAGGTTCGGAGCGAATCCGCCTTCATCACCCACTGATGTATTCAAGCCTTTAGCTTTTAATACAGCTTTTAGGCTATGGAAAATTTCAGTTCCCATGCGAAGTCCTTCATGGAATGAATCCGCCCCGACTGGCATTACCATAAACTCTTGAATATCAACGTTGTTATCTGCGTGCTCGCCGCCGTTTAAAATATTCATCATTGGCACTGGCAATTGTTTTGCGTTAATGCCACCTAGATATTGATAAAGGGGAATATCAAGGTAATCAGAAGCAGCATGTGCGACAGCTATCGATACGCCAAGAATTGCATTTGCGCCCAAGTTTCCTTTGTTAGTAGTTCCATCAAGTTCAATCAGCGCTTTGTCGATTGTCACTTGATCAAGGACTGAATACGCATCTTCCAATTCTTCCGAAATGACTTCATTAACATGGTCAACCGCTTGAAGAACACCCTTGCCGAAGTAGCGATTTGGATCACCGTCACGTAATTCTACTGCCTCGTATTCGCCTGTCGAAGCGCCAGATGGAACGATTGCCCGACCAAATGCACCGCTTTGGGTAAATACTTCAACTTCTACTGTTGGATTTCCACGTGAATCGAGTACTTCTCTAGCTTGGATAAGTGTAATGATTGGCATGTCATTCTCCCCTTTTAAAATAATGGTGTGCCGGTCATTTCTGCCGGTTGGTCTACTTGTAACAATTTTAGCATTGTTGGTGCCAAGTCTGCGAGTTTACCGCCTTCACGCAGAACTATTTCTGACTTCGTAACGATAACCGGAACCGGATTCGTCGTGTGTGCCGTCATCGGAGCCCCGTCTAGTGTCGTTACTTCATCAGCATTCCCATGGTCAGCCGTAACGATTGCCGTACCGCCTTTAGCATGAATTGCGTCGATGATTTTGCCAAGGCATTCATCGACCGTTTCAATCGCCTTGATGGTTGGTTCCAGCATACCACTATGCCCGACCATGTCAGGATTTGCGAAATTGAGAATAATGGCATCAAAGCGATTCGCTTCAATTCCTTCAATAAGCGCTTCCGTCACTTCGTAAGCACTCATCTCTGGTTGCAAGTCATACGTTGCAACTTTCGGTGAGGCTATCAAAATACGTTCTTCGCCTTCAAATCTATCTTCTCTTCCTCCACTCATGAAAAAAGTGACATGAGGATACTTCTCAGTTTCTGCAATACGCAGTTGTGTCAATCCATTACGAGAAATGACTTCACCAAGTGTATTTTCTAGATTTTGACTACTATAGACGACATCTGCAACAACTTCGTCACTATAATGCGTGAACGTTACAAATTTCAAGTCCGTAAATTTCTTCGTTTCTTTTTCTAATTCATCAAAAGAACTATCCGTAAATGCACGTGAAAGTTGAATCGCACGATCCGGTCGGAAGTTAAAGAACACAACCGCATCTCCGTCTTCGACAGTTGCAACTGGTTTACCAAGTTCTTCGATCACGAATGGCACGACAAATTCATCATGAATCCCTTGTTTATAGGATGCCATTACGCCTGCTGTCGGCGTTGCCGCTGTTAGGGCAGTGCCATCTACAATCGCGCGGTAAGCCTTCTCAACACGCTCCCAGCGCTTATCACGATCCATCGCGTAATAACGCCCTGAGATACTTGCAAACTTACCTACGCCTAGCTCTTGCATAAACGTTTCAGTCTTTTCGAGGTAATCAAGTGCAGACTGCGGACTTACATCACGGCCATCAAGGAATGCATGGACGAACACCTTATCAAGCCCGTTCAACTTCGCTAGGCGAAGGAGTGCGAATAAATGCTCATAATGGCTATGTACACCACCGTCGGATAGTAGCCCCATCAGATGAAGTGCAGAGCCATTTTCCTTCGCGTGCCTAACTGCCCGCAGAAGTGTTTCGTTATCAAAAAAGTCAGCTTCCCTAATTGATTTATTAATACGGGTCAGACTTTGATAGACGACGCGACCAGCTCCAATATTTAAATGCCCGACTTCAGAGTTCCCCATCTGCCCTTCAGGAAGACCTACCGCTTCCCCACAAGCTGTCAGCGTTGAATGTGGGAAGTTGTTCCATAATAGATCGTAATTCGGCTTATTCGCCTGTGCAACTGCATTTCCTAGCTTGTCATCACGAAGGCCAAAACCATCCAAAATGATAAGCGCTACCGGACTTTTACTCATGTGCTCCAGCCTCTAGCAATTTCAAGAATGATGCAGCTTCCAAACTTGCGCCGCCGACAAGTGCGCCATCGATATGTTCCATTGTGAGAAGTTCTTCAATGTTATCCGGTTTAACGCTACCTCCATACTGAATACGGATTTGGTCAGCGACTGTTTCATTGTATAATTCGCCAATTGTCATACGGATTGCACCACATACTTCATTCGCATCTTGTGCAGTTGCCGTTTTCCCTGTACCGATAGCCCAGATTGGTTCATAAGCAATGACTGCTTGTGCTGCTAAATCAGCGCTGATGCCTTCAAATGCTTTTTTCACTTGTCCTGCTACTAAATCGACTGTTTTTCCACTTTCGCGATCTTCAAGTGATTCTCCCACACAGACGATTGGTGTTAGCTTGTAATCGAATGCAGCATGAACTTTCTTGTTGACGGATTCATCTGTTTCGTTGAAGTATTGGCGACGTTCAGAATGACCCAGGACAACATAGCCGACGCCTATTTCTGACAGCATCGCTGGACTGATTTCACCCGTGAATGCTCCTTCTTTTACATCGTGCATCGTTTGTGCGCCAATACCGACTGCTGAACCTTTTGTTATTTGTACAAGTTCCGAAAGGTATAAAGCAGGTGGACAGATAACCGCTTCCAACTTTTCTGAAACTGGTGCTTTTTCTTGCACTTCTATCGCGAAGCTTTTCGCTTCTTCAAGAGACTTGTACATTTTCCAGTTACCAGCAATTATTCGTTTTCGCAAATTAGTTTCCTCCACTCATTTATCGTTTAATGCAGTGACGCCAGGTAAGTCTTTCCCCTCCATGAATTCAAGAGAAGCTCCCCCACCGGTGGAAATGTGATCCATTTTAACTGCTACGCCGAACTTTTCGACAGCAGCGGCTGAATCGCCCCCGCCAATAACCGTATACGCTGTTGTTTCAGCCATCGCTTTTGCAACGCGTTGTGTTCCTCCAGCGAATGACTCCATTTCGAAGACACCCATCGGCCCGTTCCAAATGATCAATTTCGACTCTTTAATAACATTCGCGTAAAGTTCAGCTGTTTTCGGTCCAATATCAAGCCCCATCCATCCTTCTGGTATGGAATCAATTGCAACCACTTTCGTATTCGCTTCGTTTGAAAATGCATCCGCCACGACCACGTCCATTGGCAAATACAAATTAACGCCTTTATCTTTAGCCTTCTGAATAAATGAGTTTGCAAGGTCGATTTTATCTTCTTCTAAAAGCGAATTTCCTATTTCATGACCTTGTGCTTTTGTAAATGTATATGATAATCCGCCGCCGATAATCAAGTTATCCACTTTGTCTAACAGATGATCGATGACGCCAATTTTGTCTTTCACTTTGGCTCCGCCAATAATCGCTGTGAATGGACGGTCAGGCTCTGATAATGCCTTACCTAGAATGTCCAATTCTTTTTCAAGTAAGAGCCCAGATACAGCTGGAATATATTGCGCGATGCCTGCGGTAGATGCATGCGCACGGTGTGCAGCGCCAAATGCGTCATTGACGAAAAGGTCAGCGAGTTCCGCAAATTGCTTTGCGAGTCCTGCATCATTCTTTTCTTCCCCTGCATGGAACCTAACATTTTCAAGCAGAACGATATCGCCGTTTTTCATTGTTGAAATGGTTTCCTCCACTTCTTTCCCAATGGATGAATCGAGCTTTGTTACCGGTTTGCCAATCAATTCCGCAAGTTTTTCTCCTACAGCAGTAAGCCGCATGTCTTCATTCACTTCGCCTTTTGGACGACCTAAATGGCTTGCTAGAATAACTTTTGCACCCTGTTCGACCATGTAAGTGATGGTCGGAATTGCTGCACGGATCCTTGTATCATCCGTTACATTGCCATCTTCCATAGGCACATTGAAATCCACCCGGCAAAAAACGCGTTTCCCTTCAAGCTGCATATCTTTCATCGTCTTTTTCGACACCATGAAAACGCCCACCTCCATATTTACTGAAAAAAAATGAGGAACGGGGTAACCCCCGCTCCTCTTACCCAACTATATTATAAGGGGTCTTATTGTTTATGGCTATATTTAACTGAATTATAGACCTTTACTGTGCATATAAAGCGCCAAGTCTACACAACGTGCAGAATAAGCTGATTCATTGTCATACCAAGTAATTACTTTCACCATGTTGTCTTCAAGGACCATCGTTGAAAGACCATCTACAGTAGATGATGAAGTATTTCCGTTATAATCTTTAGATACTAGTGGAAGTTCATTATAAGCCAAGAAACCTTTTAGCTCATTTTCAGCCGCGTTTTTCAATGCATTGTTCACATCAGCAACTGTCACATCTTTCTCAAGTTCAGCGACAAAGTCAACGAGTGAAACGTTTGGTGTCGGAACGCGGACAGCCATACCGTCAAGTTTACCTTTCAATTCAGGAATAACTTTCGTTACAGCTGAAGCTGCGCCAGTCGTAGTTGGAATCATGTTTTCTCCAGCTGCACGAGCACGTCTGTAATCCGAATGTGGTAAATCCAAAATGCGTTGGTCATTTGTGTACGAGTGAATTGTTGTCATTAGACCGCGTTTTATGCCAAATTCGTTGTGAAGTACTTTCACAACTGGCGCAAGACAGTTTGTCGTACATGATGCATTCGATACGATAGTATCTGTTTCCGGGTTATACGTTTCATGGTTGACGCCCATAACAAGTGTTGTGATATCACCTTTAGCAGGTGAAGACAAGATAACTCTTTTTGCACCGGCTTCAAGGTGTTTGCTAAGTCCTGCTCTGTCCGTAAATACGCCTGTCGAATCGACGACAACGTCAACCCCTAGTTTGCCCCATGGGAGTGCTGCTGGATCTTTTTCTGCATATACTTTCACTCTTTTGCCATCGACAACTAGCGTGTCATTATCCGAACTGACTTCTGCGTCAAATACGCCATGTACAGAGTCATACTTCAAAAGATGTGCAAGCATTGCCGCATCCGTTAAATCGTTCACTGCTACAATTTCAATTTCCTCTTGTTTCAATGCCTCACGAAATACTTTACGTCCAATACGTCCAAAACCGTTAATTGCAATTTTCAATGTCATAATCTATTCCTCCAAGTTGTTTTTAGTTTTATTTTAAAAGTTTCTTATATCTATACAAAGCCCATCTAAACCTATTCCCTGAAAAGACCCGTCTTAGTCATTTATACGTTTATTTATTGACGAGTATTTTCAGCATTTCAGTCGCGGCACCTTCATCAGTTACTAAAATTGTTTGTTTAGGTGCACTTGCCATATAAGCCAAGATGGCTTCAGCTTTACTGCTGCCGCCCGCGACTGAAATGATTAGCGGAATCTTCTCGAGATGGCCAGTTTGGATACCGATTGTCCGTAATCTGTGGACAACGTTACCATCCTGGTCAAAATAATAACCGAATGCTTCGCCTTTAGCTCCATTGTCATGGATCATATCCTGCTCTTCTGTGGGCGTATTACGCATAGTTGCCATTGTTTGTGCGTCGCCTACTCCATGCAGAACACAATCTGTTGTGTCGTAAAGTTCGAGCATTTTCAAGACAGAAGGATCTTTTCGGAACGCTTCATGCGCTTCTTCACTTAACGACTCTGGGTAATAAAATGTACTATACGTACCTCCGCATGCCGAGGCAAAAGAAGCCGCAATAACATTCGCTTGCAATCCAATATCATCACCTACACCGCCTCTTGCAGCGATGAATAGCAGATTATTGGTACCGCTAAATTTTTCGATATGAAGTGGAATTGATGCAATTGTACTTCCTCCAGTGACGGCGACTACTTTGCCCTCGTCAATTTTAGAAGAAAATTGTTTCGCTGCCTCCATACCAAGTAAGCTTTTCGAAGCGCTATCCGTATCGCAGTTACCTGCTACAACTTTGACTGATTGAATGCCAAGGAAACCCATTAATTTCTTTGCAATAGCCGTACGACCCGACCAGTCTTCCATTGAAGACTCAAGTGCAAGTAAGACAGTCAATCCTTCAGTGGTGATTGAAGCTCCGTCTTTTGCGATATCAATAAGATTTTGACCCCTTAGCGTATCCATCATGGTTCGCGTTTCTCGCTCCGATAAGCCTGCCATCTGACCGAGTGGACGTCTTCCAATTGGGCCAGCCATTTTTACAAGCTTTACTATCCGATATCTTTGCTGCATTAACTCCATCATTTCTGGTACGAGTTTGCTCTGTGCATCCATCAAAACGTCCAATGGCTGCCCTCCTCTTTACCATAGGGACACTTTGCGACCCTACGTACTAAATAACGTCCCACATAAAGCAAAAAAATATTTCTAACTTCATTGTAGCTCTTTTCATTCGACTTTACAAACAATATAGCATTAATTATCAGAATAAATCAATGATATCAGCGTAGCCAATTGACCCGTAAAGCATTACATCGCCATCTTTTTCGATGACAGGAATCAAAAACATATATTTCTCATGACTTTCATCATCAGTTTCTATATCTACTTTCGTCCACGTTAGCGGGAAATCTTCTTGAACAAGTTTCATCATTAACTCAGCTTCCTCACAAAGATGACAGCCTGGTTTCGTATAAAATGTCACATGCACTCTAATGCACCTCACTACCTTTATAATACCTTCAGTATAAATGAATAACGGGGGCATGCACAGGATGTTGCCCACGCATGCCGCCTGTTATCATTATCTTTTACCAGCTTCGGCCTGCTCCGCCTCCACCGCCGGAACCACCGCCACCGAAACCACCAAACCCGCCTCCTGAACCACCGCCACCACTTCTGCCGCCAAAAGAACCAGGGAAGAAAATTGGCCCCCCACCGCGTCGTCCACCCGAACCGCCTCCTCCACGACCTCCTCTATTACTGATAACACGGAAGACAATGTAAATAATGATGAATAGAATGACGGGGAATGGAATACCGAAACCCCCATCACTTGAGTCGGAATCTATAGTTGTGACGGGCACAACCGCGCCATCCCAGCCATATTCAGCTGCGATTTCATTATAGAATGATTTATATGCTTCCATGATCGCCATGTCAGGCTGTTGCTTATCCAAATAAGGAACAGCTACTTCATCCATTATACGTCCGACTTTTCCGTCCGGAAGGGCACCCTCTAATCCGTACCCGACCGATAGTTCGAAATGTCGTTTACCATCGGAATTTTTCTCTGTTGTGACAACTAGCAAAGCTCCGTTATTTTTTTCCTTATTACCTAATTTAAATTCCCTGAGCTTCTCTACCGCATTTTCCTCAACTGGCTCATCGCCTATGCTCGGGAGGATTAATACCGCAAGTTCCGCTGTCGTAGCATTCTTTAATTGAATCCCATATTGCTCAAGTTCCGCTTTCTGTTCAGCGGACAACACATTCGCAGTATCTTGAACAACTGGAACAGCAGCATCAGCCGAAAACACTGCTGAGTTTAACGATGTAAAAACAATCAGACATGCCGTCACCAGTATGCGGACAGCTTTTCTAATCATTCCTTGTCATCTCCAAAATCGACATTCGGCGCTTCATTTGCAGCTGCATCGGCTTTAAAGTATTCCTTTTCATCATATCCGAAAATGGATGCAACGATTTTTCCAGGGAATCTTTTTACTTTCCTATTGTAATTGGCGACTACGTCGTTATAATCCTTACGTGCAACACCCAATCGATTTTCAGTCCCCGAAAGTTCATCCATTAATTGTCTGAAGTTCTCATTCGCCTTCAAATCAGGGTAGTTTTCAACGACTACGAGAAGACGGCTAAGAGCTCCGGCTAAGTCAGCGTTTGCATCCGCTTGTTCCCCAGGCCCTTTTGCACCGGCCAATCTGGCACGAGAATCCGCAATATCACTGATAATCCCTTTTTCATGGCTTGCGAAGCCTTTTACCGTGCTTACCAAGTTCGGAATCAAATCAAGTCTCCGTTGTAGTTGATTTTCCACTTGTGCATACGCCTGGTCCACATCTTCTTCTAAATTAACGAATTTGTTATAGCTTGGAACCAGTATCATTGCCAAAACTGCAAGTATAATTACGATTACCGCAATTGGTCCTAAAACTCTTTTCATGTTAACACCCCTCACGAGTTAGTTATTTTCATTTACCCTCTCGAACACCGTGCCGAAACTTTTTCTACAGTAGTATATACAGTATGACGATTGAAAATGTTTCATTTCTTCTGCGGCATCGTTTTTTTAGCCATCAAAAAACCGGCTTCCCATAGTGGAAAGCCGGCTTTCGTACAACTTATTTAGATTCAGGTTTAGTTTTAGCTCCGTCTTTCATGTCACTGCGTGTAATAATATGGTCAATTAAACCATATTCTTTCGCACGTTCAGCTGTCATGAAATTGTCGCGGTCTGTATCTCTCGCAATTACTTCAACTGATTGGCCAGTACGCTCAGCAAGAATCAAGTTAAGTTTTTCACGAGTGAAAAGGATATGTTTTGCAGCAATTTCAATTTCTGTTGCTTGCCCTTGTGCTCCACCCAATGGTTGGTGAATCATTACTTCTGCGTTAGGAAGTGCGTAACGTTTCCCTTTAGTACCCGCCGCTAGCAGGAACGATCCCATAGATGCAGCCATCCCCATACAAATTGTTTGGATTTCAGGTTTGATGAATTGCATTGTGTCAAAAATAGCCATTCCAGCAGTGACGCTTCCCCCGGGGCTATTAATGTAGATTGAAATATCTTTATCCGGATCTTCTGCTTCCAAAAATAGGAGTTGAGCAACGATAGAGTTCGCAACGTCGTCATTGATTCCACTTCCAAGCATGATAATACGGTCTTTCAATAGACGTGAATAGATGTCGTAAGCACGCTCACCGCGGCTAGTCTGTTCAATTACTGTAGGTATTAGATTCATTCTATTTCCTCCTTCAAGCTGGATAGTGTTGTCTACCTATTGAAACATAACTTCGTTTCAACTGTAACTTTATCATACATAGTATGGTCAACGAAGGTCAAATATAACGCTTTCAAAATAAGCATTGCATTCATTGAGCTACACTAGTATAATAAGTCTAGTCTGCTGCAAAAGTTAGCGGATTTGTAAGGCCCTCGTGGTGCAACGGATAGCACGTAAGCCTCCGAAGCTTAAAATGTGAGTTCGATTCTCGCCGAGGGCATATCCCAGTATAAGGTTTATACTGTAAAATATTCATCTGCTTTTACAAGCGGATGAATATTTTTTTGCGTTTTTTTTGGGGGGATGTTGCGACAGTTTAACGAGTTGTCATGAAAGTTCTTGCCTTTTCCCTTACAGTTTGCTGGGTTGCCATGACTAACCGTTATTGCCATGACTATTTATCACCTCGCCATGACTTCGAACCGCGTCCCCATGACTTCACTCCCTATTGCCATGACTAACCGTTATTGCCATGACTATTTATCGCCTTGCCATGACTTCGAACCGCATCCCCATGACTTCACACCCAATGTCCATAAAAAAACCGTTACCACTTGTCATTTGACAGCGCTAACGGTTAATCCTTTATTTAATTGTCATTTTCAACAAGGGCTGCGAGCGATTCTAGAGCCTGTTCCTCGTCGCTTCCCTCTGCGATCAATGTGATTGTTGTGCCGCGCGCAATGGCTAGGCTCATTATCCCCATTATACTTTTAGCGTTTACTTGGCGTTCTTCTCTTTTCAAAAATACGTCAGCCAAAAACCTATTTGCTTCTTGGACAAAAAGTGCTGCTTGCCGTGCTTGTAATCCTGATTTCAACTTCACTTCAACTATTCGTTCTGCCATGACAGCGCCAGCTCCTCTCTTGGTTCGACAGCGGATTCACCGACTACCGATTCCCCCATTGCGAAGATTATCCGCAATTTCTTCGATTTTTCTTAAGCGATGGTTTACACCGGATTTACTTACCATCCCGCCCGAAACCAGCTCTCCAAGTTCCTTCAACGTAATATCTTGATTGTCTACCCGAAGCCTTGCGATTTCTTGCAATCTATCTGGTAATTCAGCAAGTCCAATCGTACTTTCAATAAACTTTATATTTTCAACTTGGCGCTGTGCTGCACCAATTGTTTTATTCATATTAGCAGTTTCACAATTCACAAGCCTGTTCACACTATTTCGCATATCGCGTATGATTCGTACATCTTCAAACTTCATTAAAGACACATGCGCGCCGACAATACTAAGAAAGTCCGATATTTTTTCAGCTTCCTTTAAATAAGCAATATACCCTTTTTTCCGCTCAATAGACTTCGCATTCAAATGGTATTTGTTCATCAGATCGACTAAGTCTTCACTATGTTCTTTATATATGGAAAAGATTTCAAGGTGATAGGAAGATGTTTCCGGGTTATTCACAGAACCCCCTGCCAGAAAAGCACCCCGTAAATAAGCGCGTTGACAGCATCTCTTTTTAACCAATTCCTTTGAAATCTCATTTTTAAATTGAAATGTACCTGTCAAAATTAGAAGTTCTTCCAGAAGGGCTTTTGCTCCGCTCCTAATTCGGCAAATGTAAACGTTGTTTTTTTTCAAGCGCATCTTTTTTCGAACAAGCAACTCTACTTTATAAGGATACAACCGTTTTAAATTCGTATAAAGGCGTCTTGCAATCGCAGCGTTTTCAGTTTGCACGTCCAGACTTAACTGTTTATTAGAAAACGATAGTGCACCATTCATCCTAATGAATGCCGCTACCTCTGCCTTCGTACAACAGTCATCCGCTTCTATCTGTGTCATTTCCTTTTTTGTTTCTGAAGCAAAAGACATGATTCTTCCCCTTTCTCGGCGACGATCACGTCTGTTCCGTTTTGTTTCCATTTTCCATATAATCTATGAGCCATTTAGCTACTTTCTCGGAATCATGTATGATAGTTCCATTTAATAATAAGCAAATGTCTCTCACTACGATATTTGGTACAAGTTGTTGAAGCGTTTCCAAATCGTTTTCGACAGGCCAAGGCGGCCCCGTCCATTCTGTACCACCCTGCAACGTAGAAAACTCTGTACCGTTCAATAAAACCGTATCGATAAAGGATTCACCCGCATGATCATACAATGCCTGCACATGCTCCGAGGCCGTATAGCGATATGTTTCTCCTGCTTGCGTCGTCAAGTTGTTAATATACACCTTTTTCGCCTTACATGACAAGACCGCTTTACGAATTGATTGGACAAGAAGTGCCGGCAAGATGCTCGTATATAAGCTACCTGGACCAATAATGATCAGGTCGGCAGAATTGATGGCCTCTATTGTTTCAGGTAACGGTTCAACTTCTTGTGGCGATAAATACACTTTGCGTATTTTACGTCCGTAAACCGGAATTTTCGATTCACCAGTCACGATTGTACCGTCTTCGAGTTCTGCATGCAATGTGATGCGCTGATTAGCGGCTGGTAATACTTTCCCTTTGATGTTCAACACCTTGCTCATTTGCTCGACTGCACGTGCGAAATCACCGGTGATATCCGTCATAGCAGCCAGCATAAGATTGCCGAGTGAATGACCTTTCAAATCTTCCGAAGTAGCAAAGCGGTATTCAAACATCTCTTCGATTAATGGTTCAACATCTGAAAGCGCTGCCATCACTTTGCGTATATCACCCGGAGGCGGAATGTCATATTCATCGAGAAGTCTGCCTGAACTGCCGCCATCATCCGCTACTGTGACCACTGCGGTTAAATCGACGGGATATTTTTTCAATCCGCGTAGTAATGTCGACAAGCCTGTTCCGCCGCCTAACACAACGACTTTTTTCAAATTCCCGGATTTCGGCATAGCGTCAATCCTTTCTTTTTTCAATGTCCCTATGGGTTATTAGTGTCCGATACTCGTCCTTGAACCGGCTTCCGAAAAATTCAGCGAGTGTTACAGAGCGGTGTTGGCCTCCTGTACAGCCGAATGCAATTACTACTTGTGATTTTCCTTCATTTTTATATTGTGGAATTAAGAACTTGAATAAGTCCGTTAATTTTTCAATAAGGATTTTTGTATCGTTCCATTTCAGTACATAGTCATAGACTTCATTATCGAGTCCAGTCTTCGGTTTCAAATCCTCAATATAGAAAGGATTTGGTAGGAAACGAATGTCAAATACAACATCGGCATCAATCGGCATACCATGCTTAAAACCGAAAGAGAGGAAGTTCAGCGTAAAACCAAGATCATCCTTAGAGGAGAACTCAGACATTATCTTTTCTCTCAATGCCCTTGGTTTTAAACCTGAAGTGTTGAAAATTGAGCGTGCACGGCCTTTCATCTCGGACAATAACAAGCGCTCTTTCTTAATACCTGCTAAAGGCAATCCGCCCGCGGACAGTGGATGTGACCTTCGCGATTCCTTATAACGTCGAACAAGCGTCTCATCGTCTGCATCAAGGAATAATATTCGTGACGAAACACCCTTCATATGCAATAAATTATCCAGTGCCCCAATGAGCGAATCAAATAGGTCACCTCCACGCGTATCCATTACAGCGGCTATCCTGTTCATTTTATTTTCCGATTTCATCATCAAATTCAGAAACATAACTAATAGCTCCGGAGGCAAATTATCGATGCAATAAAACCCAAGATCTTCAAAGCTCTGCACTGCAACCGTCTTACCCGCACCTGACATCCCAGTAATAATAACTATTTCAATATCACTGCTTGGCTTCCCTATTTCAGTCATTGTCCATCACCTTCCACTGAATATTGGATTTCCTCTTTCAATAATTTAAATTCTTCGGTGTAAAAAAACGTTCCATACTGTATCCCACTCCTGGAAACTGCAAACAGTAAATTGGTCCGATCTCCTTCCGCCATTGGAAGTGTCGCTAGGTTTTCAACGGGATGCCATTCCAGCACTCCCTCAACTGTCGTTTCAAACGGTTTACCTATTAAGTCAAATGCAACGAATGTGTGGAGCATCCATTCATTTTTCACATTCTCTCCGGTTTCATCCATAATCATCATTGTGTAGACGGCTTTTAGCAGCGGATTAATCGGTACAGCACCGGTTTCTTCAGTGAATTCTCTGACGGCCGTTTCGTAAATCGACTCACCGGTATCCATCTTTCCACCAGGTGCTACATACCAGCCACGACGAGGTTTTTTTAACAATAATACATGATTGTCTTTTACTACTAGTAAATTTACGATTCTCTGCATTTGTCTAACCCCACTTTTTATAAACGCATAGTATCATTATACATCGAACCATTGTAAAACGACAAAAAAAAGGCAAACTACCGGATTAGACCGATAAATTGCCTTTCAAAATTTATTTTATCAAAAGGGGGGTCAATTGATACTTTTACTATACCCTTTAGACATTGCATTACTGTTACAGCCACATTAAGGTTACATTAAAATCCATTAAGCTTTTGCGCCTAACTTCTCCATCAATTCCTCAACGTATTTCTGTACAGCCTGCGCAGCAATACTACCGTCTCCAGTAGCCGTTACAACTTGACGCAACAATTTCTCACGAACATCCCCTGCAGCATAAATACCGGGTACGGATGTTTCCATAATTTCGTTTGTTGCAACGTAACCGTTTTCGTCAAGAATTCCAAGTTTAGCAAAAGGAGCTGTTAATGGGTCCATTCCGATATAAACGAACATGCCATCCGCTTCAAATTCCCTTTCGGAACCGTCGACAGTTGACACAAGTGTCACGGAACCAACTTTTCCTTCTCTAGCATTTACCTCTTTGACAGATGAATTCCAGATGAATTCAATCTTGTCGTTTGCAAATGCACGGTCTTGAAGGATTTTTTGTGCACGTAATTCACCACGGCGATGAACAATCGTCACCTTATCCGCAAAACGTGTCAAATAAGTGCCTTCTTCTACTGCTGAGTCACCACCGCCTACAACAACGAGCTCTTTCTTACGGAAGAATGCCCCATCACAAACCGCACAATAGCTTACGCCACGACCTGTAAGTTCAGCTTCTCCGGGAATACCCATTTTTTTGTATTCAGCACCAGTCGTAATAATAATCGCACGGGCTTTATACTCTTTGTCGCCGACAACAATCGTCTTGTAACTTTCTCCATCAATGACGTCTGTAACATCACCATAAGCATATTCAGCGCCAAATTTACGCGCGTGATCAAACATTTTTGTAGAAAGGTCCGGACCTAATATATGTTCGAATCCTGGGTAGTTTTCAATTTCTTCCGTATTAGCCATTTGGCCACCCGGAATTCCCCGTTCAAGCATTAACGTAGAAAGGTTACCACGTGATGTATAAACAGCAGCCGTCATCCCCGCAGGGCCGGCACCAATAATAATGACATCATAGATTTTTTCAGTAGTCATGTGAATTTCCTCCTCTACAACATTTACACAACAAATCGTATAGGATTCATGGTGTCCATTCAACTTTCCTGCTTATAAGAAAAGCGTAAGGCGCCGTCTTAGACGCGACAGGCATAAGTAATCCAGCGACGTGGCGCTCTTTGCCACATAGCTGGATTACTTTCAAGGAACCTAGCCTAAGTACGCCGCGTCCTGCGGCAACAGCTACGTGACCCACATCCTGCGGGCCTCCGAGCGGCTGGCGCCTGAAGCTAGACACTAAGAAAAGCGTAAGCGCCTTGGTAGACCCGACAAGCGCTGGAGGGCCTTAAGATAAAGGCGCTCTTTGCCTTTAACTTAAGGACTGAAGCGACTCGAGGGGCTAGGCGCTGGAGCTAGACAATAAGAAAAGCGTAAGGCGCCTAAAAGGAACACAGCTAAAGTGCACCACTTCCAGTAGGCCCTTAAGCATCAAATTGTGGTAAATACTCAATCAATTCTCCGACATACTTTGTCAGCGTCGGAACTGATACACCGAATTCCTTTGCAATCGCTGTTTTGGTCACATCCGGATAACGGGATGACTGGAACATATAATCTGCCGCGGCTGCAAGTGCCGCTGGATTTCTAAACAAATAAGAGCGACTTAATGCAGTCTCGCATAGGGTGAACCACATTTGAAACAGATGGGATGCTTGTTTATCGAGCGGACAATATTTGTTGTACAGTAAGTCCGTCGTTTCAAGTGCCCGCATATATGACTTATCAAAGATCGTTTCCGGCATGAACTCATAATCGAGGCCACTTGCCAGAAAAAGTCGCTCATAGTCACTTAGTTTTTCGACTTCAATATAAGATGGATGTGAGATAATTTCTTGTTTATGTCCTGATTTTCCAAGAAGATAAAAACCAAACATCCTTTCACTTCTGTAGGCATTGGTGATTTTACTAAGTAAAAACTCCCTATCCTGCTCGAGTGAGTCAGACGTGATAATCTCCTGGACATCTTTCCACGGCTCGTAACCCGCCTTCGAAGGATCTATTTCAACCAGTTTTGCATATGCGTCCCGCGCAATTTTTTCATGCCCAGAAAAATAAGCAGAATGGGACAGCCAGAAGTAATAGCCTGTATCCCCTTCAAATCCTCTTTTCTGAAGACTTCTGAGCCAATTATAGGCTTCTTTATGTCTGCCAATAAGCGCAAATGTTGCGCCGAGTTTATAGCGATTTTCAAATTGATACGGTTTAATTTTCACAAGTAAAGCAAGTAGGGACTCCAATTCCTCTTCCTTTTTTTCGTAATAATAAAAGACCGCCAGATTGCAAAGTGCATGGATATTTCCTTTATTACGATCTAAAACATCATGTAGTAACTTACTAGCCCGTTCGTTCTCCCCTATATAAAAATAGGCAAGCGCTAAATTGTTGTAAGCCGCCCAAAATTCCGGGTAATCGCCAATAATTGACTCAAGTAATTCCACAGCCGCCTTGAAATCACCCGACTCCATAAGTCGGCGTGCCTTTTCCTGTAAAAAGTACACTTCACCATCTGGCATTTCATCGTCATTAAATGACTCTTCCTGTTCTGCGAAATCAATGATTTCCATTGAATCATCAGCAAATGGGCCATCGGGATCAATTAATATATATTTCTCCGCATACATCTTCGCATCCCGTAGCATACCGAGATGGGCGTGCACTTCCGCCAAATAGAATATAACTTCCTCTTCCATAGGTGCAAGTGAGTTTGCAGTCATTAGCAGTTCATGCGCTTCCTCGAAACGGCCCTCTTCCATAACGAGCACACCGTATTCCATGAGGATTTTCCAATCTTCAGGACTTAACTCTGATGCTCTTTTCAAATACCGCTGCGCATCTTCAAAACGATCGCGTTGCATCGCCTGAATCGCCTTATTATAATAAAATTCACCGTCTGGAATGAACGAAATAATTTTTTCATCGTGCTTCTTACGTAGTTTATCCAATCATATTCCCCCGAAAAAATAAGAAGGAACGCAAAGCACGTTCCTTCTCGTATTGTCCCCCATTATACCATAAGATACATCAGCACTATCTGTTTTCATCTTTTTGTTGTCGCTCAATCATCTGCTCTTGCGTAAAGATGATCTTAACCGGATTGCCACCAGCAAACACACCCGGTGGGATATCACGGTTGACAAGGGAAGCGGCAGAAACAATCGCCCCATCGCCAATTTCTACTCCAGGAAGAATTGTCGTATTTGCTCCAATTAATACGTTCTTTCCAATAATGACATCTCCTATACGATACTCATCTATTAAGTATTCATGCGCAAGGATTGTCGTATTGAAGCCGATGATTGAATTGTCGCCGACTTTTATCCGCTCCGGGAACATGACATCAGGCATAACCATTAAGGCGAAAGACGTCTTATTTCCGACTTCCATTTTCAAAAACGTACGGAACAAAAAGTTCTTCATCGGGATGAATGGTGTATACCTCGATAATTGGATAACAGCAAAGTTTTTTGCCACTTTCAAAAACGGGACCGTCTTGTAAATATGCCAAAGTGAATTTGCTCCAACTTGTGCGGGATGCCTTTCAGTACGTCTCACCCTTTTTCACCTTTGACCAATTGAAATAAGTCCGAAATATGCTGCAACATGTAATCTGGGTTGAACGTTTGTAAAAAGGCTTCCCCTTTTGCGGACCATGCAACACCCGCTGTACGGACACCCGCATTTTGACCCCCAACTATATCATGGTAGTTATCACCAATCATAAGGGCTTCATCTGCGGTAGCTCCCAATCGTTCAAGTGCCAATAAAATCGGTTCTGGGTCAGGCTTCGTTTTCGTTACATCATCCATTGCTATGACTTCGTCAAAGACCCCTTCTACATCAAGAAGTCCCAAGCCCCGCATAACCATATCTTTTCTCTTTGTTGAAACAATCGCCATTTTCATGCCCGCCGCCTTCAACGACCTCATCGTTTCGGACACTCCGTCGAACTCGCTAGAAAGTTCATCATGCATCGATTTATTCCACGCTCTGTATTCTTCAATCAGTTGCTCCGTCTTTTCAGGGTCAATCGAATCAAATGTTTCATGTAAAGTCGGTCCTAGAAACGGTAATATATCAATTCGTCCATATTTTCCTGGGTAGTTTTTTTCAAGGACATGTTGAAATGTCCCGATGATCAATTCATTCGTATCCAGTAATGTTCCGTCAAAATCAAATAGTAGTGTAGTAATTGGTTTAGCCATCTGCAACCGGAACCTCCTTCTTCTTCTGTTGTTCAGACCGTTTCCAGACATACGCGACAATGATCGTCAGCACGAAAGCCGTTACGACCCTGATAATCAGTAATGGCAGAATAGGAATGCCAAGTGGGATAAAAATCAGTGTATCTTCTATAACTGCGTGACAAGCAACGAGAAAGATGAATGCTAGTGTTGCGTCCTTCTTGCTCACACCATCCTCTTGTACAGCCTGAATCATAACGCCGGCACCATAAGCAAGGCCGATAACTAGACCCGCGACAAGCGTTGTTGAAGCATTCGGTTGTACACCAATTATTTTCGTAAATGGTGCTACTTTCTCAGAAAACTTCTGCAAATAATGACGGTCCTTCAATAACTGGACAAAAATCATTAGTGGGATGACGATTATGGCAAGTTGTAAGACGCCGAATGATGCTTTCTGTATGCCAAGCAATCCAATTTCCAACCAGCCATCTGGTATAGCCGTAATTTGCGGAGCCATACCGTAGCGCGCCGTCTCCCCTCCGCCTTTCCATAACAAATTGATGACGATACCTGATAGAATAGCTAGCCCATACCGAACAACAATCACGATCCACAGCTTCACACCAACTTTCAGTGCAACGCCTGTTTCTATGAATATATTATGCGAAAACGACAACATGACAGCAATGATGAATACTTCCTTCACAGTCATTTCCAACGATAAAATACCGGCAATTCCCGCATATAAATTGAGTGCATTACCAAGCACCAACGGAATCGCCGCTTCTCCACTCAGACCGAATATCCCCATAAACGGTGCAACAAGTTTAATAAGCCACGGCAACACCGGTGTATGCTGTAAAATGATGACAAGTACTGTGATTGGAAAGATGATTTTCCCCAGTGTCCACGTTGTCAGAAGTCCCGCCTTTAACCCCTTTTGAAGCGTCCCCATTTCTCAAACCCCTTTTTATTTATCTTGATACTTCACATTTACTTTTTGAACATATCTTCGCACGATGAAAACCGCGATTGCAACAATGATCGTGATGACCGATACTAGCTGCGCCGCCCGAAGTTCACCGATGACATATAAACTGTCCGTTCGCATTCCTTCGATGAAGAAGCGCCCAGCAGAATACCAGACAAGGTAAAATAGAAACATTTCGCCGCGCTTCAAGTTCACCTTGCGCAACAAGATAACGATGACAAGTCCCACAATATTCCACATGGATTCATAAAGGAATGTCGGATGATACGTCACGCCTTCAATCGTCATCTGGTTCATAATCCAATCAGGAATAATCGTTGTTTCAATGAACTTTTCTGAAACAGGGCCCCCGTGTGCCTCCTGATTCATGAAATTGCCCCAACGACCGATAATTTGACCTATCAGCAGACCAGCTGCTGCAATATCAACCACTTTCCAGAATGAAATACCTCTCTTTTTCGTGAAGAAGTACGTCGTAATGAAGGCACCAATTAATGCACCATGGATAGCGATGCCGCCTTGCCAAATTTGAATAATCTGTCCCGGATGGTCTTTATAATAATCCCACGAGAAAATAACATAGTAAATTCGCGCACTAACAATCGCGATTGGAACAGCCCAAATGAGCAGGTCAGTCAAAAAATCCGGATGCATTCCGCGCTTTACCATTTCTTTTTGAACAACAATGAATGCGAGTACAATCCCTAGTGCAATTAAAATCCCATACCACCTGACTTCCAGTGGACCTAGTGAAAATGCAATCGGGTTTATTGCAAGTACATTAAACATGTATCAACCTATCCTTTCTCCATCAATCATTTACTTTCGATTCACTTTAATTTCAGCGGCAAGTTTTTTCGTAAACTCTTCTGCTGCATTAACGCCAAGCTTCTTCATTCGATAATCCATTGCTGCAACTTCAATTATGACAGACAAGTTACGTCCTGGTCTTACAGGTACAGTCAGCTTCGTCAATTCCGAATCCATAATTTTCATCTTTTCTTCATCAATACCAAGTCGATCATAAATCTTATCCTGATCCCAAAATTCAAGATCGATGATAATTAATATTCGTTTATCACTTTTCACGGCGCTCGCCCCGAACAATGTCATCATATCAACAATCCCAACTCCACGGATTTCAAGCATATGTTCAAGCAGTTTTGGTGGATTTCCAATTAACACATTTTTAGCTACCTGTCTAATTTCCACAAGGTCATCAGCCACCAATCGATGACCCCTTTTCACAAGTTCAAGAGCAGTTTCACTTTTCCCCACACCACTCTTGCCCGTGATCAGTATGCCAATTCCATAAACATCTACAAGTACCCCATGAAGGGCTGTCATTGGAGCAAGTCTGCCACTAAGATAATTCGTCAGCATGCCCGAAAACCGTGTCGTTGGAACATCCGTTTTCAACACAGGAATGCCTTTACTCTCGGCAGCCTCAATCAATTCAATCGGCACTTCCATTTCATGTGCCACAATGATGGCCGGCGTAGTTTCTGAACAGAGTCTTTTCATCCGATCTATCCGTTCCACTTCTTTTAAATTCGCGAAAAATGATAGTTCTGTTTTGCCCAAAAGTTGAACGCGATCCGCAAGATAATAATCGAAATAACCAGCCATTTCAAGTCCAGGTCTTGAAATATCACTCGTATGTATTTGACGCTCAATGCCGGCTTCTCCTGCGCATAGTTCAAGAAAAAGTTTTTCTTGAACATCCTTTACTGTTACATAAGACATTAACTCGCCCCTTTTCTATATATTCAAACGTCTATACCCTATTTTACCATGCACAATTTCAAATGAAATGATTTAGTGCCGAAACTGTCCACTTCTAAACTCTTATCCCCTATATAAGGGATAAGGAGGGGAAGATGTTGACGACACTACTAATTGATGCGGGACACGGTCCTGAGACAGCGGGAAAACGCTCACCAGACGGGCTATTGCGGGAATTCAGCTTTAACAGCGCTGTTGCAGATCTTGTAAAACAATTTCTTATTGAAGAA
Source organism: Sporosarcina sp. E16_3 (assembly GCF_017347125.1). Taxonomy (NCBI): domain Bacteria; kingdom Bacillati; phylum Bacillota; class Bacilli; order Caryophanales; family Caryophanaceae; genus Sporosarcina; species Sporosarcina sp. E16_3. The sequence goes on from NZ_JADPRX010000017.1 coordinate 27,209, forward strand.
GGCTTCACAGTCATTTTTGCACATAAAATACATGAAGATGTACCGCTTTCAACATTGAATACGGATTCATGACAAATCCGCAAGAAGCCACATTTCTAAGGAGACAGCATACAGGCTCCAGTGTGCAAAGGCAATTGCTCACGCACTCTCAACTTGGATTTATCGAGGGAAAAAGTAACAGTATATGTTGAAATAAAGAATCCCATTGAATTCGCTACGGCGCTAGGGGATGCCTCCCGCCCTAAGCCAAGCAGCTTCGCCCGCTAGTCTTAGGGCTTCGGCTACCCCTTGTAAGGCGCCTTCGCTAAGTTCATATAGGTATTCATTTGTTTAACATATATATAGTCGGCACTATTTATTTGGAATCGACTAGGCGGTATATCTCACCAGTATACCGAACAAATCTAGCGAAGAAGCGACAAGTGTGAGCCGGAGCAATCAGACCGACAGTGATCTTCTGACGGGCTGATTGCGTAAGGCCATCACCAAGCGACAAAGCGGTATTGGAAGAACATTCTATTTGTTAAGTGCCGACTATATAGTTTCACCCCAATGAAAAAGGACTGTTATTACACCGATTTTGGTGTAACAGCAGTCCCATTTGTACGTTATTCTTTTTTTGCGTTATAACAAACGAGAACTGAACCCGTTTTCGCTTCTCCAAAAATGTGTAACGGAGATGGATTTCCTTCTACGTCCTTTTTAAAACGGATTGTCCGATGTAGCAATTGTTCCTGTTCGATAGTCCGATCGACATCATCAAGCTTTAAGTCCAATCGCCCAATATTGGATGCAATTTCACCTGATAAGGCAACGCCTGCTGGAATGTAAATTTCAACTGTACCGCTCATTGTTTTTGCTTCAATTTTCTCTGCAGCCGGATCTGTCGTTGTAACGACGACATGTCCGTTTAATGATTGTGCCTCCACATCTTTCACAGCACCATCAATGTAAACGCGCCCGTTCAAGGTTTCTGCTTCAATTGTAGTAGCAGTTACACCATTCAGACCGATTGAGCCATTCACGGTTTCGAACTCTCCGTTGTTGAACGTCAATCCGGCAATCTCAATTTTCCCGTTTGCAGTCTTCACTTTTACCTTTTCAGCCGTTGCATCTTTCATTTTAAATGAGCCGTTTAGTAAACGTGCGGAAATTCTTGCGTAATCTTTTTTCGGAATGAATAATTCAACATTTACTTGAACCATTTTCAAATCGCTTGAAATCCTTACTTTCCCTTCGTCATTAACAAACAGTAACTTATCAAGAAAATCTTTTTTTGCTTTTTCTTCTGATTCACTATTATAGGTTTTCACCGTGAAGTCTGCTCGTACTTCTTCTATTTCACCAGTATGGATTGTCACTTTACCGTTGTCGATATCGATGATGACTTCCTCGATTTCGGTTGCTGGCTTAGTTATTGTATGGTCGAACGTAACTGTATTGCCAAATGGCGAATCAAAGTCGAATGATTTCACTTTTTGAACAGCCGTCTGCATGAATTGCATGAATCTGTCTCCAACGTTCGTAAAATCCTTTGTCAAATCTTCAAGGAATTCATCCATAGAAGGCTGATTTTGATCCTCGTCTTCGATAACAGGGTCGGCCTTTTCAAATGGACCTTTTTTTTCTTGTTGTTTTGGTTCACTATATTGTTCTTCCAATTCTTGCGACTCTACAGTAACCTTTTTAGCCTCAGCGTTTTTTTCCACTTGACCCGTTTTCCCTACTGTTTCTAGAAGTGTCAATGCTTCCTCGGTCGTGATCGTACCGTTTTCCAGCATTGCTAAAATCCGTTTCCGTTCATTTTGCATCATTACGCCCCCTAGTATTGTGGTGATCCGGATTTCTCCGTTATTTTATGACTATCTATATATACGAGTGGATGTGGAAAAGGTTTCATTTCGAAACTTTTTCTGCATCTTCAATCATCATATCCATTCGTTTTCGTTCACGCTCAAGAACTGGTTTTAAATAATAACCTGTATATGAAACTGTGGATTCTGCCACTTTTTCTGGCGTACCTGTTGCGATAATTTGCCCGCCTTTATCGCCACCTTCAGGCCCTATGTCGATAATGTAATCGACAGTTTTAATGACGTCCAGATTATGCTCGATAACGAGTACAGTATTCCCTGTATCGACAAGGCGCTGCAATACAATAAGTAATTTGGCAATATCATGGACATGAAGTCCCGTCGTCGGTTCGTCAAGAATATAAAACGATTTTCCATTCGAGCGCTTGTGCAGCTCAGAAGCAAGTTTCACCCGTTGCGCTTCCCCGCCCGATAAGGTTGTTGCCGGCTGGCCTAGATTAATATAACCTAGTCCAACATCAACAATCGTCTGGAGCTTACGGCTAATTTTAGGTATATTTTCAAAAAACACGAGTGCATCATCTACTGTCATAGCAAGGACATCCGCAATATTTTTTCCTTTATAGGTTACTTCGAGTGTTTCTCTATTATATCGTTTCCCATGACAAACTTCACAAGGTACATAGACGTCCGGTAAGAAGTGCATTTCGATTTTAATGATTCCATCGCCACGACAAGCTTCACAACGACCGCCCTTAACGTTAAAGCTGAAGCGCCCTTTTTTATAACCGCGGACTTTTGCTTCGTTCGTAGAAGCAAACATATCCCGTACATCATCAAACATGCCTGTATAGGTTGCAGGATTGGATCTCGGCGTCCGCCCAATTGGGGATTGGTCGATTTCAATGACTTTTTCAAGTTCTTCAAGCCCTATAGCAGATTTATATTGGCCCGGCTTCTGCTTAGAACGATTCAATTTCTGGGCGAGCACTTTGTAAAGCACTTGATTGATAAGCGTGCTTTTCCCCGATCCAGAAACACCTGTCACAGCTATGAATTGGCCAAGTGGAATATCTACATTTACATTTTTTAAATTATTTTCAGATGCACCTTTAATGACGATTTTTCGTCCATCCAGTTTACGTCTTTCCAACGGCAGCGGGATAAACTTCTTGCCACTCAAGTATTGACCTGTCAGTGAATTAGGGTCATTCATCACTTTTTCAGGTGTACCTGCAGAAACGATTTCTCCCCCCGCAACACCCGCACCAGGTCCGATATCAATTAAATAATCGGCAGCCATCATCGTATCTTCATCATGCTCAACTACAATCAATGTGTTGCCGATGTCGCGCATACTTTTCAATGTACCAATTAAGCGGTCGTTATCGCGCTGATGAAGTCCAATAGATGGTTCATCTAAGATATATAGAACGCCAGTCAGTCTTGAACCAATTTGCGTTGCCAATCGAATCCGCTGTGCTTCTCCGCCAGATAGCGTCCCAGCCGCCCTCGATAACGACAAATAATCGAGTCCAACATTAATTAGGAATCCGAGACGCTCTTCGATTTCACGCAATATAAGCTTCGCAATTTGCGCATCTTTTTCTGACAGCACAAGATTTTTGAAAAACTGGTCTGCCTCAGTAATAGACAATTCCGTAACTTTCCCAACATGTACGCCATTCACTTTTACCGCGAGCGACTCTTCCTTTAAACGGTATCCGGCACATGTTGGACACGGCCGCTGTGACATATACTTTTCCATCTGTTCTCGGATATAATCTGAAGAAGTTTCTTTATAGCGACGTTCTACATTTGCCAAAACACCTTCGAAGTAGATATTGCTATCTCGCGTGCCACCAAATTCGTTTGTGTAACGGAATCGAATTTTTTCATCTTTTGAGCCATTTAATATTTTATCAAGTTCATCGTCTGCCAATTCATTTACCGGCACATCCATGGATATGCCAAAATGATCCGCAACAGTTTTTAAGAGTTCCGGATAGTATTGTGAACTTGTCGGTTCCCACGGCGCAATCGCATGATCTTTTAATGATAGCGTTGGGTCTGGCATGATTAATTCCGGGTCAACTTCTTGCTTTGTCCCCAGCCCATCACATTCCTGACAAGCACCAAACGGACTGTTGAATGAAAACATTCTTGGTTCAAGTTCACCAATTGAAAATCCGCATAATGGGCAAGCATGATGTTCACTGAACAAGAGTTCTTCCCCGTCCATGACGTCAACCAATACAGTTCCATCCGCGAGACGAAGCGCTGATTCAAGAGAGTCGCTTAGGCGTGCAGCAATATCTTCTTTCATAACAATCCGGTCAATGACAACTTCTATCGTATGCTTCTTGTTTTTGTTCAATTCAATATTGTCGTCGAGGTCTATGATTTCACCGTTGACACGAATTCGCACATACCCTTGTTTCTTAATATCTTCGATTAATTTTACATGTGTTCCTTTACGACCTGATACAATCGGTGCCAGAACTTGAATACGTGCACGCTCCGGTAATTTCATAAGGCGGTCAACCATTTGCTCAATTGTCTGTGACGAAATTTCCGTTCCGTGAATCGGGCAGATTGGTTTGCCTACACGAGCATAAAGAAGACGGAGATAGTCGTATATTTCCGTCGCGGTTCCGACGGTCGAGCGGGGATTGCGGCTTGTCGTCTTTTGATCAATTGAAATTGCAGGGGATAGTCCTTCAATGACATCCACATCCGGCTTGTCCATCTGACCTAGAAACTGTCTTGCATAAGAAGATAATGATTCAACGTACCTCCGCTGTCCTTCAGCGTAAATTGTATCGAATGCGAGTGAAGATTTTCCCGACCCCGAAAGTCCTGTCATGACGACCAATTTGTCACGTGGAATATTTATGTTAATGTTCTTCAAATTATTCGCGCGTGCGCCTTGTATGATGATTTCTTTATTCTTCATAAAAACCCTACCTTTCAGCCTTCAATTCCATGATCGTATCCCTTAGTTCAGCAGCACGTTCGAAGTCGAGTGCTTTCGCCGCCTCTTTCATCTCTTTTTCCAAAGTGACAAGAAGCGTTGTTTTTTCGTCCTTTGTCAACTTCTTGCCCTGTGTTACTTTTTCTAAATAGGAAATAGCTTCTTCTGATACTGCGGTTGCGCGAATCACATCACGGATTTCCTTTTTAATTGTCGTCGGCGTTATGCCATGCTCTTCATTGTATTTTCGTTGAATATCTCGACGTCGCTCCGTTTCACCAATTGCCTTCGCCATGGAGTCCGTCACCCTGTCTGCATACAAAATAACATGTCCATTGGAGTTACGGGCAGCGCGGCCCATCGTCTGAATAAGTGCTCGCTCAGAACGAAGAAATCCTTCTTTATCTGCATCTAAGATTACAACAAGTGATACCTCGGGAATATCTATCCCTTCCCTTAAGAGATTAATCCCTACTAAGACATCATATGTGCCTATTCGCAGTTCTCGTAACGTTTCAATTCGTTCAAGTGTTTTAATATCAGAATGAAGGTATTGAACTTTTATACCAATTTCCTTCAAGTAATCGGTCAAGTCTTCGGACATTTTCTTTGTTAACGTCGTAATTAGAACTCGTTCGTTCTGTTTCGTCCGTTCTCTTATTTGACCTATCAAATCATCAATCTGTCCTTCAATTGGACGGATTTCAATCGTCGGATCTAGTAGTCCAGTCGGGCGGATAATTTGTTGAACCATTTCGGGAGTATGCTCCATTTCGTAAGGACCTGGTGTCGCAGAAACATAAATCGCTTCATGGACATGGTCTTCGAATTCTTGGAATGTCAGCGGTCTGTTGTCGAGTGCTGAAGGTAGACGAAAACCATGTTCAACAAGGACATTTTTCCGTGCCTGGTCACCGTTATACATACCGCGTATTTGTGGTAGTGAGACATGACTTTCATCAACAATAATAAGAAAGTCATCTGGGAAATAGTCAAGCAGCGTATACGGGATCGCTCCAGCAGGACGAAGCGTTAAATGGCGAGAATAGTTTTCGATACCCGAACAGAAACCCATTTCCCGCATCATTTCAAGATCATAGCGTGTCCGCTGTTCAAGGCGCTGTGCTTCCAACAGTTTGTCCTGGGAACGAAATTCTTTCAAACGTTCTTCTAGTTCTATCTCAATGTTTTCAATTGCCTTGACCATTTTTTCTTCACCAGTGACAAAGTGAGATGCGGGGAATATGGCGACGTGTTCACGTTCGCCGAGAATTTCACCTGTCAGTGAGTCCACTTCGCGAATCCGTTCAATTTCATCACCGAAAAACTCGATTCGTAAGCAATGTTCATCCTGGGATGCTGGTAAAAGTTCAACAACATCGCCGCGTACTCGGAACGTACCCCGAGTGAAGCTTATGTCATTCCGTTCGTATTGAATATCTACAAATCTGCGTAGCAGTTCATTACGTCCGATTTCCATACCTGGACGGAGAGATACAACATGTGCGCTGTATTCTTCTGGGGAACCTAGGCCATAAATGCAGGAGACAGAGGCAACAATGAGCACGTCATTCCTTTCAAATAAGGAAGATGTGGCAGAGTGACGCAATTTATCAATTTCGTCATTGATGCTTGAGTCTTTTTCAATAAAGGTGTCGGTATGTGCAATATACGCTTCTGGCTGATAATAATCATAGAAACTGACGAAATATTCAACAGCATTATCAGGAAAAAACTCTTTAAATTCACTATATAATTGACCCGCTAATGTTTTGTTGTGAGCCATAACGAGAGTCGGTTTATTAATTTCCGTTAAGACATTCGAAACCGTGAACGTCTTCCCAGTCCCGGTTGCACCGAGCAAAGTTTGGTGCTTCTCACCTCGGTTATGTCCTTCTAATAGTTGTGCGATCGCAGACGGCTGATCGCCTTTTGGTGTATAAGGGGCTTGCAAATTGAATTTTCCGATCATCGGAAAAACCTCCTCTATCAGTTACTTCTATCTTATCACTTTACCCATCTTTTGACGAGTAAAAAGCGAACGTACGTTTTTTAACTAATTCCCCACATTTGTTGATTAACCATTTAGTTACATAGTATAAGGTGAGATGGGCTTGGTAACCTTCATTTTCACTGGACTATTTCCGACCCGCTTACAGCTAACTAGTCATGACAGATTTACTGAGGGGTCCTAGTGTGGATAGAAGTCATTCAATCCAAAGCGATCCAAAAGCGCAACTATACAAGTAGCGGCCAGCTTGTGATCAAGTTAGTTACTGGTTGTTTGGTTAATCAACAGACGTGCTAATTTCACTTTCTATAAAACACACAGAAAAAAACGCTGCATGTCTATTCAACATGTAGCGTCCTACCATTTTTCAATCATTCTCTTCAAGTTTTCCCAGTCTTTCGGAATACGTTAGGAATGCGCTTTCATCCCGACAGTCAAGCGCAAGGTCGATAAACCCCATAATCCTGGTCTTCGTTTGCTCTCTGTGTATATGTTTCAAAAAAAGATCCAAATAAATTTCATTCAACAGTTTTTCCGCTTGGAGCGAAGTACTGTTTTTCCCTACAGCTTTCAAAAACTCGGCATATGAATAATTGTTTTCCATCCCTATCACCCCTGCTGCCTTTTATTTAGTATATCTAATTTCAGAGATAAGTTGCAAGGTTTTTCGGAATATTCTATTTTTTATTTAGTCATATTTTATTAAAGAAACGCCCCGCCTGCAATTGATTGCAAACGGGACGACTTATCACTCATATTCTTTATTTTCCACAGTCAATCTAATCGTCGCCTCGGAGATGATGAGGATGACAGCCCCGACAAGGAATGTTGTTACAGAAACCCCATACAGATACAGTGCAGCACATATAACTACTGCCGCCTGAATCCATTGGACTGTACGAACGATTCTTTTAATTGCATCTGGACGGGTGTCTTCCTTTTCTGGAAACAGCATATCCATCCGAAAATCGTCCCCGGCCCGCAATGCGTGGATAAGTTGTACGGCAGAGGCAAATGCTAGTGCTCCTGCGAATATGAACACGACAATCGGGAACGGAATGAAAATCGCCCCAAGTGCTGATAAAGCAGTTAGCCTTACCCATAGCCAAAAAATATCATCTGTACGTATAAATGTGCGTTTGATTAGATACGTTTGTGCAACAGGATTTCTGAAGTTCGGAGATCCCATCGCAAAACCGAGCCATGCTCGTCTACTAACGGATCCTTTCAAATGTGGAACGTCTGTGAAGTAGTTGGCAAAACGATAAAAACGCATCATTCGATTCTGTTCAAGTGAGATGAAATGGTCGTAAGGAAACGGTTTTAGCATCCTCTTTTTTCGCCAATACAAGTTGTACATACCAATAAGTACAGCAATTACCGGAAGAATAAGAGGACTTCCTGCAAGACCAAAATAAATTATGGATCCCCCCATTAAAAATCGGACGACCCTATCTAGCCAGATTCCTTTCCCATCCAAAGCATGTCTGAAATTATATTCCGACTCAATGAATACTCGCTTAATGACCAGCAACAAAATTGCGGTGATGATGTACTCCATCTTCGACCCGGTCCCTGTAGCTGAAAGTAACGGCAACGCAACAATATATAAAATAAATGGTACTGGCAATTGTGAATAGAAACTCCAACTCAAAGCCCGTTTCATATACGTAACAAGCTTTTGTTCCAACGGGAGGAAATAAACCGTGTCCGCGGGTTTCAATAGCGTCACTGGCGGCGAAAAGGCGAGCGCTAGTCCAAGTATGATAGCCGTAAGCAATGCCGCTGGGAAATCTGCTGGCACTTCCTTCAACCATTCGCTATACGTATAGCCCCCCGCCCCGATTGTGAAGACAAGGACAATTGCCAAATGACCTGTAAATACATATTTTAAATACTTTTGGAGCTCGGTTATATAATGGACGAACCGGGATCCCCATATTTCACGCAAATTGTTCATTGTCGTTTTCCTCTGTCATCGCAATATACAAGTCATCCAATGATGCGTCAGGACGTCCGAATGCCTTTCTCAAGTCATCCATCGTTCCTTCCGCTCGCACCCGTCCTTCGTGCAGCAAAATGATCCTGTCGCAATGTTTTTCCGCAGTTGGCAATACATGCGTTGACATAAGAATAGAAGCCCCATTTTCTGTTCTCTGCGTCATTTGCTTTAATAGTGATTTGATGCCTATTGGATCGAGGCCGACAAATGGTTCATCGATAATATATAATGATGGATTAACGAGAAAAGCACACATGATCATTACTTTTTGACGCATCCCTTTTGAAAAATGCGCTGGGAACCAGTTTAGACGTTTCTCCATCCGGAATTCCCGGAGTAACTCATCTGATCGCGCTTCAAACACTTCTTTATCAAGGTCGTATGCCATCGCTGTTAGTTCAAGATGTTCCCTCAGCGTCAATTCTTCATAGAGTATCGGCGTTTCAGGAATATAAGTGAACGCCTTCCTATACTTTTCGGGATCTTCACTGAATGTCACCCCGTTAACACGAATTTCTCCCTTATGTGGATTCATTAATCCGATAATATGTTTAATAGTTGTACTTTTCCCCGCCCCATTTAGTCCAATCAGACCCACTAACTCGCCATGTCCGATGTTAAATGATAAATCATACAGAACGGGTTTACGTGTGTATCCGCCTGTTACGTCTTGTAATTCAAGAATTTCCATATCCATCCTCCATTCTTCTATTCATTTTAGCAAAAAACGGTTTAAAAAGCTTTCTCCTTCATACAACTATATAGAATGATTGCATTGAATAACGCTTGGGCCTGCAGAATGCAGATCATGCAGTCGTTGCGACACGACGTCGCTAACTTAGACTGCCTTCCTTTACCTGTAAGGCGCCTACGCTAGTCTGAATACCGTCTTCAATATTTCAACCTATATCTTAAATTATGCTACACTTGTCCCATTCATGAAAAGGAGTGGTGAAAATGACTGCTTGTATTTTTTGTAAAATCATTGAAGGAACAATCCCTAGCGTAAAAGTTTATGAAGATGAGCATGTACTCGCCTTCATGGATATTATGCCTGTAACGACAGGACATGTGCTTCTTATCCCGAAAACACATCGTGAAAATATCTATGATTTAACTGCTGAAGAAGCAGCCCAACTATTTTCTGTCGTACCCAAAATCGCCAATGCGCTAAAAGATGAATTCAAACCAGCTGGAATGAATTTATTGCAAAACAATGGCGCATTTGCAGGACAAGCCGTCTTCCATTCCCATCTGCATTTCATCCCTCGCTATGATGAAACCGACGGATTCCAACCAACTTTTGAAACGAAGGAATCTGAAACAAGTGTGGAACGAGTTCAGGAGATTGCAGCTGGAATTCGAAGAAAGTTAGAACAATAAGCTTGCAAGTTATCTGAATACCGTGTAAGATTCATAATAAGTTTTTCGCTGTCGATCATGAGGATACGTCAGGAAAAACTCAAAAAAACAGATGAGCCGAGGAGAGATGAGAAATGAATACGAAAAGTCTTGTATTAATGTCATTATTAACTGCTGTAGGTGCTGCATTGTACCTAATAATTCCACCCATTACTGGCGGAATGAAACCCGATTTCATGCTGACAATGATGTTTATCAGCATATTCCTGTTCCCTGAAGTGCGCAATGTATTTTTACTTGCTGGAACAACAGGTATTATTTCAAACTTTCCAGGGGGCTTCATCCCCAATGTGGTTGATAAGTTCATTACTGCATTTGTAATCTATGCAATTATTGTTTCACTTAAAAAGATCACAGGTAACTTGATCGCTTCCACTGTTGTAGCAGGTATTGGAACTGTATTGTCAGGGAGTATCTTCCTTTCAATCGCCATTTTCATTCTTGGAGCAGATTTACCGTTCGGAGGGTTATTCTTAGCAGTTGTACTTCCCGCTGTTGCCATGAACGGAATTGCATTTTTCTTGATCTACCCAATTGTTAAGGGTTTGGTCAAGCGATCCTCGTTTAAAACTGCATTTTCCAATTAAAATTATAGCGAAAGCTTTCCGTCTCCACGAGGAGAGCTTTTTTTTGATGCCCAGTCGCTTATATATCTCATTATTGCCCAGGCTCCTTTAAAATGTTTTAATTAAGCCAGAGCAAGGAATACTATTCATAATAAGAAGGAGTGCATTATTCATGAAAGCATCTACATTTTTCATCGGACTCGTGACCGGTTCAGTTGCGGCCGCTGTTACGGTATTGTATTCAACTCCCCAATCGGGAAGCCAGCTTCGGACATCCGTCAGGGATGCTTCAAGTGACATGAAATTTTTGTTCAAAGATGTAAAGGTAAAAGTCGATGATCTAAAAGAGTCCATTTCCCATCTTACAAAAGAAGCGAAAGAAACTGTTCCAACAACAATCGATGGCATCAAGGGTTCAGTAGAGGAATGGCAACATTCAACCGAATCAAATCGAGAACGCATGGAAAAAGAAATTGCTGCAATCCAAACTGCTCTTGAAGAACTGGAACGAAATATCGCAACACAGCAAAGATAAAGGTAATCAACATTCAGTGGGGGCTACATCCTCCACTGATTATTTAATGAACTTTGGCAAAGCCTAGGTAATCAACATCCTGTTGGCCCTAACCATTCAGGCTATTATGGGCAGATGATCTCCCACTTCTTCTCACGTCCTTGCAGACTTGAAGTAGGGTTCCTACTGCCCGTTAATGCAGGATAATTTTAAAGCACATACAATCTACCATTTAGGAATGCAGTCTACTCTCCACAAAAGGCCTACACTATATAGGTTTTAAGTAGTGGATACGGCCGCATTCCTAATTTTTATGTCAATTTCTCTTCAACGTTATTATTGACTCAAAATCTTTTTTCACAATCTTTACTTTTCTCTTCTTTGCTTTCCTGCTATAATAAAAGAAGCGGAAAAATATAGAAAGAAGGTGTTTCCAATGTCAGAGCAAAAGTACTCTCCGAAAGAAGCAATGATTTTCAGTCAAAGGGTTGCACAGATGTCAAAAGCACTTTGGAAAGCGGTAGAAAAAGATTGGCAGCAATGGATAAAACCTTATGACTTGAATATTAATGAGCATCACATTTTATGGATTTCTTACCATCTTCAAGGTGCCACTATTTCTGACATCGCTAAATTCGGAGTCATGCATGTTTCAACAGCATTCAACTTTTCAAAGAAGCTGGAAGATCGTGAGTATTTACGGTTTTATAAAAAAGACGATGACAGAAGAAATACATATGTTGAAGTTACAGAGGCAGGGGAGAAACTGCTACTCGAGATGAATATGAACTACTATGATTCTAAACATGATATTTTAGAGGGTTCACTCCCTATTAAAGACCTTTACGGAAAATTCCCAGAATTCCTCGAAGTTATGTCCGTTGTCCGAAATATTTATGGGGAAGATTTCATGGAAATATTTGAACGTGGCTTTGAAAAAATCAAGGAATCGTACGATGACTCTACTGGTGAGATGATTGCTATAGGTCAAACGAATAGTAATGATGAACTTAAAAAACTGGTATCTAGCGCAGAGGAAAAATAATTTCATTTTAGAAGGACTTCTGCTATGATTGCCTTGGGAAGTTAAAGAGGAGGAATAGATTTGATCCTTATTATTACAATTCTGTTCTCATTATTATATCTGTTTCAAATCAATAAAATGACGTATGCACTTTGCGAATCTAAGGAAATCCCTGAAGAGAAGCAACAGAAAATATTTACCACCGTTAACGTTCTTGTAACCATATTAATTGTGTCATTTTACGTCGAGATTCTGTTACAAGTATAAAAAAGTCCATTCCCTTTTTTACGGGAAATGGACTTTTTCCATTATCGAAGCCTTAGCGCCTAACGCCTAGAGCTTTTCTTGAATTAATTCAGGAAGGCTGCACCGACAATGATTAATAAAATGAACAAAACAACAATCAACGCAAATCCCGAAGTACCTTGGGAACCTTGGTCATATCCGCTCATAGGAGCACCCCCTCTCTCTATGTATCCTATGCGTAATAATCGACCCGTTGTAGGCAGTATATCCAAAGGGAACCTTTTTGTTTTAGAATTGTTTTTATGTTATAATGTATACTGTTGCACATAAAAGTTAGGGGAGATTTCAAAATGAAAAAAACTATTTTAGCACTTACAATGGCCGCATCTGTACTTGCACTTTCAGCGTGCAGCGACAAGAATGCCGGCGATGAAGTTCTTGTCAAATCAAAAGCCGGAAATGTAACACAAAGCGAACTTTATAACGAAATGAAGCATGCGCAGGGTGAAAAAACGTTACAACTACTCGTCCTCGAAAAAGTGCTAGATGCAAAATATAAAATTTCTGATAAACAAGTTGATGCAATAGTCAATGATATGAAAGAACAATTAGGTGAAGGTTTCGATGCCTATATCGCTCAAGAAGGTCACACTGAAGAGAGCTTAAGAAAAATCCTTCGTATTAATTTGTTACAAGAAGCTGCTCTTACTGATGGCGTTGAAGTAACAGATAAGGAAATCGAAGAACGCATTAAAATGATGAATACAGAATTGAATGCCAAACACGTCCTAGTTGCGGATGAAGAGACTGCCCTTAAAGTCAAAAAGGAACTTGAAGGCGGAGCTGATTTCGCTGAAGTAGCGAAAAAGTATTCGACTGAACCGGCTGCAAAAGAATCCGGTGGGGATCTTGGATGGTTTGGCTACGGTAAAATGGTCAAAGAATTCTGGGAAGGTGCGTATGCACTTGATGTGAACGCAATCAGTGAACCTGTTCAATCGGAACACGGATTCCACGTTATTAAAGTTACAGAAAAACGTAACATCGAAGCTAAGGAAATGACTAAAGAAGAGAAAGAAAAACTTACTAAAGAAATACAACTTGAGAAGGCAGATCCAAGTACAATTATCCCGAAAATAGCTAAGTTAATGAAAGATGCTGATGTAAAAGTTGAAGATAAAGACTTGAAATCAGCACTTGATGTATTCTTGGTAGAGCCAGAAGTAGAAAAAGAAGATAAAGAAGATAAAACTAAATAATACCATTAAGAATTTCAGACTCCTTTTTAGGAGTCTTTTTTTATTACTATGTATTATGTATGTTGATTAACCAAAAGTAACCAGCAAATAACTTGATCGAACACTGGGTGCTACGTGTATAGATGACTTTGTTTTGCTTTGGATTGAATGACTTCTATACGATTACCGAGATGACTGGATTTGTGTGGGTGCGACTTTGTCGCACCCACACACATTTTTCTCGGTAATCGTATGGTGATCCTTCATCCGTCGCGCTCCAAATTCATAAATACATGTAGTGCTTAAGCCTTTTGGGACGAAAGAATAGAGGGCAACAACCTGGAGAAAAGCCGCCAAAGATGCAATTTTGGCGGCTGAAACTTTCTATAGCGTTTTCTCTTTTTTTATTAAAGAAGCGTAACTTTCTAGTAGGCATCACATGATTAGACGCATACTCTTTGTTAAAAGTAAGCAAGAAGCATATTATACAACATACATTAGTGCCCGAAATTGCATCTTCGGGCACTTACACTCTCTATATAAAGTTATCTAATCTTTTCTTCAAAAACAACTGCATTTTTCACTAGAACATTGTAGGAACGCGACAGGCAATTATTCACAACAGGATTACTGAAAATAGTATGGCTAGAAGTGACGGAGTCACTTCTAGCCACATTAGGACCCCCCAGTAAATCTGTCATGAAAAGTTAGCCGCAAGCGGGCCGAAAATGGTCAAGTGAAAACGAAGGTCATCGATCCCTTCTCACGAGTCTTTTATGCAAGTAAATGGTTAATCAACAGACATGACAATGTATAAAAGTTCAAACAAACACCCCCGAAAGACGGCTTTCGGGGGTGTTTGTTTTTTCAATATATGTTATTCAATTGATGGTTTATAAAATGACCTGTTATCCAGCGGGAAAATTCTTTCCGTGAACTCACCAGGAGCCGTCTTGCCAAGTGCGCGGTCCAGCATATTCATCTTCGCATCAATGTTATCGATGTAATGAAGAATTTCCGCTTCTTTCAGCATAGGACGTTTCGGGCTTCCCCACTCTTCCTTGCCGTGGTGGGATAAAACCATATGTTGCAACAGCATGACTTCTTCGCCAGTAATTTCAAGTTCGTCAGCCGCTTTTGAAATTTCATTGACCATAATTGTAATATGACCTAGAAGATTTCCCTCAATCGTATATTGCGTTGCAATTGGACCTGAAAGCTCAATCACTTTTCCAACATCATGCAAAATAATTCCCGCGTACAATAAATCCTTATTGAGTGAAGGATACAGATCCGCTAACGCTTTTCCGAGTTTAAGCATGGAAACAACATGATCGATAAGACCCGATACATAATCATGGTGATTTCGTGTTGCAGCTGGGTACGTCATGAAAGCTGTCTGATGTTTTTTCAATAAATGACGCGTAATTCGTTGAATTTGCGGATTTTGCATTTCAAAGAAATACTGCATCAACTCTTCGTATAGTACTTCCTTACTTGTTGCCGATGACGGAACTAGATCAGCAATCGACACACCCTCATCTTCTTTTACTGGTCGTATGCTTTTGATGCGCAACTGATTTTTCCCACGGTATTCATGTACTTCCCCGCCAACTTTGACAATCGTCGCTGCGGCATATGTCTGCGCGTGCTCATCTGTCGTATCCCATAGTTTCGCTTCAATATCACCGCTTTTATCTTGCAAGATAAGTGTCATAAATGGTTTACCTTGTGTGGTAACTCCTTTTGTTGATTGCTTAATCAGCAAGAAAATTTCAAGTGGCTCACCTGCATTATATTCTGCAATTTTCTTCATATGACCATCGCTCCCCGTTCGTTTCCGATTTCGGAAACGTTTAGTATTGTTGCCCCCTGCCATTTATCCTTCATCACTTCGTGGCATGTGAAATAAATGAACTGATGCTTGTTTTGTAGATTGTCGAGTAGTTCAATCATACGCGAAAGTCGCTCTTCGTCAAAGTGAACGAATGGATCGTCCAACATTAATGGAAAAGGAGCCGTACTCACTATTGATGCCGCAAGCGCCAATCTAAGCGAAATATAGGCTTGTTCTTTTGTAGCCTGGCTCAGCTCTACAATTGGATAACGCATTCCACTTTTCGCCAATACTTCAAAATGACCCGTTTCCGTTACGCTAAGTGATTCATAATTTCCGCCCGTCAGTTCACAGAACAATCTTTCTGCTGCTTCAAGTACTTCAGGCAATTTCTTTTCTTTCAACTCCGACATTGTCCGTCTGATTGCTTCAGTAATCGCTTTGCGCTCAGACCATTTTTTTGCAAGTTCTGCAAGCTCGGATTTTTTCATTTCGAAGAGCTGTAGTTTACGACCATAATTTTCATCTGTTAGTAGTCGTTCCGTTTTATTAACAAGTGCGGCCTTGTCATTGATTAAGACATTTAGCCTTTCGCTAATCGACAATAGTATTGCGCTATTATCATCCAGCTTTATGCGCAACTCATCATCCATAACGCCGTCAGGCAATTCAAGATGGCCGTATGATGCTAGTTGTGCATCGACATCCTCTTGTTGCCCCTTAAGACGCAACGCCTCCTGGTGGATATTGTATGCTGCGTAAAAGGCTTCTTCCGTATCTGCCGCTGCCTCGCTAAACAAAGCCTGCACTTTTTCAAGCAACGAGTTTGCAAGGCTGGATGTTTCTTTCAGCGCTGATTGTTTACGTTCCAAAGCAGCTGACAATGACTTAATTGTTTCTGCTTGTTCATTCAGCTGAATGAATTCCCTTCTTAGCATCTCATAAATAGCTTCTTTCGGTGCAGATTTCCGAACTATTTTTTCAGCTTCAGCCAACCGTTCAACAATTTGCTGCTGAATCGTTTGTCGCCGTAACACAGCATCATTCAACTCTCTAGTAACTTCCTGAACTTCTCGAATCATACGGAATAATTCCGGGATAATCGCGGTTGAAGGAATTTCATTGAAACCATAAAGCCCTAAAAAATTGGCCAGTTCCAATTCAATTTGCCGCCTATTACTATATGCATTTTCAAGCTCAGATGTCAGCGTTTGGTATTTCCTTTCAAGTGCCATAAATACTTCTTGTAACTTTTCTTTCTTGCGCTTGTATATGCCAATTCGCTCTGTCAGTTCTTCCATTTGGTCCTCATTCCCGTCATATGCGGCAATGATTTTTTCCATCTGCTGCAGTTTCGATGAATCCGGCGTTTGATCCTGTCTCTTTGAATATAGAGAGATGCCTAATCCTATAACGATAACACCAGCTATAATTATCAACCATTCTTTTTGGATGAACCCGAAAACGATAAACGCAATTGCAAGTATGACTAGGAGTGCAGGTATCATCAGTGATTTCTGTCCAGCTGATCGTCCTCTTAATGAAACATAGGCTTTCGCTTCAGCAAGTTGCTGGCGGATTTTTGGCCACTGCTGTACATGTTCCAATTCCTTTATAGTAGGTGCAGTACGTTCAGTTCCACTGATTTCAGTTTCAGTATCAGCTAACTCATTTTCCACTTGGATAAGTTGGCGATTCACAAAGCCCATTTGCTGATCGCCTTCGGTAAGTTCTCGGATAATTTTGTGCATGTTTTCTTCCTTTTGGATTGAAACATCAGCCTCAAAAATAGTGTTTTCCGCTTCAAACCCTTTTATACCAAGTCTATCGAGTAGACGTCTTTTAGAACTAGTTAGCTGACTCACGTTATCTTCTTCAAAAGTAACTGCTGTTTGCCATCTATGCCACTCTGTTTCTTTCGCCAGTAAAGTTTCAAGTTCAGCAATGCGTTCAAATTCTTGCTGTTCAGGCATTCTTGCCAGTAGTTCTGCTACTTCTTCTTCCAACCGTTGTTTACTAGCTTCGGCTTCTGTTAACTTCCCAGCCAGCATTTCATAGCGCCGGATACCATCTACCGGAAAGGTTATTGCACTTAATTGAGACAATCTTGCAACCAATGCCTGTTTTTTTTGATGAAGGGGGAGTAGCTGTCGCACGAGAGCGAGCTTCTGTGAGCCTTGCATAAGTTCTTTTTCCTGTTCTCGCAACTCTGTAAGCAAGTCATCGATTTCCCTTATTCGTTCAATCGAAGGTGCATATTCCCCCACTTTTTCCTGCTCATCTTTCAGCTCTATCTCTAATTCCCGAAGTTCCATGATTTTGACGTTCATTTCCGGAACTCTTCCTGACTTTTTGAACAAATCTCCTAGCTCTTTTTCCATTCGGTTTCCAAGCTGTAACATAGAGTCAACGCCTGTGGTTCCCGAAGCAAGAAGTGTCCGGCTTAATTCGTCTTCATCCATTTTTTCGAATCCCTGTAACTGTAACAATGAGAATGAAAAAATGGATTCGAATGAAGCGCGGTCATACTGGCGAAGTAGCGTGTTCAATTGCACTTCTCCCCCCTTTGTTCCATCCTCGAAATAGACGGTAACATCACCAGCGGATTTTCCACGAATTCGTTCGACGATGCATTTTCCGTATGTCTCATCCACAAGATGCACTTGTCCACCGTACTTGCCACCAGATTTCGGTTCGTAGCGTAAGAGCACATTGTTTTTTTGTGGGAATCCAAATAAGATATGAAGGATAAACTGCTGAATGGTCGTTTTCCCAGCTTCATTCAATCCATACAAAACAGTAATGCCCGGGCCAAAATCCACCGTAACATTTTCATGTTTTCCGAATCCGTAAATGTTCAACTTTTCAATCCTCATGTAAACACCTCATTCCATTCCCGACATTTCCGCCGCCAACAATACTGTTGCACCGGCTTTCACTTCATCTATTTCATCTTCAGTCAAAACGTCTAAATATTTGACGCCACGCGCATGCTGGTAAACATCTTTTAAAACATCTTTCCAGTCTTCTTTCGTCCAGCCATCAATCATCCCAGTAACTGATTGCATTAGTGCACTCGATGCAATCGACGGATTCAACTGCCTCGCAAATGTAATTTTCTGCACCCAGACATAAGGTTCGCTTTCACCGACAAAATCACGCAAGACCTCCAACCATTCTTCCTCCGGCGATTGACTGAACAGATTCGCAGCTTCACTGTCGATATCAGTCATTAACAGCTCCACGATTCCTGCTCCATTATGCTCCTTGAATGACTCTAGTGCTTCCGAACATGCCGTCAGCCACTCATTCGCATGACTCATTCCTCCACAAGACAATTCGAGTCTATCAAAGACAATTGCTGATGCTGGGATGAAATGAAGTGATGCTTTTGTTTTCGTGAGCTCAACTTCATAGAACCCCTTTGTACCACGTTCATTGCGATGACGCCCCTGCAAATTTCCCGGATAAACGATTGGAGGCGATTCATGTAGCTGTTGCCTCACATGGATATGCCCGAGCGCCCAGTAATCATACTGCTTCGCTAGCAACTCATTCTTCGTGAATGGCGCATAAACTGCATGTGTTTCATCTCCCGCCAAACTACCATGCAGCATACCAATATGAAATGCATCATGATTTTCAGCAACAGGATAACGGTCAATCACTTTATCACGGATATGCCGTTCCTTATAACTGAAGCCATAAATTAATACCTCCTGATCATTCACGTTCAGACGTACAGTTTCAACGTTCTCACCGAAAACATGCACATTCGGCGGTAGTTCAAACCTTGTCCATCTGCCACTTAGATGATCATGGTTTCCGTGTGATATAAATACGGGAATGCCTGCCGCATCCAATTTCGCCATTCCTTCACGGAACCTCATCTGCGTACGCAAACTCCGATCTTCCCCATCGTAAATGTCACCCGCGAATAAGACAAAATCTGGTTTCGTTTTGACTGCGTGCTCAATTAGTTTAGTAAACGCAGCAAAGGTGCTGTCTCGTAAACTGTTCAAACGATCTGTCGGCAAGCCTGTCATGCCTTTGAATGGGCTGTCGAGATGCAAATCAGCCGTGTGGATAAATCGGATTGTTGACAAGTGGGAACCCTCCTTCATTCGACGAATACTTGTTCTAATTTTACCATAAATAAAAAGACTCTGCGAATTAATCAGAGTCTTTTTACATCTCACTTATTCTTTTCCAAGCTGAATTGCTTTTTTAATATCTTTCAACGAACGAGACGGTCCGTACATAAGAACGCCGCCACGGTAAACACGTGCTCCGAAGAAGCCTAGAAGGAAGATTGTCACAAGCATGATCGCAATTGACAATAACGGTTCCCATACTGGTAACTCCAACATACCGACACGCAAGAACATAACCAGCGGTGCAAAGAACGGGAAAAACGAAGCATATTTTATATAGGCCATTTCAGGATTCCCAAGTCCTGTTGCTGCAATCATGAACCCTGCCACGATTAGCAATGTCATCGGCATGATAATCTGCTGCACATCTTCTGTCCGGCTAACGAGTGAGCCTAGAAGAGCCGCTAACGTTGCGAAAAGGAAGTATCCCAACAGGAAGAAGACGAGTGCATAGACGAGCGTTCCTACATTCATAGTTGAAAAGCCGAAGACGGAAAAGAAACCTTCTGCCATTTCAGAAGCTGTTGTTTTCAATGCAATGTACCCCGCCAGACCCAGCAATACCATTTGCAAAAGACCTAGTGATCCAATGCCAAGTACTTTTGCAAACATATGCTTAACTGGCGACACACTTGAGATTAGAATTTCCATCACACGTGATGATTTTTCTGCCGCAACTTCTGTCGCAATCATACTAGAATAAACAATGACTGCAAAATAGATAAGAAACATGAGTACATAGACAAGACCACGTGCCTGACTCAATTCCTCCTCTGATTTTGCTGACGGAGATACCGATTGCTGCTCAAATTGAATGGGTGCGAATAGCGTCTGCACTTGTTCGCCAGACAAAGATAACTCTTGCGCTTTCATTTCCGTTTGTATCGATTGCAGTGCCTCTTGTAGCATCATTGGAAGAGTGAATTCCATGGCACTCATTGAAACATAGTTCGCCTGAATTGTATTTTCATTATCAAGTGCAAGCGATACGAACGAGTCAATTTCTCCCTCTTTCACTAAATCTGTAAGTTCCTTCTCCGATTTACTGGACAGTTCCACCTTAATATCTGATTCATTTGACTCGAACTGAGCTTTTAACCGATCTGCAAGAACGCCGCTTTCATCGAGTACTTGCAGCACTTCCCCCGAGTCGCTATCCCCGCCCGTAGCACTTTTAACTGTATCAATAATTTTCTCCATGTTCGCAAACAGGAAAACCGCTGCAATCATGATAGATGTTGTTATGATGAACGATTTCGTTTTCGCTTTGGTCATAAATGCCTGTTTAAAAATGATCATGAATTCACGCATGTTGCTTCCCCACCTTTTCGATGAAAATGTCTTGCAGCGAAGGTTCTTCTATTCCAAAATGGCGAATCGGGCCCGACTTTAATGCCGCTGTCAGCAAATCATTAGCAACTTGTTCAGATTCGACTTGGTAAAGTGCACCTTCAATTGATTTCTGCACTGATTTCACACCTGCAATTGCCGCCAAATGCGCCAAATCATTGTCCGAATTTATGCGTACATTCTGCTTGCCAAATGACCGTTTCACATCACGAAGTGTGCCGCTCACAATTTGCTTGCCTTTATCGATAATGCTAAGTTGCTCGCATAATTCTTCGACATGATCCATGCGGTGGCTCGAGAATACAATGGTTGCGCCATCATTGCGGAATTGTAGAATCGCCTCTTTCAACATTTCAACGTTAACTGGGTCCAAGCCTGAAAATGGTTCGTCAAGAATTAACAGTTGAGGGTTATGCATAAGAGATGCAATTACTTGAATCTTTTGCTGATTTCCTTTTGATAGTTCTTCAACTTTTTTATTGGCATAATGAGTGATTTCCATTCGTTCAAGCCATTTATTCATAGCCATCTTTGCATCCGTTTTTTTCATACCACGCAATTGTGCTAGAAAAATCAGCTGCTCTTCCACTTTCATTTTCGGATAAAGCCCTCGTTCCTCCGGTAAATAACCAATCTCAGGACTTGTCGCATAAGAAATCGGTTTTCCATTCCACGTAATCCGTCCTTCATTGGCGTTCAATAAACCAAGAATCATCCGAAACGTCGTCGTCTTACCTGCACCGTTCGCACCGAGAAACCCGTACATCGTTCCTTTATTAACAGACAGTGTCAAATCATCTACCGCGGTAAAATCCCCAAATCGTTTCGTGACATTTTCAAGTAGTAATGACATTTTGCTACCCCTTTCGAATTTCCCAATAGTAACTATACGTATCTAGCATGCAGAAGTTTCAACTTAATTTCTATTTAGAGAATGGCAGCAACTTTACCATATGAAGTATTTTTTTACAAATTTCTTTTCCGGACCTTTCATGTATAATGAATTAAATAGAGTGGAAAGGGTGAATTATGTGAGAACATATAAACTAACAGCTTTCGAACCAACAGGCGCACTAATTACAGAAGATACATTCACAGCTGAAACAGACGATGCAGCAAAAGAAAAAGGTCAAGTAATGCTCGAGGAGAAAAACCTTCTCAACAAAACACACCGCCTCGCCTCTCCAGCTGGCAAGTTATTATTGTTCCATTCTTAAACATAAAAATGAGCATTTCCATCATACAAATAGACGGGGTGTTACGAAGTGAAAATCGCATTAATTGCCCATGATGAAAAGAAAAATGAAATGGTGAATTTCACAATCGCCTACGAACATATCTTTTCGCAATACACATTATTTGCTACCGGTACAACTGGAAAAAGAATCATGGACGAAACCAATTTATCTGTGACTCGACTTAATTCGGGACCTTTAGGTGGTGACCAGCAAATTGGTGCAATGGTTGCGACTGGCGATTTGGACTTGATCCTATTCTTCCGAGATCCACTAACTGCTCAACCACATGAACCTGACGTCAGTGCATTATTGCGGCTTTGTGATGTCTACGGCATCCCGCTAGCTACGAATATCGCAACGGCTGAACTATTAATTCGTGCTGTGGAAAAAGGGTATTTTTCGTGGCGTGAAATGCTTGATAAATATAAATAAGAAAAGCGGAATGCGCCGCATAGCTCCGACAGGCATAAGACGGGCCAACGACGCGGCGAACTTCCCGGGAAGGATGCAGTTCAATCCTTCCTAGTTGGGCTGGCTTATGACCCGAGGAGTTGGCGCCTGTAGCTAGACACTGCTACAGGTTGAAAAATTTATACTTTATTACCATTTTAAAAAGTACCAAGCATAAATCCGGTTGTTCAACGGATGCATGCTTGGTACTTTTTTATTTACGCAGGCTGTTAGGAATGAAAGCGTTGGATCAAATTGTTGACTTCCATATCAAGCTTGCTTGTTTTTTGGTTCAAATACTGGATATCGATTTTATCACCTTTGATTTCATCGCCTACAACTTGAAAAGTATGTTGTTGCTGTTCCAACTGGGATTCAACATGTTTAAAATGACTTCTGTTCTCCGTTTGGTTGAGACGCACTTCTTCCGTCAAACTTCTGATGTCCTGTTCAACCTTGTCGAAACGCTTGTCCATATGTTCGAAACGCTTGTCGACCTGATCGAAACGACTTCCCATTTGCTCAAAGCGTTTGTCGACCTGATCAAAACGCTTGTCCATTTGCTCCATGAACTGCCTTAACAACTCTTCCATTTTTCCAACCTCACTTTCTAACGTAATTATCTTATAACTAATCATAGCATATTCCTTATCATTTCGTAATGCACTCAAAAAGACACTGATTTAGCAGTTATAACTCGCCTGCTAAATCAGTGTCCGTATTACTAAAAAATCATTTCCCTATAAATTCCGGCTTACGTTTCCCTACAAATGCCTGAATACCTTCCAAGTGGTCTACCGTTTTCCGCATCGCCACTTGTGCTTCGCTTTCCATTTTCAACACATTTTCGAGTTCTGCTGTTTTCTGCGCATGCAATATATGCTTCGATGCAATCATTGCTGCAATCGGCGACGCAAGCAGCTTATGAGCAAACGCTTCGCCGCGTTCAGCACCATTACCTTGCGCAGTCACTTCATCGATTAGTCCTTTTTCAAGTGCTTCTTGACCATTCATCACTTTTCCTGACCAAATAAGGCTTTTCGCTTGAGGCACACCAACACGTTCTTTTAAGAAGAAATGACCAGCTCCATCGGGAATTAGACCAATGCCGATGAAGTTCATCGCGAGTTTACTCTCTTCTTCTGCAATAATATGATCGCAGCCAAGTACAAGGCTAAACCCAAGTCCCGCCGCTGCGCCATGCACAACTGCAATCGTAACTTGCGGTAATGTATAAAGTGCCTTTGCAAGGCGTGACACGTCTACCATCACATTCCCAATGTCCATCGGGCTATCCGGATCTAGCATCGCTTTAATATCTCCGCCCGCTGAAAATGCACGGCCAGCTCCTTGAATCACTAGAACTTGGACTGTCGTATCACTTTTCAATGCCTCAAAAACATCCGCAAGTTCCTTCATCATGACACTATCCATCGCGTTCATAGACGCGGGCCTATTCAACGTAAGATGCGCAAGGCGCCCCTCTTTTTTTAATTCGACAGTTGTATACATAAAAAAACACCCCTTCATAAGAAATGAATTACCATTCACTTCTTAGATTCGGTGTTTTTTTAATAAACCCTTTATTTAAAAGATAAAGTATACGTTTTTCAACCTAGAGTAGTGTCTAGCTCCAGCGCCTAGCCCCTTGAGTCGCTTCAGCCCTTAAGTTAAAGGCAAAGAGCGCCTTTATCTTAAGGCCCTTCGACGTACAGGACGTACTAGTGCCGACGTTGCCACAGGACGTGGCGAACTTAGTCGGCCAGCGCTTTTCGGGTCTATCAAGGCGCTTGCGCTTTTCTAATTAACCGTCTTCGGAAAAGTCGCGTCAAGATGAGCGAGTTTCTTAACAATCGAATCTTCATACGTCAAAATATAAGCTGCAGGATCTTTCGGGTTATAGAACTGCGTAATTTTCTCCGTTTCAGGGTCCATGAACTTGCTTGAAGCTCCACATCCAACTCCGATAATTGTCTGTACCTCTTCCATTATAATAATGTTGTAGATACTTTCTTCACCAGGTTTCGCGTAACCGACGTTTTCCAAGTTACCTAAAATGTTCTTTTGACGGTACAAATAGTACGGTTCATAGCCATTTGCAGCATTCCACTCTTCTCCGAGTTTCATCATCTGCTCAACAGTTTCACGATTCGCAACTTTGTATTTATCTTTATTGCGGGTCATTTCAGATGCCCGTTTGAATGACAATGTGTGAACTGTCAGCGATTCAGGTTGCATTTTTTCAGTCTCCGCAAGTGAATGCTTGAATTCTTCCATTCCTTCATTTGGTAACCCGATAATGAGATCCATATTGATATTTTTCATGCCCATATCGCGTGATAGCCAGAACTTATCGACTGTTTCTTGGACTGTATGGTGACGGCCGATTGCTTTCAGTGTTTCATCTGTATAGGATTGTGGATTGACGCTTATCCGGTCAATACCCCACTTTTTCAGTACATCGATTTTTGCAGGTGTTATCGTATCAGGACGACCCGCTTCTACCGTGATTTCTCTGACTTTATCCATGTTAGGGAATGAGGCATACATCGTTTCATATAGCGCATCCATTTCTTCCGCCTCAATAGATGTTGGTGTACCTCCGCCGAAGTATATCGTCGTAATGGCCATGTCTCGCGCTGTCAGCCATTTCCCCATTTCACGGATTTCGTCGTGTAATCCGTCTAAGAATGTTTCGACTCGGCCATTTTTCCGATTAATCGCATAGGCCGGGAATGTGCAATACGCACATTTTGTCGGGCAAAATGGAATGCCTATATAAATACTTACTTCATTTTTTAATTCATGTAGATCAGGCACGGAACGAAGTTGAACATCTGCAATTTTCGCGAGTAGCTCACTTTTTTCACTCGATAGTCGATGGCTATCCATTAGCAATTGCTGAGCCTCTTCTGTACTGTATCCCTCGCGGCGATATTTATGGTACAGCTTCATCGGGCGGATCCCTGTCAGAATTCCCCACGATTGATGCATCCCCGTTGCCTGTTCAAGCGTTTCAAGGAAGACGTGTGAATAAATTCGCTTTAACTGGCGAGTAATCGCTTTATCATCGTCCGTTTCTTCTACCTCAGAAAACACTGCAGAATACTCCACGCCATCCCATGTAATGATTGCCTTTCCGACAAGTTGTCCATCAAGCGTCCGATCCAACGTCAAGTTCGCGAGTATCGCTCCCTCTTCATCCTCATCGACGATTTTTGATTGTTCAAAGAACAGGTTTGCAAGATGCGTGAACATCCTAATCCAGCCCTGTTCATAGTTTTCTTTCATAACGATTTTTTGCAATGTGTATACCCAACTTTCTATTAATCAATCCGAAGTTTTTTCTTTAGAAGACCATAAAATCATTATAGCAAATTTACGGAGTGAAGGAAGAAGAAAAGCAGAAGGCGCCTTAAAAGGAACGCAGCTTAAGTGCGCCACTTCCTGTGGCAACAGCTGCATGACCTACATCCTGTAGGCCCGCGATAGGCATAAGTCGATCCGTGGAAAGGCAGTCTAAGATCGCGACGTCCTGTCGCAACGACCGCATACCTGCATCCATGCAGTCACGCCGTGGCGCTCTTTGCCACATAGCTGGATTGCTTTCAAGGAACTTAGCCTAAGTACGCCGCGTCCTGCGGCAATGGCTACGAGACCCACATCCTGTGGGCCTCCGAGCGGCTGGCGCCTGGAGCTAGACACTAGTATAAGTCAAAAAAGCGTATACTTTCTTATTTTTGAAGAAAAACCGGCCTAGGCCGGTTTTTAGATGGACTCGTATAATTGTTGTACTGGTTTCATCAGTACACGGTTTACTTCTTCAATCAAGCCACTCAATTTCATTTCTGCTTCCAGCATTTTCATTATTTTAGGATTCTGCTGCGCAAGTTGTGCAGTCTTTTGAGCGTATTCAAGTTCTTCAGCAACTGGTTCTTCACCTTGCATCTGTTTTTCCTGAAGGCTCAATTGGATTTTACGGAAGCTTTTGAACAACGCTAGTGCATCGTCATCTGCCTTTACTTCTACTACCGCTTGCTGTACTTCCATAAATTCATCAGTCTTTCTGAACGTTGCTTCCAATTTGTTTAAATCGTCGTAAATATTCACTGTCATGTATAGTCCCCCTAGGATAAATTTGTTGCCAAGACGATAAGGCCTTGAACGATTCCAATCAAACCGCCAAGAAATGCCCCGAGTACGGTAATCATCTTGAACTCACGCTTGGAAATACCAAGCACGAGATCTTCCAAGACTGCAACCGGAAACGTATCGACTTGCTCTCTAACCATATCATCTATTTTGAGTTTGCGGAGCGATATTTCCATTTGTTTTTCTGCCTGTTTGAATGCGAAGTTAGTCAGCACCGGTGTTACGTTGGTAGCTGTCCATGCCGATCCACCAGGCCAATAATCATGTATCGTCTTATTCAAACGGTCTTCTAACACAAGTTCTTTCAACGCATATGACCGGATTGAATCGAACAATCCATCCCAATCAAATCCTGAAAGAAGTTCCTCAACAGGACGTTTTTGAAGCTTTTCCCATTCATTAAGTATAATCGTGTTCACAAGATCATATGTCCCAGGTGCTGAGACGAATTTCAATGCTTCACGCTGGACTTTTCCAACAAGCGATTCAGATTCTCCAAAAAACATATTTACCATGCTTCCAAGTGTACCTTTCGTTGCTAGGAAATCATCAATCATTTTACCGAACATTGCTTTTCCTTCATCCGATTCGAAGTAGTGTTCCGACTTGCTTAAAATGTAGGTTGTCACGGCTGGAATGCGCCCTGCTGCTTCTACCCGCCACTTTTGCGGTAGCACCTCTTCTACCGATCCCGTCGTCAGTTTTGCACGAACGGCGTTAAGCTGGGTATCGAGTACTTCCAACACTTTCCGCTCTGCTTTCTGTGCAACATTTGTCGCCCCGGCAGTATCAAGCCAGTCATTCAATGTTTTATCAGAGAGAAGGATATGCTGTTCAAGTTTTTGCTGGAGGAAATACTCTGCTTTCTTCTCCATGTCGTCTGTCAATAATTTCTTTCTGAACGTTTCTGGTGTTAATAAATACTTTGTTACTGTCTTACCAAGTTGCATTGCCAGTTCATCGCGCCGCTTCGGTATCAATCCTGGTGTAAACGGCACACGCCATTTCCCAATATATTTTGCTTCGTGTGGCCTAAACAGCATTTTAATCGCTAGATGATTTGTAAATCCACCGATTAACGCACCAATTAATGCCATGAATAACAATGTCCATAAGAAACCCAAATGATTCACCTTTTTCCGTATCGTTAAGCCCTAATTATAACAGAACTCAACCGAACGTAAAAACTCAAAGGCTTATCTAAGTGCGTTGTACATTGTCGACATACGAATAGCATGTTCCATTTCATCATGCATGGCGATGAAAAACGGATTGTAGGCCTGCTGGAAAGGAACTGTCAGCAGCATTTCCTTATACATTTCAACTCCCTCAAGCTCATTCACCAATGCCCGCTGAACACACTCTTTTAAGTTATAACAAGGCAAAGGTTTCTTTGGGTTTTGTACAAATGTCCCCGTCATCATATAATAGAGCTGTTGAAACATTTCATAATGACTTTTTTCATCTTCATATATATGTTGAAGAAAGTCTTGCCAAAGCGGATCATTCGTCATGCCGTGCATTGATTTATAAAAATAATAATCTTTGTACTCATCCTCGATGGCCTGCTTTAATTTATCAACAAACAAGTCAGCACCCTTTCGCTTTCTTTTCTTGATATTATGCGGACGGGTAGCGTCTTATGAGAGGAGTTAACTACATGCTTCAACATTTCAGCTTTAAACCGATGTTTGACAACACACAATTACCGGGTTGGACATTCTCATTTTTCTTCCGTAACACGAGGTACACCGGTGACTATTTACCTGAGGGTGTCATTGTTTGGGCCGGAGAAACGCCGCCTGAAGAAGACAATTTGAAAAAAATGATCCATGAATTGATGATTTTCCACGTCTATGATTGATTCATGAAAACTTCGGGAATACTGTCCTTCATGACGTATTAAGGAGGCGCAGTATGACTAACGAAAAATCCCCTGAAGAGTTGCGTAAAGAAAAAGAACAGTTAAAAGTACAAGATCAGAAAACTGAAAATGTCTTTGAAGATAAAAGTCGAGTTCCCAATGAGCAAAATGCTTGGAAAGAAACGCAATTTAAAAGAGGAGAATAAGAAAACTCCCTGCATCTCATATGCAGGGAGTTTTCTTATTCTACATTTCTCGTTTCCTCTATGCCAACCGCGTGCCTTGTATCTTCTTCCAAGTACTTATTACTGTTCGTGTCATTTGTTCCCCTCGTCATATCGTCATAAGGCGTAAAAGGCGTAAACATATTTCCTGACTTCTTCTTATTAAAAAGTGTCTTGTAGATTGCAAAACCAATTAACACCATACCTCCGAGTCCCAATACAATGGCAACAACAGCTATAATGGTAATGCCCATAAGAACACTCCTTTTTATTTATTATACTACTACTAAACCAGATTACGTCTGTCGGTCAACCAAAATTAACCAGCAAGTAACTTGATCACCTACTGGGCGCTACGTGTGTAGGTGATTTTGGATTGCTTCTGATTGAATGACTTCTATACGATTATCGAGATGTTTTGATATGTGGGGATGCGACTTTGTCGCATCCCCACATACTTTTTTCGGTAATCGTATGGTGGTCCTTCATCCTTCGCTCTTCAAAAACACAGATACACGAAGTGCTGAAGCTTTTCGGGACGAAAGAATAGCTGGCTTCTTACCTGGAAAAAAGTCGCCAAAGATGCAATTTTGGCGGCTGAAACTTTCTATAGGGTTTTCTCTTTTTTACTAATAAAGAAGTGTCACTTTCTATAAGGAATCACATGATTACATGCATACTCTTTGTTAAAAGTAAGCAAGATGCACATTGTACAACGGGAAAGAGTGCCCGAAATTTCATCTTCGGGCACTTACACTCTCTATAGAATGTCATTTACTCTTTTCTTCCAAAACAACTGCATTTTTCACTTGAATAGTGTAGGAACGCGACAGGCAACTATTCACAACAGGATTACTGAAAAAAAGTGTGGCTAGAAGTGACGGAGTAACTTCTAGCCACATTAGGATCCCTCAGTAAATCTGTCATGAATAGTTAGCCGAAAGCGAGCCGAAAATAGTCCAGTGAAAATGGAGGATATCAAGCCCTTCTCACCAGTACTTTATGCAAATAAATGGTTAATCAACAGACGTGAAACCAGATTCAGCTGACTACTCAACCTCCCGACAGCTTCCTTCTACCAAAAATGAAGTAATAGTACGTCGAGGAAACGACATAGAGGCCCGCTGTGATTGTGAATGCATAGGCATAACCCCAATACGAACCACTTGCCATTACAAGTCCCGCCGCTACAGGGCCCATGGTTGCCCATCCAATATTAAACACAGTTTGGTTCACGGAGTTAGCAAGCCCTTTGTATTTATCAGCAACAATTTCCATTGCAATAGCACTTTGAATTGGATTTCCGGCGTTCATAAGCGCCTGGCGCATTAGGAATCCGAGTGACGCCAACAACAGCGATGTCGTATAGGCGGTTAATAGTAAAAATGGAATCGATAGCATTTGGAACAGGATAAGTGCTTTCACTTTACCAACCTTTTTCACTAGTGCCGGACCAATAAGCATAGCTACCGCCGTCATCGCAGATCCAAGTGATAAAATAAGGCCAATATATGCATTTGAGGCATCAAATCGGTTTGAGAAATATAAATTCAAGTACGGCACAACAAGACCAGAGCCGAACCCAATCAGTAAACTCGCAAACGAGAAGTGGAAAATCAGAATAATATTCCGCTTAAAGCTGCTGTCGACTTTCTCCATTTCTTGCTCCGCGGGTTCAGAAGACGTTTTCTTTACGTGCACCGGTTCAGGTAGTTTGTTTTGAAGTTTAAATAAGGGAAGTAAACCAATTATGAAAATGGTTGCCCCCGTCAGTAGCGCCCATCGAATCGCATCAGCTGCACCGAGAGCAAAGAAGACTTCCAGTACATCCGCAATAACGCCCCCAAGCAAACTACCGATTACATTCGCAACCGTCATTAGAGCGAAGTGGATACTAAACATATGGACCCGCTCGGCAGGCTTAGAATTTTCGGCAAGGAAGGGAACACCCGAAACTTGCACGAATGCCATGAATAAACCCGTCAGAAATGCTGCGTAAATAATTGGTGTTTCGGCAACGGCAACACTGCGGTAAAACAATGTCATTCCTCCGAAAATTGCACCGCCGACAATCATCCATTTTCGACCGAATTTATCACTTAGAAATCCAGCTGGAACGAGCATTATTGCCGACGCCAGCGCCGTCATGGAAATAACTTTTCCGTTGATGGTTTCAGGCATACCCAGCTCTTTTATATAAAGATTGTACATGACCATAAATACACCCATCCCGATCTGGATAAGCACATTTGCTAGCATGAACAACCTAACATTTTTATTGAACGAAGCTATTTTCATCTTCCAATCCGCAAACCATTTCCCCATAGTATTCCAACTTTCCGCACGAGATACTTCGTAACTCTAAATATACGTCTTTCAGAATAGTTTTTCAACTCCGTAAATGCACAAAAAAATTCCATTCAACCCGCTTTGACTACCCCAGTAAAGCGCCTTCGCTTAATTTACATAGATAAAGTATTTCACTAGTAGTATGGAGAAAAGTGCATCGTGCCAGTTACTGACACCATTTGTGAACTTCAAATTGAGACAGTAGATACCATAACGGGAACCCACAATAAAGCAGTCGCTCGAAGCATATTTACACCAAAGAAAAAGGACTTCCCATTCACACGGAAGCCCCTTTCTTCATATCATTGTCATTCACTCTTCAGAGTACTCGAAGTTCCCGCCTGCAATTTATACATTTGCGCATACTGCCCGCCAAGTGTGAGTAATTCATCGTGTGAGCCTTGTTCGACAATCTCGCCGCGATCTAACACTAAAATTCGATCAGCGTTTTTAATAGTAGAAAGCCTATGTGCAATGATAAACGTTGTACGCCCTTTTTTCAGTACGTCCATCGCATGCTGGATGATTTCTTCTGTTTCCGTGTCGATGTTGGAAGTCGCTTCATCCAGAATAAGAATCGCAGGATCGAATGCAAGTGCCCGTGCAAATGAAATGAGTTGGCGCTGTCCAGAAGAAAGCGTACTTCCTTTCTCTACAACTGGCTCGTCAATTCCACCAGGCAAATGTTTCAATACCAGTTCCCCACCGACTGCGTCAAGCGAATGTTGCACTTTTTTCCGTGTAATGCGCGGATCGCCTAAGCTAATATTCGACTCGACTGTTCCACTGAACAAGTAAGGATCTTGTAAGACAATGCCCATATGATCACGAATTGTTTGGCGTGGCATATCGCTAATGTTTAGTCCGTCGATCGTAATGTTCCCTTTCGATGCATCATAGAAACGGAACAGCAAGTTCATGATTGAACTTTTCCCCGATCCAGTATGACCAACAAGTGCGACCGTTTCTCCCTGTTTCGCTCCGAATGAAAGATTTTTCAAGACATATTCTTCATCCTTATAAGCAAACCAAACATTCTTAAACTGAACATTTCCCTGGTACCGAGCGATTTTGTCGTCGCTTACCGGCTCCCCTTCACGATCCAGCAATTTGAATACGCGCTCGGCTGCAACAAGCGAATGCTCAAGCCGTGCGAACTGGTTAACAATGCCCGTCACTGGATTGAACAACCGTGTAATGTAATCAACGAATGCGTAAAGCATCCCGACGGAAATAACACTTTCTGTGGAAATCGATGCACCACCGAAATACCAGATAAAAAACACAAACGTCAACGAGCGGATAATGTCGACAAGGTTATGTGACGTTGCCGCCTCCACATTAAGCAATTTGTTCTGGTAGCGGAAGTGTTCATCATTCAATTCACGGAATTCCTCTTCCATCTGCTTTTCGCGACGGAATGCTTGAATGATTGTCATGCCATTGATCGATTCATTGATCATCGCGTTCATATCGCTCACTTTTCCGCGAATGACATGGTTAACTTTCGAAGCAAATTTCCTGTACGCTTTCATCCAAATATAAAGAATCGGCAATACGAACAGCGTGATAGCACCCATTTTAGGATCCAAGATGAACATTGCAATGAAGATTCCTGTAATGTACATACCACTGATTGCAAACTGTGAAACGACCGTCACATATAAGTTACGGATCGCTTCCGTGTCATTTGTAATCCTTGCGACAACTTTTCCAGCGGGCAAATTATCAAAATAACGAATTGGCAATGTCTGAATATGTTCGTACAGATCATTACGCATTTTCTGTATGATGCGGTTTGCCGCCTGTTGCATCAATAAATACTGGAAATACCTGAGTATTGCAGTGATTACTGCTAGCCCAAAAAAGATGGCAAGCAGTTTGGCAATCGGAGCGAAATCCATACCCCCGCCAGAAGCTCCTGCAATATGGTCATCAATGATTTTCTTAGCAATCATCGGCCCCATCAGATCCGCAGCTACTGCGAACGCGAGAAGAACAATGCCTGTCAGTAACATTTTTTTATAATCAAGTGCGTAATGAAGTAATCGTTTACCGGTACTCATATTATTCAACCTCCCCAATCTGTTGGCGGTCGAATTGTTCTTTGTACCAGCCGTTCATTCCAAGTAAGCCCTCATGCGTTCCCTCTTCAATAACACGCCCATCGTCAAGAACGATAATCC
Source organism: Sporosarcina sp. E16_3 (assembly GCF_017347125.1). Classification (NCBI taxonomy): domain Bacteria; kingdom Bacillati; phylum Bacillota; class Bacilli; order Caryophanales; family Caryophanaceae; genus Sporosarcina; species Sporosarcina sp. E16_3. The sequence continues at coordinate 60,824 of NZ_JADPRX010000017.1, forward strand.
AATCAGCATGCTGGATGGCAGACAGTCGGTGTGTTGTAATGATTGTCGTTTTTCCAGAACGCTCCGTTTGAATATTCTCTATGATTTTCGCTTCCGTTTTCGCATCGACCGCAGAAAGCGAATCATCTAAAATTAGAATTTCCGGATTTTTCACCAGGGCTCGTGCAATGGAAATCCGCTGTTTCTGCCCTCCGGATAATGCAACACCCTTCTCCCCGACGAGCGTTTCAAGTCCTTCAGGAAGCATTTCAAGATCTTTTTCAAAATAGGACAGACGAATCGTTTCTGCAATGTCCGCTTCTGTTGCATCAGGACGTCCAAATAAGATATTTTCCCTAACTGTTCTGGAAAACAGAACATGATCCTGCGGAACATAACCAATCCAATCTCTCACTTGATCTTTTGTCATTGACTGCATCGGTACTCCTGAGAAAACGATTTCCCCTTCACCGGATGGATATTCACGCAGCAGCTGTTTAACAAACGTCGTCTTTCCACTTCCAGTCTTTCCAACTACCCCGAGCGTATCGCCACGTTTCAAATGGAGTTTAATAGCATCCAAGTTGACCGAATGCGATGTCGGATAAGTGAAAGTAACATCCAGGAAACCTACACTATCTGGTTGTTCAACGTTCACAGGCTGTTTTGGATCCTTCACGTCTTCCTCATAATCAAGCGTTTCTGTTACTCGGTCGAGTGACGCATTTCCGCGTTGTAAAACGTTAATCAACTCACCGATTGCAAACATCGGCCAAACAATCATCCCAAGATAGACATTAAAGGTTACGAGATTCCCTAGCGTCATATCGCCCATGGATACAAGGTAGGCTCCGTAACCGAGTCCAAGCATATACGTTAGCCCTGTCAGCACTTTCGAAATCGGCATGAACAGCGCGTCAATTTTCTCGACATGCATATTTTTCTGATAGACATCTTCCGTCATGTCAGCAAACCCTTTTTCAGTCGCACGTTCCTGAACGTAAGCACGAACAACCCTTACACCTGCGACCGCTTCCAAGACGTTATCGTTCAAATCACCGAACGCCTGCTGTGCCGTCATATATCTTTCGTGAATTTTCTTACCTAAAACCTGCATGATAAACGCTAAAATAGGAAGCGGTAAAATCGCTACAAGCGTTAATTTCCACGACACGAGAAAGCCCATCGTCAAGACGAGAGTCATCAAATAGAGCGTCGAATCGACAAGCGTCATGATACCGAAACCTGCCGTCTCAGAAATTGCCCGTAAGTCATTTGTTGATCTAGCCATCAAGTCGCCCGTCTTATTTTTTTCATAAAACGTCGGGGTCATTTTCAGAAAATGATGCATAAGCTTTCCCCGTAATTGCCGTTCGATGACATAAGCACCACCAAACAACTGGTATTGCCAAACGTAGTTACTCACATAATTGAATAGCATGATTACAAACATGGAACCGATGAAAATAGTGAGCAATCTCGCTGTCAACGTCTGTGTATAAATCGAGTCAATTGCTTGCCCAATCAGCCAAGGTGGAATAATTACAAGAATATTCGTCACCATCAACAGAATAAGCGCAACTGTATACCTCTTACGATTCTCTTTAAAAAACCATTTCAATTTAAACAGTACTGAAAACATAATTCAATCAACCTTCTTCCCTATTCTCTTGCAACTATCCGCTTTCAAGAGATTCCTCTTTCAATAGTTTCCTTAGCTGTTTGATGATTAACATCGTCAACACTCCTTTTCTATTAGTTGGTCCAACTTTATCCCGCAATAAGAATTCGTAACATTCCCCACTTCTTTAAGTGGGGAATGAACGACTTCTAATTGCCCGAATTGAGGCTCACACGAAGTGAGTCATGAAGGCAACGCAACAGGACGTTGCGGTCGTTGCCTTCGGGGCTAAATTAAGTAGTGGAAAATCGCCCCTACTTAATAAGTCCAACTTTATGCAACACGCAATGCGTGGAAACACCGAATTTCCTTTAGATTGAAACAAAAAAAGAGCCCACGCTTCTTAACATAAGCGTGGGCTCATAAAAGGAACGGCATAGCGCACCGATCCGGGTTTATTTAATGTTGAACATTAAAATGGGGATAGGCACGGATTCATTTTATTATTGTTTTGGAACACGTATACTTTTTTCATTTTCCGTACCTCCCTCTCTATTTCGAGTAACTAACTACTTGTAGGTTATCATTTCCATTTCAGAGTTGTCAATACTTTTTGAAAATATAATCACTTCGACTACCTCGCTAATGATATGAAGGCATTCAATTGAATATGATAGCAACCACAAGTGATAGTAAGACCAAGATATTTTTTATTATCTAGCTCTTGTACATATTTCAAAATACCCTAATTTCATTGATGAAAGGACAATTTCTATGTACTTTCTACTATCCTAATCCGTATGTACTACCCTACAAACATACGATAGATGAGGGTATCTATTTGTTTTTTTCTTGAAAATAAATTATTATAGAGTTAACTAAGGATTTTACCACTATAGGAGGTGTACACTTTGTTCTCCCCCTCATTTGGGTTCGGAACAAAGTAATTATTTGGATATTGCCATACGATTGGCAGCATTTGCTGTCTTGATCGCTCTCACCGCATTTTTTGTTGCGAGTGAATTTGCAATTGTGAAGATTAGAGCAACACGGATTGACCAACTGGTTGCGGAGGGTAACCCGCGTGCCGTAACTGCGAGAAAGGTAATTAGTAATTTGGACGAATATTTGTCCGCTTGCCAATTGGGTATTACAATTACCGCCCTCGGACTCGGGATGCTAGGGGAACCAACTGTAAAACTAATGTTAAAACCAATTTTCTCTTATTATGATTTAACAGCTAGTACTGCCAGTATCCTTTCATTCATTATCGCATTCACATCGGTAACATTTTTGCATGTTGTTATAGGTGAATTGGCTCCTAAAACGATCGCGATTCAAAAAGCGGAAGCCATTACGTTGTCATTTTCAAAACCGCTTATTTTATTTTATCGCCTCATGTACCCTATTATTAAAGGTATGAACGGTTCTGCACGTTTCTTCGTTGGACTGCTCGGCTTTAAATCGATTTCGGAATCAGAAGTCGCTCATACAGAAGAAGAACTTCGAATGATTTTATCGGATAGTTTAAAAAGCGGCGAAATCAACCAAGCCGAATATAAATATGTGAATAAGATCTTTGAATTTGATGATCGGATTGCCAATGAAATCATGGCCCCCCGGACAGAAATGATAACAATTGAAAAAGACATGACATTACGCGAAGTTTTCGACGTAATGGGTGTAGAACAATATACACGCTACCCTGTCACGGATGGCGATAAAGACCATATCATTGGTCTTATCAACATGAAAAACCTATTGACTGCATTCATTAAAGAACCTGACACTGCAGGCAATCAGACGGTTGTCAATTATATGCAACCGATTATACATGTCATCGAATCGATACCAATCGCCGACCTTCTACTTAAAATCCAACGGGAACGCATTCATATGGCGATTCTAATGGACGAATACGGCGGAACTTCCGGTCTTGTAACAATCGAAGACATCTTGGAAGAAATCGTCGGTGATATTCAAGACGAATTCGATATGAATGAAGTACCAGAAATTCAAATTCTCGGGGAAAATCATTATATTTTAGACGCGAAGATGCGAATCGAAAATGTAAATGACATTCTTGGTATATCTATTAACGAAGAGGACATCGATACCATCGGTGGATGGATCATGACTCAGCGCTTCGAAGCTATCCAAGGCGAAAAGATTATTGAACAAGGTTTTGAATTCATCGTCAAAGATGTGGATGGCCATCATATTCTCTACCTCGAAGTCATCAAATATGAACCGGAAGAAATTGACGATACTTCAGAATTGTCAATGGAATCCTAACTAAGAGCGTTCTCCCTATGGAGGACGCTCTTTTTGATGCGGTATGTTATGAAGTTTGGTTTGTACGTTGTTTACTATGGCCGGAATGTTGTTTACTTCGGCTGGCACGTTGCTAACTTTCGGCAAAACGTTGTTTACTTCCGCTGGCACGTTGCTTTCTTCCGGTAAAACGTTGTTTACTTCGGCGGAAACGTTGCTAACTTTACTGAAAACGTTGTGGAATTTCAACAAGCGTCTTCCCATTTCTCCAATAACCAGAAAAGTCTGTATTGACTTTCTTCTTTCGTCTTGTTATTATTAATTCAACTTACAGAAAGCAGGTGAAGTTTTATGGCTATTATCATTGTACCTATTGCTAATTTGATCGGACCCATACTTTCACCTGCCGTGCTTTTATCATAAGCATGCTTATTCTGTTATGCGCGTGAAAGCCGTGGTGTCCGATCAAAGGACCCACGGCTTTTGATTGTCTAGCTACAGGCGCCTTGCGCTTTTCTAGTACGCACATAACAGGAGGAATCTAAATTGATTAATTTAAACGAGTACGGTTGGAATTTATCCCATAAAGCGAATTGGGATGCTATAAAAAACGATATAAAAATGAAAAAATGTATGCCTGGACGTGTAACACTTGAACATAAAAGAATGTATCGAGTGATCACGGCTGAAGGTGAATGGCTATCTGTTTGCTCGGGTGCGATGCAATACGAAGCTGATGAGCGGCGCGATTTCCCTGCTGTCGGGGATTGGGTGGCCGTGGAAAGAATGCCGGGTGAAGAACGCGGAATCATCCATGGCATTTTACCGCGAACATCGTTGTTCTCACGGAAAGCTGCGGGTACAACAATTACCGAACAGATTATCGCAGTGAATATCGATATCGTTTTCTTAGTCATGTCGATGAATAAAGACTTTAACGCAAGACGACTCGAGCGGTATCTTGTTGCCGCCTACGATTCAGGTGCAAGCCCCGTCGTCGTGCTGACGAAGAAAGATGTATGCGATGATCCTTCCCACTACATTGAAGAAGCACGTAATATTGCGATGGGTGCTGATGTTTTCGCCGTGAGCAATGTAACCGGCGAAGGAATTGACGAATTGACCTTACTGTTAGAAGGCGGAAAAACTGCGGCATTATTAGGTTCTTCAGGTGTAGGGAAATCATCTCTTACAAACGCCATATGCGGCGGTGAAACGATGGTTGTTCAAGAGATCCGTGACGATGACGATAAAGGTCGGCATACGACGACCCACCGTGAACTTATTAAGATTCCTGGTGGCGGTGTACTGATCGATACGCCAGGAATGAGAGAATTTCAGCTGTGGGACAACAGCGAAAGCCTGGATTCAGGTTTTAAAGACGTGGAAGCATTTGCAAATTCATGTAAGTTCAATGACTGTCAGCATAACAATGAACCTGGATGCGCCTTACGAGAAGCACTTGCTTCCGGTGCTTTACCTGAAGACCGCTACGCAAGCTATCTGAAACTCCAAAAAGAGTTGGCGTTCCTTGAACGTAAAATGGACGCCGCCGCTCAAGCCGAAGAACGGAATAAGTGGAAAAAAATAACGAAAAGTATGCGGAATCATCCTTCGAAGAAGAAATAATTCAAACAAAAACGCCACGTACACCGGATTTACCGGTATGCGTGGCGTTTTTTCTATTAACCCTTCTTATACTCGATATGATACACGTCATGACGACGATCTTTTAGTTGCTTCACTGTTCCGTCCTGACGCTGGCGACGTAATATCTCGAGGTCGACGTCTCCGATAAGTACCATTTCTAAGTTAGCATTCGTTTCTCCTACAATACCATCCCTAGCAAACTCGAAATCGGACGGGGCGAATATTGCCGATTGTGCATATTGAATGTCCATATTTTCTGTCTGCGGCAAGTTACCGACTGTACCGGAAATAACTGTGTAAATTTGATTTTCGATAGCGCGGGCTTGTGCACAATAACGAACGCGTAGATACCCTTGTCTATCTTCCGTACAAAATGGGGTAAAGATAATATTAGCACCCATATCTGTCGCAATACGTGCTAATTCCGGGAATTCAATATCATAACAAATTTGGATGGCGATTTTTCCGCAGTCTGTATCGAACACGCGAACCGCATCTCCCGCACTGATTCCCCACCATTTCCGTTCGTTTGGCGTAATATGAATCTTATATTGTTTTTCAATTGAACCGTCGCGACGGAACAAGTACGAGATGTTGTAGATTTCTTCATCCTCTTCCTCGACAAAGTGGGAACCGCCGATAATATTCACGTTATAACGCACTGCAAGGTTCATGAACATATCAATATATTGCGGTGTGTACTCTGTCATTTTACGCACTGCTTGACTCGGTGATACTTCATCCATAAAGGACATGAGCTGAGTCGTGAATATTTCCGGGAAAACGACGAAATCAGAATTGGCATCGGATGCGACGTCAACGAAGTATTCACACTGATGAGCCATGTCTTCGAATGATGAAATTTTGCGCATCAAGTATTGAACCACGCAAATCCGTACTGGATAGCTTGTCTTAAAATGACGCTTCGTGAGCGGTTTATAATCAACATTATTCCATTCCATCAGCGTGGCATATTTCTTCGACGCTTTATCGTCTGGTAAGTAGTTTGGATTGACCCTCATCAACGTAAAGTCATTCATCAACTGGAACGTCAGTACAGGATCATAGATTTTATGGCGTGACACAGAATCTACATATTCACGCGGCGACATTTCGTCGGCAAACTTATGGTAGTTCGGGATACGCCCGCCGAGGATAATCGACTTCAAATTGAGCTCTCTTGCAAGCTCTTTACGCGCCTCATACAAACGCTGACCGACCTTCATACGACGGTAGCCAGGATGCACCATAACTTCGATACCGTACATATTATAACCGTCGGGATTATGGTTTGTTATGTACCCTTCATCAGTGACATCATCCCATGTATGGCGGTCGTCATACTCATCGAAATTGATGATTAGACTGGAGCATGAACCGATGATTTCCCCATCCAATTCAGCAACCATCTGCCCTTCCGGAAAATTTTCTAAATGACTCTTTAGATGCCCCTCTTCCCACGGTTCCATGCCTGGAAAACACAATTCCTGCATACTTAAAAGCCTTGCTATATCCTCAAACTTCATCTGACGAATAACCATACTTATTTCAAACGTAGACAAATCAAATTCTTCACTCATCCGAAACACCTCTTCCCAACCTGTTTCTCTTCATTATATCGCAGTGCTCTTACAGTTAATAATGTTTTACTTGTTTAATACGACACCCTATAATCAAATATGCATGTAGTTAACCAAGCAGGAGATGATCGTATGCAGAAACGACTGGAAAACAGTCTCATTATTATTTGGACAGTTTCATTTGTCGCAACGCTCGCTTCGTTATACTTTTCGGAAGTTCGCGGATATGAGCCTTGTACGCTCTGTTGGTACCAACGGATTCTAATGTATCCAATCGTACTTATTTCAGGCGTCGCCCTGTTCCAGAAAAATGCACGAATTGCCTTAACTTTAGCTGTTTTCTCGATTGTTGGTGGAAGTATCTCCCTCTATCATTATGGAATCCAAAAACTCACTTTTTTGAGCGATAGCGCACCGGTTTGTGGGAATGTATCATGTACGGGGCAATATATTAACTATCTTGGATTCATCACCATTCCATTCTTGGCGCTCACAGCATTTTTAATCATCTTTATCACAAGCCTTTTCATGATGAAATGGCAGAAGGAGTCGAAGTAACTTGAAAAAATTATTGATCATTGGCGGCGCTATTATCGCAGTCTTCATCCTCATTGTCGTTTTATCGAACAAAGCGGACGAAACAAAAATGAAAGACAATCCATATGGAACGGACAAGCTTTCAAAGTCTACAATTGATTTGATTGGCAATGAAAACTACAGCAACATCGTCAAACCTGATGACCTGTTCAAAAAAATCGAAACTGGTGAACCCGTAACAGCTTATTACTTCCATCCAGAATGTCAATATTGCATGCAAATGACACCTGTCATGATGCCGATTGCAAAAGAAATGGGTGTCGATGTCTTGCAATATAACATGATGGAATTTGGCGATAAAGTCGGAATGGATACAGACTATAAAATTGAATCTTGGCCAGCACTCATCCACTACAAAGATGGTCAAGAAGTCGGACGTATGGTCGGCGCACAACCTGAGGAAAACATCCGTGCATTTTTCACTGAATTCGAAGGCAAATAATATGGAACGAAGTCTAAGTTCGCCGCGTCCTGCGGCAACAAGGAGGGATGAAGTACAATCCCTCCCGCTTCATGACCTACATCCTGTAGGCCCACGATAGGAAGGAATGATTTAAATGGCGTTATTTCATTATAAAACACAAGAAGACAATATGACCGTTGAATATCTACTCAAGGATAAATGGCAAGGGGGTAAAAAAACAGTTCACCTAATGCGGATGGCAAAAAGTGTACTAGACTCTAACGGTGAACCAGTGGACGATTGGCGCTTGCCTCTAGCGAAAGGTACGGAATTGGTGTTTACTTTCCCTGATGCAGCTTCTACGTATATTGCTGATGAACAAGTTGACCTTACCGTACTTTTTGAAGACGAGCACATCCTAGCAGTCGTCAAACCAGCTGGCATGACAACCCACCCCGATGGTCCAAAGGATAAAGGTACACTGATGAATGCTGTCATGGCCTATGTTAAAAACAACGGCGGGGATTATGCCGAGCATATCCATCGTCTTGATAAAGGAACTTCAGGTGTTGTTCTCGTTGCGAAGCATCCGATTGCGAAAGCACTCTTTGACCGTATGATTGAGAGTAACGACATCACGCGGAAATACACTGCTGAAGTTGACGGTTACTTGAAACGACCTAAAGGTTCGATTAGACTTCCGATTGGAAAAGACCGCCATCATCCAGCCAAACGAATTGTCTCCATGTCTGGACAAACCGCTGTTACAAACTTCAGGCTAATTGAACGAAAAGAAGAGACGTCCATCGTAGAAGCTGATCTTGAAACTGGCCGGACACACCAGATTCGTGTACATTTATCGCATATTGGATATCCAGTTACAGGCGATACACTATATGACGGCAGTGAAACGGAAGACGGTCATTATCGGTTAACTGCAACTGCAGTATCGTTCATCCATCCATTTACAGAAGAACAGACGCTTATCGAAATGATAAATAGCTAAAAAATGCCATGGAGCGTATTTCTCCATGGCATTTCTTTTTTCAAAATTAATAGGTATCCGGGTCAGTTCCAGTCCGTTCATCGCGATTAAGTGCGTTAATCAATGCCATTTCTTCATTCGACAGTTCAAAATCAGCAACTTCACTGTTTTCTCGGATACGTTCAGGTGTCACTGACTTCGGAATAACAATGAGATTATTTTGCAAATGCCACCGGATAATGATTTGCGCAGGCGTTTTACCGTATTGTTCCCCGATGTTAAGAAGTGTTGGTTCTGCAAGTAACTTCCCACGTGCAAGTGGTGACCAAGATGTAACAGCAATACCATTCTCTTTGCAAAACGCGCGGAGCGGTTCCTGTGTCAGATACGGATGGAGTTCAATCTGGTTCACCATTGGTGCGACATTCGCTTTTACGAAGATTTTTTCGAGATGATGGGCATGATGATTAGAGACACCCGTGGTGCGGATCAGTTTTTCATCATACAAGCGTTCAATCGCTTTATAAGTGTCGACATATTTCTCCGACACAGGCCAATGTGTCAAATAAAGATCCAAATAACCTAAGCCTAGTTTCTTCAATGAAGTCTCGAATGCGCGGAGTGTCCCGTCATAGCCCTGATCAGTATTCCAGACTTTCGAAGTGATGAATAGCTCTTCCCGCGGAACACCGGAGTGACGGATCGCTTCGCCTGTTTCGCTTTCATTGTCATAGATTGCCGCCGTATCAATTGCACGGTAGCCAGTCCCGATTGCATATGTAATTGCCTCGACCGTTTGCTCGGGATCCGTCATCTTATAAACACCAAGCCCAAGTTGTGGCATTTTCACACCATTTGCAAGCTGAATTGTTCCGTTAAATAGTTTTGACATTCAAATTTCCCCTTTCATCTCTTCTATCTCAATTGTACAATCGTCATTCAAATATTACGAATTCCCTGACTAAGTTTGAAAGTTGAATTTAAATGTAAAAGCGAATATTATTGTAGTTGGACTTCATTTCGTTCGTATTTTGAGAGGAGAATTACATTGTTTCAATTAAAAAAGAACAATACTACCGTGAAAACTGAAGTATTAGCCGGTATGACAACTTTTTTGACTATGGCTTATATCGTCATTGTCAATCCAATTATTCTTGCTGATGCAGGTGTACCATTCGAGCAAGTGTTCATCGCGACGATTATCGCTGCTGTTGTCGGTACATTATGGATGGCTCTTTTCGCCAACTACCCAATTGCCATTGCACCAGGAATGGGATTGAATGCTTATTTTACATCGGTTGTTCTCGCATCTGACGGACAACTTGATTACATGACTGCTTTTTCTGCAGTATTCGTAGCTGGACTATTATTTGTTCTGTTGTCCATGACCTCTTTCCGCGAAAAATTAATTGAGTCAATTCCCGAAAGTCTTAAGCTCGGAATTACCGCTGGAATAGGACTATTTATTGCCTTTATTGGCTTGCGTCTTTCTGGACTCGTTACTCCACATGAGGCCAATCTTGTTAAGCTCGGCGATCTCACTTCCCCACCCGTGCTGTTAGCTTTGTTCGGTCTTCTTGTGACAGTTATTCTTATGACCTTAAACATCTACGGCTCGATTTTCATCGGAATGATTCTAACAGGTATTGTCGCAGCCTTTACAGGTCAGCTTAAATTTGAAGGAATTCTATGGAAACTACCTCAACTACCGGAAGGGATTCTTGTTTGGAATCCACTTACAGCAGTGGGTGATGTAATTTCAAACGGCTTGTATGGTGTCGTCTTTGCATTCCTTATTGTCACCTTGTTCGATACGACCGGCACGATGATTGGTGTCGCAAAACAGGCAGGCCTGATGAAAGGGAATAAGCTTCCCCGTGCGCGTCAAGCATTACTTGCAGATTCTGTAGCAACGACATTTGGTTCCATGTTCGGAACAAGCCCGACAACAGCGTACATTGAATCCTCATCTGGGGTTGCTGTAGGCGGCCGTACTGGACTGACATCATTGACTGTTTCCATTCTATTTATTGTAGCAGCATTTTTCGGTCCACTCGTCAGTACATTATCAGGGGTTTCTGCAATAACCGCTCCTGCTTTGATCATCGTTGGAAGCTTGATGATTGGCGCAGTTAAAGATATTGATTGGGATTCATTCGATGAAGCATTCCCAGCCTTTCTTGTTATCTTAACAATGCCACTCACTTCTAGCATTGCGACAGGGATTGCTCTTGGTTTCATCACATACCCACTATTAAAAGTTGTCAAAGGGAAAGGGAAACAAGTTCCCATCCTGTTGTATATTTTCGCAGTACTCTTCACCTATCAACTGCTCTATTTACCACATTAAGAAAAGCGCAAGGCGCCGTTCAGCTCCGACAGGTATAAGACGGGCTGGCTAAGCGGCGTTCTTTGCCGAATAGCCTGACCGACTTATGTCCCGAGGAGTTGGCGCCTGGAGTCTAGACACCGTTACTAGGTGAAAAAATTATAGTTTCTTATATTTTAAAAATGCCCTTCCGTTAGTATTCGGAAGGGCATTTCTTTACATATTGATTCTATTTCTAGAAGTGATAGCTGACAGGACGAGCGCTCCTGCAGTCAGTAGGTGCATGAACCAGCCGATGAACGGAATGGCGCTTACTACGCTCGTCACGAGACCCAGGATGGACGCTGCCTTGCCTTGCATATCTCGGATTGAAAGCAGTAACGTAATTGCATGTAATACGAACATGACACCAAGCGCCGAATAACCGGAGCTTATGACAAAAACTCCGCCAATGATCGGGATCGCAAGAAAACCTTCCGCAATTGCTGTGACCCATTTCATACCTGTTGAATAGTTCTTCATACTATATTCTACCTCCATATCATTTAAGTCGATATGTTATATACGGACAAGTTAGCACAAAGTTTCATTTTTCTTAGCTCTGTCACAATTTTTCCTGACTGTCGTTTCAATTCCATTAAAAATAGGGTATACTTAACGAAGCTACTAATGAATTTACAGGAGGTACCTATCATGACAGTAATTCTAATTATAGGTGTTTGCTTTGCATTCTTATCTGCAATTTTCACAGGCGGATACGACGATAAACCTGGCAAGGTTAAGATACCTGGCCTAAAAAAATAACTTTAGAAAAGCGCCTGGAGTCTAGACTCCGATCTAAGCAGACAAAGCTTATACTTTCTTTTCTTTGAACAAAACGGGACACGCCTATAGGCTGTCCCGTTTTTTCATACCAATCCTGGATAAGCTTGTTGCCTAAGCGCTTCATATATAAGAATCGCCGCCGTGTTTGATAAATTAAGCGATCGGATATTGTCGTTCATCGGAATTCGCAGACACCGTTCTTTATTCTCCTGTAAAATATCTTCAGGAAGTCCACTCGTCTCTTTACCAAAAACAAAAAATATATCTGTCGTACCATCAGAATAATCGAATGCAGTGTGAGTACTTTCACCGTGCTTTGTCAAAAAGTAAAATAATGCATCAGGATTCGCCGCAAATAGCTCACGAATTCCTTCATGATACGTAATGTCGACGTGCTCCCAGTAATCGAGCCCTGCACGTTTTAACATTTTGTCATCCGTCGAAAACCCGAGCGGTTTCACGAGATGTAATTTCGCTCCTGTTCCTGCACATGTCCTTGCAATGTTCCCTGTATTTGCAGGGATTTGTGGTTCAAATAACGCTACATGTATAGCCATCTCAGTGATTCCTCCAATTAAACTCTTTCTTCCCAGGATTCCGCTGCCTTTGTTAATTCAGCGCGTACTTCTGGATCTTCCTCTGTCAATAACGCTTCCATAATAGCTATATAACCTTCTTCCAAACCAATTCGACCTAGTGCCCATGCAATCGTACCACGAATGACGGGCCTCGGATCATTTTCTAACATACTAATCAATTCAGGTACCGCAGACTCCTCTTTGAAATGTGCAAGTGCAATTATCGCATTTCGCTGAATCGGATTTTTTCCACGCCAAGATCCTGATACATGTCCAAACTTCTCTTTAAATTCACGATTGGACAACCTAATAATTGGTTGAAGAAGTGGCTTGGCCAGTTCAGGATCCGGTTGGAAAGCTTTCTGATGCAAATTATGCTTTCCTTTATTTTTCGGACACACCGTTTGACATGTATCACACCCGTACACCCGATTACCAAACTCCATACGAAATTCCTCCGGGATTGGCTTTTTCGACTGTGTAAGGAAAGCAATGCAACGCTGCGCATTTAATTGCCCCCCCTGAATCAAAGCCCCGGTTGGACATACGTCAAGACAAAGTGTACAATCCCCACATTCATCTTCCATCGGAACATCCGGCGCAAATGGGATATTGGTAATCATTTCGCCCAGGTAAACATACGAACCAAATTCTGGCGTAATGATTGAACAATTTTTTGCCGACCAACCGATTCCTGCCCGTTCTGCAACTGCGCGATCTGCAAGCTCCCCCGTATCCACCATCGAGCGAACCCTTGCTGCTGGTGCATGTTCCAGTATAAAGCCTTCAAGCAGTCTCAGCTTCTCACGGAGGACCGTATGATAATCTGTCCCCCACGATGCACGACAAAAAATACCCCGTCGCTCACCTTTTTTTCCCCTCGGAGAATCCGTCATTTTGGACGGATAGGCGACAGCAATAGCAATAATACTTTCCGCTTGATCAAGCAATAGAGCGGGTTCTGTCCGTTTGTCTAAATCTTTTTCTTCGAAACCTGACTGGTAGCCAAGTTCTTGCTGCCGCTTTAAGCGGTTCTTCAACTCACGAAATGGAGCAGCTGTTGTAAAACCAATTTTGTCGATGCCGATTGACTCCGCATAGTCCCTTACTGCCTGTTGCAACTGAACAGCATTCACACTGTATCGCCTCCACTATGCTACTATTGAATTAAACTATATAAAGGGTGAAGTCATTGATTATCGAAATGGATATGAAACTTTTAGGTGCCGTACCCGGATTAAAATTGGGCATTAACCATTATACCAAAATTACAGTGTCAGAATCGCCTCAAATGCTAAAAGGAAAATTGCAATTATTCCAAGAGCAACTTTTCTTTGAGCTGGAAAACAAACCCGTAACCGAATTCCCTGGCATTAACGAATGGCGCACTGTATGGAAAGCACTTGGCGCAGACCCTAATCGGTATCGCCATTCTACAGAAGCACTTATGCGCCGCATTAAGAAGCAAAACTACATCGATCCATTCCACAATGCTGTCGACTTGAATAACTTCTTTTCCCTGCAACATGAAATTCCAGTAGGCATCTACGACCTCGAAAAGATTGTCGGCAATGTAGTCGTTACTTCAGGAACAGCTGAGGATGGATATGATGGATTAAATGGTCGTTTTAATTCATTACAAAACATTCTACTATTAAAAGACGATTATAGCCCATTCGGCAGTCCATATGTCGATTCTATCCGCACCGCTGTAACAGAAGATACGACAGACGCGCTACATATCTTCTTCCTACGCCCGTCTATGGATGCTACTAAAGCGTTTGAACTGACAACAGCATGCGGGAACATGTTTACTAGTCTTAGCGGCGGAGACGTCCGTTCTTATGTTTTACACGAGGGACAAACTTCCATTGTAGTAGACTAACACTATTTGTATTTTAGGGGATGAACAAATGAGCAACATAACACTCGCTGAAGCCGTGAAATTAAAAAGCATTTTAACAAAACGAATTCATGAGCTAGAAGATGAAATGAGACGCGTCGCCTTTACGACTTTAGAAAAAGGCAGCACTCCTGATTTAGGTCCACGCACCCTAAAAGTCGTGGAAACCGAATTAGATGATGTCCGTTTAGATAGTAGAGTGCTCGATCGCCTCATGTATCGTGCCAATATAGATAACACACTAGAATTCCATGGGCAGCAACTTGCCATTGTAGAAGCGATTGAACTAGCTACACAACTACGTGCCAAATCCCGCTTTTATAAAGAACTGTCCATGGCAGAAAAAGAAGTAATTCAGTATGGTTACTCTGAAAGCACCATCGTATACCGTGTCGCTTTATTCGATCCCGAGGACTATCGGGTGAAGTCATTACAAGCAGAAAAGGATGCCCATAAATTATCTAATTCTATTAATGCAAAAAACTATTCTATTGTCTTGGAATTTGACGATTCAAAGTACTTTTAATGCCCTCGGAAAGGTGAGACTCCTCTCCGAGGCATAGAGTAGGGATCAATCCAATTTAAATTGCAGGCAAACCAATAACCTGTCACCATTTACTTTGTGACCAATCTCCAATGACCGACCAAGGCAATTGCTATGGACAACCCAAAATAGTGTCATCGGATCCCCTCTATGAAAATCGCTCCTTCCGCTTCGGCGGTAAGGAGCGATTTTGTGTAGATTCAATTTTTAAACGGCTGTGTTTTTTCGCCATTGATCAGTAACGCCCATGTTCCTTTTTCCGGAAATTTTAAATTCCCTTGATAGTGATAAATAAACGAACCCGCTACAGTAGATCCCCCATTCTGAATAAAAACATGTTCAGAAACAATACTTCCTTTCTTATTGAGTACCTTCACTTCTATTTCCTTCCCACTTTCCACCGAACTTTCAATATAGATTTCAGTTTTCTCATCTACTGTAAGTTCCATTGGATCATTAATCAAAGTATAATGTTCAGTCTTTGGAAATTGAGGAAGAACTTCAATTTTAAATTCCTCAAATAATTGATCATCCATGTAAAAGGAGAGTTGCCATTCCCCCTCATTCGGAAATGGTGGGAAGCTCGTCAATATCTGTTGAATATCTTCACCGAATAGAAAACCATCAAAAGTCCCTTCAGAAATCATGATTTTTTCATCGTAAGTATTCCTAGCTTCTACCCTATAACTTTTTCCCGCAAATTCCGATGAATCCCCCCAAAAGTAGAGCATCATTTTTGATCCTCTTCTCGCATCTTCGGCTACAAACTGTCCGTTAAATAACATTCCCACTTTACCTTTAATCCCAGTAACTTCTTGATTATTATGTGGTAAGTAAAAAGTTTCCGCTTGTTGCGCAGTCAATTCAACTTGAGGCCGAAACGACTGCCTTAACTCATTAAACCAATTATTACTCTCACTATCACTTGATAGGATAAAGGCAAATACTGTTGCACATAATAAAGCAAATGCGGTGAAAGGTTTAATAAAGTCTACTCTTTTTCTAGGCTTCATTTCCCTTTTCAATGCCAAGCTGATTTTTTCTTTCTGTTTTTCATTTAATGTGTATTTAGGAAGGTTTTTCAGATTCTCTTGTAAGTTCTCCACTCTCTTCATAAGTAAATCCCTCCTCTACAAGTATTTCTCTAAGTCTCTTTAATGCGCGATGAAACATGACATTCACATGATTCACGGTGCTTTTCAATACCTCACTCACTTCTTTAGGCGTTAACTCCAAAATCCCCCTCAAGATTACTACTTCTTTATATCGAGGAGGAAGTTGATTAATTGCTTTGTATAATTGGACAATCTCCTGATTAAGGATTGTTTGTTCTTCCAATTCATTTGAATTTTTTGGGTCGCGGAAAACTAAGTGCTTGATTTTCTCCCATACTTTCCTTCTACGGTAATCATCAACAACCTTATTTCTTGCAATAGAAATCAACCAAGTTTTCGGATGGGATTGCCCCTTGAACCCAGCCATTTTTTTCATAGCTATCATAAAAGTTTCTTGTACAAGATCCTCGACATCCGTCGAGCCTGTATAGTAAGTTAGGTAACTTGTGATATCCCTTTCGTACAGTTGAAACCACTCCTCGATTGTATGGTTCTTCACACGATCTCCCCTCCTTTAACTATTAGACGATTCACTATGTAAAATATTACAGCCAACCTATATAGAAAGTATCTTTCTTCACTATTTTTCCAAGATAAAACGTATGGCGGTCATAACAAGGCGAAAGGCCACTGTTACTAAGTTGAAGTATTGAATCTGGTATATATACTGAGCGAAGGCGCCTTAACAGGGGCAGCGAATTCAAAGGAGTTCTTTATTTAAGCATATATATTCGGGACTACTTATTTAGAAATAACTAGGTGGTATACCTCACCCGTATAACAAACACATCTAGCGAAGGAGCGACAAGTGTGAGCCGAAGCAATAAGACCGACAGTGTTCTTCGAGGCCGCTGAAAAACTAATCTTTCAAGGTACAGTTCGATTGTTAGACAAAAAAAGGCGACTAATTTCCAACCATTCTGGAAATTAGTCACCATTCCTACTTCCTTTCAGCTCTCTTTTTCCTTGAGTAGGGTTAGAATCCGCTTCATATTTACAGCGAATATTGCGGTGGCTCCTTGTATTTGCAGGCCGAATAGACCCGGGGATGATGCTGTTTCAAACCCGTGTCTGTGCTTTAATTCACTATTTTTGGCTTCGATCTTGTAGCGCTCTTTCATTTTCATTTTGAAAAAGTCGCTTTCTTGGAAAGCCTCCTGCTCTGTATGTTCCGTCGATTTAATCGTGGTGGAATAGGATTTGCTTTTGGCACCATCTTTGTAACAGCCCTCTCTAAGTGGGCACACTTTACATTTATCTACGTCAAAGAAATAGGTATCACGAGGGTTCTTTCCGTGTCTATTTTTGCCAATTATGATTTTTTTGGTGGCCATGTGGCCAGCTTTACAGACATACATGCCGGCATCTTTGTTAAATTCGAACTCGTTTTCTTTTTTTCGGAATCCTTGTGTGACTGTTCCATTTAAACCAGCGACCAGTTTAAGGCCATTCTTGTTGGCGTATTGGATGTTCTCTTTTTCAGAATAAGCTTTGTCACCGATGACTGTATCGATGATCATTCCCGTTTTCCTACTCTTTTTGATTAGGGTTTGTAGATATTTTCCGTCGGTTTTTTCTCCTGTGGTTATGACTGCCGCCGTGATTAACCGTTCCTCATTCATTGCCATATGTGTTTTATATCCGAAAAAAGAGGAATCTGCCGTTTTATGTCCCACCCGTGCATCGGGGTCATCCGAGTATGAAAGATGTTCCTCGTGGTCATCGACTACTTCTTTTAGGTAGTTTAGTCTTTCTTTAACTTTTGGGTATTGGCAGATGACCTCTTCCTTTTCAACGGCTTGAATAACTTTTCGAGTATAGTCCAATTCGGCAGCCAAATCGTCATTAATTGGCTTTTGTGGAAACTTTTCTTTCATCTTTTCATCTACTTTGTATACAGCCTTACGCAATAGTTTCGATTTCTCCATTAGGAACATTTTAGGTGATTTCTGATTGTATCTGGCCTTAGTGTGTGTGGCATCCACGATAATGGATGTACTTTCGATAAGGCCACAACCCAATGCAATCCCGATTGTCTTTTCAATTAACATATCCAATAGATTAATATCCTGAAGGCGAAGTTTTCGGAATTTCGTTAAAGAACTTGGATTGATTACCTCATCTTCTGGTGCCATCTCCAAAAAGAATTTAAAAGACATATCATATTTGGATCGTTCAACAACATCAGCATCGGATAGATCGAAGATGGACTTCAACAAAAGATATTTGAACATCCGGACAGGGGGAACGGCATTGCGGCCGTTATCATGGCAATACTTTTCCTTCAATTCCTCGAGGACAAAAGAGAAATCAACTAGGTCATTCATTTGACGAAGCTGGTTATCACGAGGCACGACAAGATCGTAAATTGTCGCATATGGACTTAGGGTAAGGGACTGTTGGTTGGAGATCATCGGGAACACCGCCTAGGATAATTGTTACTTTCATTATACAAAAAAAGAACGACCTTTTCTCTACTAAGTGAAAGATCGTTCTGACTGGGGTGCTTTTTCAGTGGCCTCGTGTTCTTCTGACGGGCTTATTGCGTAAGGCCATCACCAAGCGACTAAGCGATGCAGTAAGGCCATCACCAAGCGACTAAGCGATGCAGTAAGAATATTCCATTTGTTAAGTGCCGGCTATATAGTACTTATTTGTAACTTATATAGTTAAAATGAAACACAAAAAAAGACACAACCTAAGTTGTGTCTTTTCCATCTGATACCCGAGGCCGGACTTGAACCGGCACGCCTTACGGCATCGCATTTTGAGTGCGACGTGTCTGCCATTCCACCACTCGGGCATAACACTATTTTGTTCACGAACAACGATACATAAGAAAATTGGAGGCGGCAACCGGAATCGAACCGGTGGTAAGGGTGTTGCAGACCCATGCCTTACCGCTTGGCTATGCCGCCGTAGAAATTGGAGCGGAAGACGGGATTCGAACCCGCGACCCCGACCTTGGCAAGGTCGTATTCTACCACTGAACTACTTCCGCGAAACTGGGGTAGCTGGATTCGAACCAACGAGTGACGGAGTCAAAGTCCGTTGCCTTACCGCTTGGCTATACCCCAAAAAGATAAATGGGGCGACTGAAGGGAATCGAACCCTCGAGTGTCGGAACCACAATCCGATGTGTTAACCACTTCACCACAATCGCCATGATATCTAGTTTGTTTTAATTGAATATAAAAATGGGGCGACTGAAGGGAATCGAACCCTCGAGTGTCGGAACCACAATCCGATGTGTTAACCACTTCACCACAATCGCCA
>NZ_JADPRX010000018.1:0-79150 GCF_017347125.1 Sporosarcina sp. E16_3
GTAAAGGAATATACAAGCACCTTGACCATCATTTTAAACAGTTTGGAGTTTAAACATTGAAAAACAAAATGAAACGACGTGCATCATTAGTTGAAGAAAGTATCTCTTAGCCAAATTACTATTCTCTATCATAAGATGAACTGTGCTTTGATTTATTCTCAATTACTATTTGAAGCAAACAACAGTATGTCTTTTTATAATCTTTTGTTTTGCCTTAAACGGGCGTGATTGTTGAATAAGCTTCACTCTTCCTGTTCAACAATTGGGCCAGTTTATTGGACAAGGATATTTTCTGTTTTTAGCGAATTAGAATTAGAATTACAAACAAACTTATCAAGAATACAAGTTATTGCAAAATAACAGGAACATAGGAGGTATGAGATTTGAAGATCCATAGAATAGATCATGTGGGTGTAATCGTAAATGATCTCTCTGCCGCTAAAGATTTTTTTCTCGATTTTGGCCTTGAGGTGCATGGGGAATGGGAAATGGAAGGAGAGTTGATAAATCAGGTATTTGGGCTTAATGACGTTAAAGTAGCATGTGTAGGATTGGGGACGCAAGACGGTCAGGTGTGGATAGAGCTAATCAAATTTTATAATCCGTCAGATGAAAGAGATATTCAGCAACCTTTTCCAAATACTCCGGGTATCCGGCATATTGCATTTGCTGTTGAAGATATTGATGCTGTTGTTGCCAAGTTGAAAAAGAAAGGTACGAAAATCTTTAGTGAGATACTACACTATGAAGAAAGGTATAAGTTATGCTACTGCAGAGGGCCAGAGGGAATTATTTTAGAGTTGGCGGAGAAAATCAAATAAATTATGGATAATTAATAGTTATAGGGCCAATAATTAATGGATTTTGACAGACCGCCAGTGAAACAGATAATCACGTCGATAAAGTTGTTCCGCAAGCGGGCACGATTGTTATGTAAGCGTTTCTGTTCTAATTCAACTAACGGGTTGCTTTACTTCAATTAGGGGTTTAGCACCCTTTTTTTTATTCAACTAAAGATGCAGGTTAGTGAAACATTGACTTTAAAAAAACAGGCTGTTTGAATGACTATTAAAAATAAAAAACACAAGTGAATGATACCACTTGTGTTTTTTAACTTTGACTTTGATTTTAGGTGGAATTTTTAAGCTATGTGTACATAACACCCTTACCCTAAACGGTCACCTTTTTTAACCTTTTGCTGAGGTTCTATAAGAACAATACCTTGTTCTGAATAAACACCCATCACTAAAGCCTCTGAACTAAAATCAGCAACTCTCATAGGAGGAAAATTGACTACTCCTAATACTTGTTTACCGACAAGTTCATTTAAATCATAACAATCTGTTATTTGAGCACTACTTTGTTTAATTCCTTTCTCTTCTCAAAGTCCACCCATAATTTATAGGTTGGTTTTCTTGCTTTAGGAAAAGCTTCTGCTCTTGTAATTTCTCCAACACGCATATCTAATTTTTGGAAATCGTCAAAAGTTGCCATAGTAATGCCTCCTAAAATTTGTTTTCACATTATTTATTGAGAAAAAGAATGGTTAGGGGGTTTTTGTTCTTCTTGTCCATCTTTAATAACTAGTAAGACCCCTAAGAGAATTAAAATAGAACCTATCCAAAAGGTAATACTAATCGTTTCACCTAGTATTAACCATCCCAATAATGTTCCAACAATGGGTTGAAAGAAAAAGAAAACTCCCCCACTGGAGGCACTTAACATTTGTAATCCACGATTCCATAATAGAAATGCAATAGATGTCGATATTACACCCAAATAAATTAATCCTCCCCAAATGGTTGGATTAGTTAAATCGTTCATATCAATTTGTGGTAATTTTGGTATAACAAAAGGAGTTATAACAACAACAGCAATTAAAGTAGCATAGGTCGTAACGACAATTTGTGAATAATCACTTGGTATACGTTTTATGAGTACAGACATTAACGCCCATGTTAATGCTGCGATAATAAGTGATACTCCACCAAGCATGCTAGACATATTAATATCATCAATTCCAACAATGATAATCACACCAATAGTGGCTAAACTAACTGAAATAGCCTTCTTTAAAGTTAAACGTTCTTTAAGGATTAAACTAGCAAACAAAACCATAAATGCGGGTGTTGTGGAAGTGATAATAGCACCCATCTGTGCAGTAGAAAGCATTGTACCTGTTTCTTGAGTCACAATGGAAATGACGTACCCTATAATTGCAATAGCAATTATAATGCCAAAGTGTCGTCTATTAATTCTCCAATTTTGTCTAGTCACCAGTCCAATTATGACTAGTGCAACTAATGCTATTAAATAACGCATCCATACAAGTTCTAATGGTGGTATGACTGCCACTAATACTTTAACGACAACATACATACCTCCCCAGATACTTGAAGCTATTATTAAATATAAAGAACCAAATAGTGTGTTTTTCATTTTATACCCTCCGTTTTAATTAAGGCTTTATATGCCTTAACGGAGAGAAGTAGCTATCTCTCCATTAAGAGCGGGAGAGTACTACTGGTACATCATTTTCGAATAAAGGTGCGTAAAACATAATTGTTCACCCCTTTTTTAATATTAAGTAATGCATTTATTTTACCAAATATCTATACTAATTACAAAATAAGTTGAGGTTGTAAATTATTAATAGTAGAAAATCTATTTTGACTATGTAACGGAGTGCCATGCCAATAATATTATTGAGCTAACTGGTACTATAGTAAAATAAGGATAGTGAATATAAGTCAAAAGAACGCCACCTTCTGAGCGTTTTTATTTGCCATTTATATTGTTAATTTACTGTTGAAAAATATACCGATTAGTATGATAGTTACACTGTCTATAGCGTTTTTCTCCCCATCAACCGAACCCGTTACTGATTTTCAGATGTCTTATTACTTTCACTTAAAGTGTTTCAGAGCTTCTCTTTTACTAAGTGGTTTTAAATGATGTCTATCCACAAATGATTTCACGCAATCCGGATTCGTCTTGGCATATTCCCGTAAAGCCCAACCAATCGCTTTTTGGATGAAAAATTCACCTGAACTAGAATGTTGTTTGATAATCTCGAATAATAAATCCGTATCCGTCTCTTGTTTGAATTTTAGTTGATGAAGAATCGCAGAACGGTTTGTCCACATATTGTTAGAAAGAGACCACTCCAGCATGATTTTTTCGCCGTAATCGCGATCAAGTTTTACAATACGACCAGCAAAATGTGGAGCAATCGAATCGACACTATCCCACCATGACTTCGTTTCAATCAATTGAAGTAAAGCAGGGAAATCTTCTGTTGTTAGATGCTTTTTCATTTTCTCAATCAGAGCAAATGCTGAATATTGGTACTCCCGCTCTGGAAGATTATATAGTTTCCATACCTCATTAAAAAGTTGTCCAGGTTCAGGCAACGCGCATTCCGCAAACTGCTCTTTTAATAATTGCTTACGAAGTGGACTCTTGATGCCGAGGAAAGGGAAATGACCTTTCATATAGGCAGTCATCGGTCCAGCTAGTTCCTCGTTGCGATTCGCTTCAAATTTTTCAAAAATTCCTTGATGATTCCATACTTTTTTCAATGTAATTACCTCCAGAAGGTTTGAGTAAGAAAAGTGCCACAAATATGATAAAAGGCCGAGAATGATAATAAAACAAAAAAATGAAACTTTCAATCTTTTTAAACGTATTACATAATAAGGCATATAAAGAAGGGTGTGGTTAAAGTGGTGAATTCTTTAATCATTATCATACTAATAGTGGTCGTTTTTATCGTTTATCATTACCTAACGAAAAACAACAAGAAACTTAAAAAGTTCCGGAAAGAATGGGAATCGGGGCACTTCCACGCGGCTAGTGAGAGTTTCCAAACAGTTTCATCTTACTGGGAAAACAAGAAAAACATTAAATTAGGGTATGATGGCGTAGATCAGTTGACGTGGGATGACTTAGCGATGAATGAAGTTTTCAAAAAGCTCAATTATACACAGTCCACTGTAGGGTCAGAATACTTATTCAATCAGCTTAGAGATATCAACCCATCCCTTGTACAGGTGCAAAATAATGAGGAACTTTATACCTTATTGGCAAGCAATCAGGAATTAAGGGAAGAGCTTCTTCTGATATTGTCAGGTCTAGGAAAAAGAAATTATACAAATTCATCATCATTTTTTCACGAAAACCAAGGCAATAAAATTAAACATGCATCTATTTATATTCTATTGGGTGTACTGCCAATCGTGTCAATCACCCTGATGTTTTCTAGTTTGAAATACGGGATTATGCTTATTTTAGGATCATTTCTACTCAATACAATCATTTACTATCGAAATAAATCGATGTTAGAAAATGAACTGTTTGCCGTCTCGTATGTAGCAGCCATCATTCATGCTGCAAAAAGCCTAGCGTCCGCCAAACATCCTGAATTCACAAGATATGCAAAGGAATTCAAACAACAGGTACAACCTATCAAAAAAGTATTGACGTTGACAAAAATTGTTGCTATTGGAAAAGAAGGCGGCGGAGAATTTGATTTTATTTTTGAGTACATTCGAATCTTATTTTTATTGGATTTCATTTCTTATAATAAAATCATCAAAACGGTATCCAATCATAAAGAGGAGTACCGTAAAGTTTGGGAGCGTATTGGTGAACTCGATGCTGCGATTGCCGTCGGGTTTTACCGTAAATCGCTTGATACATATTGTACGCCTATTTTTATTGGTAAAGAAGAAATTTCATTCGGAAATATGGCTCACCCACTTATTGATAAGCCAGTTACAAATACATCGACCCTTGGCAAATGTACGTTGATTACTGGCTCCAACGCATCCGGAAAGTCAACGTACATTAAAGCAATCGCTATTAATGCGATTTTGGCACAGACTATCAATACGGCATTGGCGGAAAAATGGATGATGAAACCGAGCTTTATCGTGACATCTATGGCGATACAGGACAATGTATTAGATGGGGATAGTTATTTTATCGCCGAAATTAAATCGCTCAAACGAATTATTCAGTTGATTGAGGAAGAAAAGCCATGCATCTCCTTTATAGATGAGATATTGAAAGGAACAAATACGATAGAGCGGATCGCTGCATCTGCTGCAATTATGGAGTGGCTTTCTGCAAATAATGGCATCAATGTGGTTGCATCTCATGATATAGAACTGACCGAAATGGCAAAGTATCGGTATACAAATCATCACTTCCGAGAATCGATTGAAAACGGTGAAATCCAGTTTGATTATACGGTCCATCCAGGTCCTTCACTAACAAGGAATGCAATCAGGCTTCTTGAAATACTTGACTATCCGGCAAGAATAACGGAAACAGCAAATGGCCTAGCGCAACATTTCACGCGTTTACGTGAGTGGGAAGGGATTGGAGAGCAATCAGCCGACAAAGATCAGTGGAAGGGTTATAACTAGATATGCTGAAATGAAGACTTTCATTGAATACGCTACGGCGCTCGGGGATACCTCCCGCCCTAAGCCAAGCAACTTCGTCGCCAGTCTTAGGGCTTCGGTTGCCCCTTGTAAGGCGCCTTAGCTCAGTTTATATAGGTAGTCATGTGTTCAATATATATAGATAAGGAGGTGCAGGGAAATGAACGTTCAGATACACCCAACCAAACAGCAAATTGACACTTGGATTGAAAAACATGTACCGGAAAAAGATTTATTTTTTCTGCGTGAAGAAGATTTGATAACGATTGGAAGTGATTTACAAGGGGCATTAGTGATTCCGAGAGATGAATTACGATATTCTACATATAACCAAATTCAGTGGGTTAACAGTTATACGACTTGGGCTATTTTAAAAGACTTTCAATTTGTAATTGTTGCGCAGCCAGATTGGATAACGACTCTACCCCTACCAGATAAAGAAGCTTTATTCCGAATGCAACATGCAGCGGGAAGAGGTTTAATTTTTCCGCTCTCCTATTTTTCTAAAACGACGGCACTTCCTAATGAACACATCATCAATGTGAATGACCGGCAAGTTATCGTTATCCAAAAAGACATGTGGATGAAACTACCTCATTCTTATCAAGAAGAAGCAATCAAAGCATATGCACAAGAATATGACAATTGGACATCTAAGGAGATTCCAACAAACATACCGGCACATCTAAAAAAGTATGCAAATACGTTTTCTGCAGAGCCAGGAGCTAACTGTCTAGCCGCAGTACTTTACGCAATCAGTACAAATCCAAAACGAGAGTGGATTATCTACGAATGGGTATTTCAAAACACATTTATTGAAGGATTGAAAAATGTAGGCTATTCACTAATGGACCAAAAATTCCGAGAAGGTGATGTCGTAGTGTGGGTGAATGAGCAGGAAATCATTCAGCACGCCGCCTATTGCATCGAAAATCAACTATTTTTTAATAAGAACGGGCAAACTTTTTTCAACCCGTGGAAAATTGTTCAGTGGGATGAATTAAGAGAAGAATGGAAGAGATATATACCGCGTGTTTATCGAAAGCTTTCCAGAAAAAAGATAATTCGTTGAAGTTGGACAACTTGTGATAAACTATTTTAGAAGTCGAAATAATTTATCCGGGGGGAATTCATATGTCTAATGAAGTAAAAGTTATTTTTGCGAACGATCCAATTGTTTCGGAAAATGCTGCAATCAAACAATTTGTAGCCAATCAAAAGGCGGGGCATAGTTCTGTAATAATCGAAGAAACGCATTATATTGTAGTAAAAGAGTGCAAAGAAAAAGAGGCGACACTTGAAAAAGTTCGCGCAACAGCAGGGAATATTGCTCGTGATGTAAGCGCTCAAAAAGCCGGAACAGCAATTATTGAAGCAGAAATTCTTTCGCATGCTTACGCAAAGTTGGATAAAGAATCTGTCCTAACAGCATTTGCAGAAGGGTGGGAACTAGGGGCATACCAGTTTGTTACATACAAATCGGATGTCACAGCATTCCAAACTGAACTTCATGTAGTCGGAGAAGAAGCAAAGCCGTTCGTCGAAGCAGGCAAGATGCGTGCGGCAGCAACTGCGTTCTCACGCGACTTGATGAATGAACTGTCCAACGTCTTAAATCCAGAAACATTCCCAGAAGTACTGAAGAAAAACTTTGAAGGTACTGACGTTGAAGTGAATGTCTTTGACAAAAATCAACTTGAGGAAATGGAAATGAACGGCGTGCTGACAGTCGCTCGTGGTAGTATCTACAAGCCGTCATTCGTTGAACTCGTCTACAAAGGCGACGCGTCTAAACCGCTTGTGGCACTCGTCGGTAAAGGCGTGACATTCGATACAGGCGGCATCAGCTTGAAGAGCGGCAAAGACTTAAGTGATATGCGCATGGATATGGGTGGAGCAGCTGCCGTTTCAGGTGCACTCACATTGCTTGCGAAATCGAAAGCAAAAGTAAATGTCGTGGCACTTATTCCAATCGTGGAAAACATGCCAGATAACACATCTGTCTTACCAGGTGAAGTCATCACCTACAAAAATGGATTGACAGTACAGGTCGGCAATACCGACGCGGAAGGTCGTCTCATTTTAGCAGATGCACTTATTCGTGCAGGCGAGTGGAAAGCGGAATACATCGTCGATATCGCTACGCTTACAGGTGCAATCGTCAATGCACTTGGCACTGAAATCGGTGGTGTTTTCGGAGATGAAGAACTTTCTATCCAAATGAAAAAAATTGGTGATCAAAACGGTGATTTCATCTGGCCGATGCCATTAGTCGAAGCGTATGATAAGTCCCTAGACAGTGACTATGCGGACATGAATAACATCAGTTCATTAGGCGGGGCAGGATCCATTACAGCAGGCTTATTCCTTCGCCGTTTTGTACCGCAAGATAGTAAATGGTTGCATGTCGATATGGCAGGCATGATGAGTAAAAACAGCGCTTCAGGATATTACGCGAAATCTGCAACAGGCTACGGCGCACGTCTCTTGGCCGACTATACAACATTTGTTTCAAACTGAAAAAAGAAAGTGCTCAGTTATCATACTGGGCACTTTTTTTGGTTATTAAATTTACTGAACAAAAATGCGTTTCGATGCGAAAAAGTAAACAAACCAGTATGCAACTAGCAACTCCATGGAGATTAGTACAACGACTTTTAGATCAAAAATAGGATTAAACGAAGCCAAGTTGAAAAAAAGTAGTTGTACGATTAATAGGCTCATTAGTAGTTTTTGAAAAGACTGTTTACGTGTCTTAGTTGATACGGGATAAATACGGGAACTGTCATTTATCGAGTATTGTAAAGGGAGTAACTGATATCCGGATAAAAGTAATAGTGGAAAAGCAACAAACCAGCCATAAGCAGGAAAGAAGTAACTAACGCCAATCCCGATTAAGGTTAATCTCACATACAAATAATAAAATTCATTATACCTGATAAATAAGTGTGAAAATAAGTACGTGTAGGAAGAAGAAAGTTTATAAGTTATTACTTTTTTTAACAACCAACCTAAAAGCTTCCGCCGTTTAAATGAATGCTTAAGGTGAGGGACATCAATATAGAAATTAATAAATTTATAGATCTTTAACAGGGACTTTTCTTCTTGGTTTATTAAAAAACTCCAATTAATCCCTTTATCCTGCGTAGTAAATACATAGAACCATAGAAGGAAATTGACAAACAACAAGATCACTGAAATTGCCCACTCACCTGTAAACATAAAATAAGTAAGGGTATAAAATGTTGAAAACCGAATGACTTTGTGGAAGAGCTTTTGAAGTTTAGTAGTTAGCCATTGTTCAATCCAAGTCAGGCGAATGTTTAAGATGATTAAGCCTGAAAAAGTAATAATGGATACGGCATTGAAAATTTCCCCTTGTTTTAGTAAAGGGCTAATAATTAGTAGCATGATTATCAATTTGATTGCATCTATAAAGGCACTATAAAACATCGATTTCTTAAAATAGGAGGATAACGCTGTCTCCGCTGGCATTAAAAAGATAACATCAGCTTTTTTGACAAATGTACGAACGTTAGCCTTTAAAAAAGTGAATGTAATTACGAATGATGCTATCATTTCGGTTGGAAAATGGGGAGGTAACCATTGAAGAAATTTCATGTAGTAATAAAGAGAAATACTGCCAAAGATGATAAAGGAATAAAATACACCCATTGCAATAAGAGAAAAGTATTTCACGATTTCCATGTAAAACTCTTTCAATCTTTCATCCCATATTGACTTAACTTCCATTACATCACCATCTTTCAACTCTTACTATTTAATAGTTGAAGAAATTTAAAGTTTGAGCAAAGGCACCTTACAAAAATCACCGAAGCGTCATTGTGAATGTAATGGTGTTTATTACCTAAATATAATTATTTAACAGTGTTACAATTTAAATATGGACATCCCTTGAATTATATACCATATATAGGGGGATTGGAATCCTCTCATACTGCATAAAACTGATTAGTGATATTTTAGTTTCTATTTCTACTAATGTTAGTGATTCAACTGTCACCTTTATAACCGATATAATGATAGATACCAAATACAACTTAAAGAAGAGGTAATACATATGATCAAAACATTACGTTTCTGGATAATGTTTTTAATATCATTCGCGATGATTGGTATACTCAGTATCACGTTGCTTTCTGGCTATTATGTAACAAAAGAGAATTTAATAAATAACTCTCTAGAAATCAACAGAGTCTATTCAATGAAATTGGCACGTTTGACGGAGGAAGTATTTAACGGAATGCAAAGTAATTTGCAAATTAAAGCTTCCGAAATTAGTGCAGAGATTGATGACGTTGAAAAGTTATCTAGCACACTTGCAGATCTATTAACTAGCAGTAAAAACTTTAATTCCCTATCGGTTATAAGTAAAGAGGGAGTGGTACTTGCTACCTCGCCGGAATTGGGCATAGTAGGAAAAAAACTGGAAACCGAGGGTCCAAAAGAAGCACTCCTTAAAAGAAAAAATCTTATATCCGTGCCTTATAAAGCCGCAACCGGAAGACTGCTCATTCTAGTCTCCACCCCTTTGTGGAATGAAAAAAATGAATACCTGGGTTTCTTAAGCGGCACGGTTTATTTGCAGGAAGATAATATTATTAATAATATCTTTGACGAACACTATGCTACGGACGGTTCTTATGTTTGGGTAGTCGATAATAAGGGGATGTTGATTTACCATCCGGATCCAAAACGAATCGGGGTAATAGTCAACGAAAATAAAGTCGCGCAAAAAATACTAGGACATGAAAGTGGTGCACAAAAAGTTACGAACTCAGAAGGTAAGCAATTTCTTGCCGGCTACACATACATTAAGTCGAGTAGATGGGGAGTTGTCTCCCAAACACCTTATGAAACAAGCGTCAAACCGTTGAAGGGGATGATATACAAAATGCTATTGTACGCCCTTCCTTTTGTCCTGTTTTTTTTCCTGTTAACTATTATTTTGACTGAAAGATTATCATCTCCGTTGCGCAAATTGGCAATGTTTTCGGCAAAACTAAAGGATAACGATGAGCAAAACCAATATGCCGACATTCCAACATGGTATTTTGAGGCTAAGCAATTAAATGAAACAATTCATGAATATGCGAAAGACCAGCAGTTGAGGGTAGAGAATTATAAAGAACGCTCCTACACAGACCCTCTTACCGGATTAAAGAATCGTAGATATGGCGACAAAGTTACTACAAGGTGGACTTCGGACAAAAAACAGTTTTCGATTATAATGATTGATATCGACCATTTCAAAGATGTCAATGACAATTACGGCCATCAAATTGGAGATGAAGTACTTAGGTTTCTCGCGAAAAAAATGAGCGATATCTTACGCGGGGACGATGTATGTGTCAGATTGGGGGGGGAGGAGTTTGTTGTTTTATTGGCTGAAACGGATGTTCAGGAAGCAATGGTTATCGCCGAAAGGCTTCGAACGACCGTTTCAACATCGTTATCCCCAACGAATGATTATATAACGATTTCTTTAGGTGTTGGTGGTTATCGTGAAAATCTGGAAACAATAGAAGAATTATACGACAGAGTAGATAAGGCATTGTACCAAGCAAAAACAGAAGGAAGAAATAGAGTTGTATTATCCGGAGTTTAATTAGGGGGAAATACCTGCTGCAAAATCACAAAAGGAAAGACCTCGCTTCTTTGAACGAGGTCTTTTCTTTTATTCACAAACAAGTACTTGTCTGATAAAATGCCCTTTTTTCGCTACACAACGATCCGTAATAACGAAACCAGCTTCTTCAACCATATGATCGATTGTTTCAATCGTGACAACGATGACTTTCTTTGTAAAGCGGCGTGCTTCCTTCAATATTTCAAGTTGCGCTTCAGGTGTAATATGTGTAAAGAGATTATAAGGCATGTCGATAATCGCGACGTCATAGTCGTCAACAACCTCGGCAATAGGGCCGACATCTACACTACCCACGAGTTCAAAATGGGCAATGTTCTTTCTCGAACCTAAAACGACACGCGGGTTAATATCCCGTCCGACGATGTTAATACCCATTGACAATGCTTCAACTAGTACGGTTCCAATGCCACAACAAGGATCGATTGCTCGTACACCCTGGGGATGTGGAACCGCAATATTAGCTACAGCTCTTGCGACACGTGTACTTAATGCCGTAGAGTACATATGTGGTTTTTTCTGATGAAGGAACCAGACCGATTCACTTTCAACAAGTTTCCCGAAATACCACTTACCATCCAATAAAACTATGCCAAACGTATTGACGGGCGGGTTTACTAAATCAGGTGTACCATTGATACGTAAGCCAATTTCTCGCTCAATTTTCCGACGTTCCGGATGTCCAATCTTTTTCGTCAAATCGAGATCCGTTGTATTCAAACTGACGACCCTAAATGTAGAATTACTTATATCGTATTGTTCAACCTGTTGTGAAATTCCATCAAGACTGTCACTTTCATACATAACATCCAGTCGTTCTTTCATAAATGCACTGCGACTTGGATTGATTTTAATAGAACTTCTCAACACGGTAGAAGTGACATCAAAGCCGAAAAAGGATCTCATCTCTAACATGCACAAATCATGCTCATCTGTGTGCTGCGTATATGTGTAAATAAAATCTAAATCACTCAATTAATTCCCATCCTTTACTGCGCTTCATCAACGGTCTCAATCAATTTGAATATAAAGTTGTACATAAGTTGATAAACTTCAACAAAAGATAAGTCTTCACTAAAACCTTCTATATAGTCAAGTGCAAAATTTATATCCCATAATCCGTCTTCATTGGAAAACATGACACTATATTTTGCACCATCGCCGTGTAAATGTGCGTCAAGATATGCTTTCATGTCATTCCCGAATTTCTTTTGTAATTTCAGTCCAAATAAGGCAGTGTACGTTTCAAAGACATCATCAAGTTCCAGAACGACGGCGTCGACTCTAATAACTTCAAAAGCATTTGATTCTACGTACACGAATTCATTCATATGACTTTTTAAATATGAAATGCTGTCATTTAAAAAGTTCTGATCTTCTTCTCGAATCAAATTTTCCGTTTCTTTAACGCAGCGTTCGATGGCGCTGAATTGAAACGCTTTTTCTACAACGGTTACATCCCCAGCAATCAATTGATGTTTGGCGGCGTACTCTTTATCCACATTAAAGAACTCGATTTTATTATCCAGCGTATTTTCTGCAATATACTTTTCCATCTGTTTTTTTAACATTTCAGATCAGCTCCTTGACTAGAGAGGGATTAAACTGCATTCCTCTTATACCTTAGTATAGCCTACATTGTTCCGTTAGGCTTTTATTTTGTAACATCTATTTTCTTGAATTATTCCACAGATAAGGTGTCAAATAAAGAGAAGGGGAAATCTTGATAAAGACCAGCGATTGTTGACAAGATGTCTAGACAACTATAGAATTTTTATAGTGTAGGTAACAATGGATAGTAAGTAAACAAGACATGACATAGAATTTAACGATAGGTGGATTTATGAATGAAAAGAAGCGAGCGTAGAAATAAGAAACGTAAAGGACTAAGGAATTTCTTTATAGTGACTGCAGTGATTCTGTTAGCAGGAATCGCATATGGGGTAACTCAATACTATAGCGGAAAGTCTTTGGCAGACGAAGGAATGCTTAAAGAAGACGCGTCGTTTGATGAATTTGAAGGTGCAGATCCTCAGTTTGGTGAAATTAATGTTCTATTATTAGGTAGTGACTCGCGGGGAGATGAAGATGCACGAGCTGATACGTTAATGATTGCTCATTACAATCAAGCGACTCATCAGATGAAACTTGTATCTATTATGAGAGACACGTATGTGGATATCCCGGGTCACGGATACCATAAAATGAATGCTGCCTTTTCTATTGGGGGTCCAGAACTTGTAAGACAAACGATAAAGGAAAATTTCGATATTGATATTCATTCCTATGCAATTGTTGACTTTACTGGATTTTCGAAAATTGTAGACGTTGTAGCTCCTAATGGGATAGAAGTTGATATTCCTTATGCCATGTCTCATGGAATTGGAATGACATTACAGCCTGGAAACCAATTGCTAAATGGCGAACAGTTACTTGGCTATGTGCGTTTCCGCCACGATAAACATAATGATTATGGGCGAGTGGAACGGCAGCAGGAAGCGTTGTCGAAATTAAAGGATGAAGCCGTAAGCGTCCACAGTTTACTAAACTTACCTAAGTTACTAGGTGTTGTGGAACCTTACGTTAATACAAATGTCGATAATCGAACAATCCTTACAATCGGTAAAGGTTTACTACTTGGCAAGACTGATAAAATAGAGACGCTACGAATTCCTGTTGAACACTCTTTTGAAGAGAAGCGTGTAGCGGCAGGGGAAGTTCTTAGTATCGATTTCGAGCAAAACAAACAGGCATTACAACAGTTTTTATCGACTGAGGACGAAGTGGAAGACGCTGAGTTAGAAGAAGAAATACTTCCAGAAAAAAATTGAGTAATCAATAAAAGTTGCGTACATGTCATTGACATGTACGCAACTTTTTTAGTCGTCTTCTTTATACCAAGGATTCAAGTGAATCAAAACTTCATCCACATCTTCATTACATTCCATGATTGTATCCCTGATTTTATGCGAAACATCATGCCCTTCCTGAATTGTCATTTCGCCCGGCACACCAACACGCAGATCGACTAGAATATAATGACCATGTTCCCGCGCGCGCAAACGATCAATCCGTTTCACTTCAGGGATTGTCATGATTAAAGCCGCGAATTCATCCAGTCTGATTTGGCTTATGTTTTTCTCCATAAGGACGTCCATTGCTTCTCTTCCAATTTCATACGCAAGTTTGAGCACTAAAAACGACACAATGATACCCGCTACGGGGTCACCGTAAGCTAGGAAGTGAATGTTGTACAGATCGCCAATGAGTGCAAGCCCGATTCCCACAACAGCTGCTAGGGAAGCATAGACGTCTGCCAAGTGATCATAGGCGGTCGCAATCAACCCTTTACTATTGGTCAATTTACCAATCCGGATTGTATAGACATACAAGACCTGTTTCCATATAAGCGAAATGAAAGCAGTTAGTAAAGCAATTAAACTAGCTTTAGCTGGTTCCTCAAAAAGTGCAGAAATTGCTTCAAATGCAATATAGAGTGCGGCAATTCCTAAAATCAGTGCCACAACGGCAGAACTGATTACTTCCGCTTTTCCGTGTCCATATGGATGGTCATCATCCGCGGGGCGCTTAGATATTCGCATCGAGGTTAAGGCCGCACCGCTGGCAATCACATCGCCGGCATTATGGAAACCGTCGGCTAGAAGAACCGGACTTTGAAAGAGAAAACCCACAACAAGTTTAATGCCTGTTAGGAGGATATTGCTTATTAAACTGATCCAAACCGCAATTATTGAAGCACTTGAATGGCTATGTTTATTCATCAATGATGACCTCCTATTAATATCTTTCCCGAGGGAAACAAAAAACCTTGACAGGCTCCTGTCAAGGTTTTGGGGTATTCGTATAATCGGTTAGGTTGAATGCATGCATAGGTATCACTCGCTAAATTAAGACGTTTTCCAATTGTAACACTGCCAGATTCAGACAGCAAGGAAAAGGTTGAGGACTTCGAATCGGTCATATCATAAATTAAATATGCAATCTCCAATAAAAATATCGAAAATAGCTGGATTCCATACCTTGCTGTCTTAGTATAGAAGTTCCTTACTTGTATAAACCTTTGTGATTTGGGAAATATTGATAAGGTTATTAAACGATAAAGAAGGTGATAGAGATGGGTTTTTCGGATGGTGGTATGTCTAATAATAATGAAGTAAAGTCCACTCAGAATGACAAAGTTCTCATTACAATTGCCGCGATTAAGAAAGAATTAGCCGGTATAAATGATGCCGTATTTAAAGATATCCAGACATCCGATGAGCTTGTGACCATTATTTATTTTAGCTCACTTATCGAAAAACTCACTTTGCACAGAACTGTGATCTCTCCCTTGTTAGATGAAAAGGAAGATTTACTAAAATCGGCTGATGTGCCAGAGAAAGTCAGTCTTTCAGGTATTTTATCTTCAATCACTGAAGGAAAAACGATAGTCTATTTTCATGAAAAAAATCTATTCATAACAGTTCATACATATAGCCCTCCTATGAGTTCAATTATTGGAACAGATACCGAATCCAGTGTCATTGGTCCGCAAGATGCCTTTACTGAATCGTTACAAACAAACCTATCGCTAATAAAAAGAAGGCTCCAAAACACAGGTCTAAAAAGTGAGGACTACACTATAGGAACTGAAACAAATACTAAAATCTCTGTAGTTTATATGGACCATATCGTGAATAAGGAAAATTTGAATAAAGTATTAAAAAAATTAGCTAAAATTAAACATCCGGGATTTAATGATATCACTGTTTTAAAACAGCTAATGGATGACAATCCACTCTCACCATTCCCACAATACCTTTCAACGGTTAGACCAGATGCTGCAGTAACCTACTTGCTAGATGGGCGAGTCGCTATTTTAATGAATAATAGTCAAGCAGTATTGATTTGTCCAATTTCATTTTTCGAACTATTTACTTCCCCAGAAGACTATTATAACCGATGGACGACAGCCTCACTCCTCCGTGCTCTTCGTTTTTTTGGTTTTTTCTTAACGATAATATTAACACCTACGTATATTTCAGTGCTATCTCATCATCCAGAAATGTTGCCTTTTAATGTGTTACTAAACTTACAAGAGTCTAGAGGCAAGGTGCCTTTTCCGCCTGTCCTTGAAGTGCTATTTATGGAACTTGTTATTGAAATATTAAGAGAAGCCGGCACACGAATGCCGACGAAAATTGGTCAAACGATTGGGATTGTTGGCGGGATTGTCATTGGAACAGCCGCAGTTGAAGCAAGTCTTGTAAGTAATATACTTATCGTTTTAGTCGCGATTTCAGCGTTGTTATCCTTTTTATCGCCGAATTTTGTAATGAGTAACGCGAGTCGTTCTGTTCGCTATTTATTTATTGTGGCCGCAGGCATGTTCGGACTATATGGTCAGATGATTGCATTTGCATGGCTTTTTCATCATTTATTAACCTTAACTTCTTTAGGGACTCCATTTATGACACCCGTAATACCCAGAAAATGGTCGGATTATCTAAACAGCGTCTTACGTGTGCCAACTTTGTACCGTAGACAAAAGGCGGGTATTTCAAGAGCACAGAGTACTAAATCACCTCCCGTAGAAAAGAAGGAATAAGCAATGGATAAAAATAAATTTAAAGTACTGAATAGCTACCATGTCGTGTTTCTCGTTCAAAACGTTATTGTAGGGGCTACTGTCTTGTCATTGCCAAATCGATTAAGTTCAATGGGCTACAGTCAGTGGTGGATGCCACTAATATTTGGGGTTATCGCAAATATTGCACTTATTCCGATTATATGGCTGGGTTTAAAATATCGTGACGATAATTTATTCGTCATTCATGAAAAACTACTTGGCAAATGGTTAGGGAAAAGCATAAATACTGTTCTGCTCTTCTATTTCATCATTGTTATAGCAGCCGTCTGCGCAAGTTATTTTCAATTAATCCAAGTTAGTGTACTCATTGACCGTCCAATTACAGGCCCTCTTATCATGTTTTTACTCTTGCTCATTTACATCGTAAGCGGCGAAATCAAATCAATCGCACGATTTTGTATAATAGCCTTTTTCATAACAATAGGATCCGTTTATTTTTTGAAATGGGGATTTGTTGCGGGGGATATTCGTCATATGATGCCTATTTTTAACTTCAATCGGCAAGAGTTTTACACAGCAACTAAAAATGGGTTACTAGCGGTCGGCGGTTTCGAATTAATCTCGTTTTATTTTCCGCATATCATCAATCAAAAAAAAGCATTGAAACATGCTTCACTTGGATTATGGATATCGGTCTTTTTCACCTTTGTATTTACTTTCGTGAGTGTAATGTATTTTTCAGAATGGCAACTTAAAAATCTTTTGTATCCAGTTTTAGGCTTATTTAAAGAAGTAGAATTATCATTTCTTGATCGAATTGATGTTCTAGCCATGACGATATGGGTTTTTCTTATTTTATCAACGACCGCTACCTACTTGTGGGTTGCAAAGTTAGGGTTAGACTCAATTCGTTCAACATCTAAGAAGGCACATCTATACATTATTGCAGGGTTAGTCTACGCGATTGTACAATTTCCATTTATGGTAGAGTTCCAAAAGCTACTGTTTGAACGTATTTTTTCCGTTATGTATGTAATGCTTATATGGCCGGCTGTATTATGTATAATCCACGTACTTAGTCAAAAAAAGAACGAGGGATAAAGATGAGGAAAATTATAGTACTAATGCTCATTACATGTTCAGTTTTTATAATGGGTTGTACGCAAGTTGGCCAGCGAGGCTCCGTGGAAGATTTTGCGTTGGTCAGTAGTGTTGCCCTTGATTATGTGAATGATAAAGAAATGAGGATGACCGTATCTATACCCCAACCAATGGGCGAATCTCCAGTACTTACGGAAGTCTATTCAGCTAATACAGAAATGATACAAGAAGGGCTGGTCGCAATATCTTCAGAAGCAGACAAAATGATTATTTTAAACCAGCTACGAACAATTTTATTTAATGAAGAATTTGCGAAGAGTGGAAAGATGAATGAAGTAATTGAACATTTTTATAGAGATTCAACGGTTGGGAACAAAGTTCGACTTGTTATTGTAAAAGATAATGCAGGAGATATTTTAAAAGCTGATTACCCGGAAAATGAACATATGGATGCTTATTTGAATGATTTGTTTCAGCCTAAACTCCATAATTCATTTAGTCCTTTTACAACGGTTCAGGAGTATATGAATACCCAAACAAGTCCGATATTCCATACGATGATTCCTTATTTAGAAAAAAAAGAGAAATCGCTTAAAATCACGAGTATCGCCTTGTTTGATGATGAAAAAATGATTCAAACGATTACGAATCATGAATCGTTATTAATTCAAGCGTTGATAGGAATTCATAAGCTTTCGCCAATGGCAATTAAATTCAAGGGAAATGAACATGATCAACAACTTTTTCTAGAACAAATTAAAAATGATTTGAAAGTAAAGAGTAATAAAAGTCTTGAATCTCCGGAATTGTCCATTTCACTTAAATTAGAGGGAGTGGTTGTTGAATACCAGGGTAAGCGGGATCTTAGTAACGCTGACGAGAGTAAAAAACTTGAAAAAGAAATTAGCAAACACATAAAAAAAGAAATAGAAGACTTACTAAAAAAACTACAAGAATTAGAAGTTGATCCAGTGGGATTCAGTGAGAACTTTAGAATGCATCACAAAGGAAAATGGACAGAAGAATTAACGCAGAAACTAATAGATACGACAGAATACAAGGTAGATGTGGAGTTTAAAATACTTAACACAGGCACTATAAAGTAGATTGCCCTATAGATAATTTAAAAAGCGTATCGACGGGTTACGCTTTTTGAACCGCGAAAATTTCAAATGTAATTTTCCTATTAATAGTTCTTGCTAATCATGTAATTATAAAATATAATTCATATTTATACATAAAGGTGAATGAAAGTAGGGGTTTTATTGGAACACATGGGTATTGTATCATTGCTACCACCAATACTTGCGGTCATATTAGCTGTGGTAACGAAGAATGTTGTCATTTCGCTATTTTCTGGTACATACTTTGGTGTTTTACTATTGGTCGGCGGTCGTCCGCTTGAAGCGACAATGGAGACAATCGGAAATTACTTGTTTCCACAAGTGGCAGATAGCTACAATGCTGCTGTATTAGTTTTACTGTTTTTCATAGGAGGATTTGTTGCGCTTATGGAGAAATCGGGTGGTGGTGCGGCTCTTGCAGAAAAAGCTACTAATTTTATTAATACACGCGTGAAGGCGCAACTGGCTGCTTGGTTTGGTGGAGTACTCATCTTTTTCTCCGATATTGGAACACCTCTTATCGTAGGTCCCGTTTTTGAGAAGGTTTTTGATAAAGCGAAAATCTCTAGAGAGAAGCTCGCTTGGATCATTGACTCAACATCATCTCCAGTGGCCGTTTTAATCCCGTTCATCGGATGGGGTGTATATATAATGGGGCTCATTAAAAATGAATTTGATTTGTTGAACATTACGACCTCTGAATTCAGTACGTTAGTAAAGGTCATTCCATTTCAATTTTATGCAATTTTAGCTGTAACGATGGTGCCGCTTATGGCCATAGCAAAACTGGATTTCGGTCCTATGGCGAAAGCGGAAAGAAGGATACAGCAAACGGGTGCACTTTATTGGCCAACGTCAACACCTCTTCGAAAGGCGGAGGAAGGTGAAGATATGACCAAGGGAAGTCATGCAAGTTTTATACTACTTCCACTATTAGTACTATTCATAACTTTATTCGGGCTATTAGTTTCATTCGGATTCCCTATCAAACCAGTACCTGGGAATGATTTTAGGATTGCTTTATCGACGGCATACTTATTCGCAGCAATAACAATTGTCATTTTAATGCTTATCTATAAAGTTAAAAAGTTTAATGAAATTTTCTCTATCTATACATCGGGAATGCAGAAAATGGTGTATGTCGCGATTACACTAGTCTTAGCATGGTCACTAGGTAAAGTAATCAATGAGATGGGGACAGCAAACTTTATTGTGGAAGTGATGCAAGGAAATGTTCCTGCTTTCATTATCCCAGCAATTCTTTTCCTCGTTGGTGCAGGAATGGCACTCGCGTCAGGGACGTCTTGGGGGACATTTGCCATCATGCTACCCATTGCCATACCAATGGCTGTCGCACTCGATGCGCATCTGTTAGTCTGTATTGGAGCAGTCCTATCAGGAGGCATCTTCGGAGACCATTGTTCGCCGATTTCAGATACAACGATTTTATCATCGACAGGGGCGGGAGCCGATCATATCGATCACGTGAAAACACAATTCCCGTATGCCCTTCTTAACGGTTCGATTGCGTTAGTTGGATTTATCGTTGCAGGTATTACAGGTAGCGCATTGACGTTACTGTTGACAGTAGTTCTTCTTGTCTTGGCAGTGATTTTATTATCGAAACTGAATGCTAGAAAATACAAAAAAGGAGTGGGCGTATAAATGAAACTTTGGGGCGGACGTTTTACCAGTCGTGCAGATGAAATAATGGAGCAATTTAATACATCATTACCTGTGGACCATAGATTATATAAAGAGGATATCGCAGGAAGCTTAGCACATGTAACGATGCTGGTGCACTGTGATTTATTGACACCAGAAGAAGGCGAACTGCTTGTGGGTGGGTTGCAATCTATTTTGCAAGATATTGAAACGGGTACGATTAAAATTGAAGGCAATTACGAGGATATCCATTCGTTCGTAGAAATGCATCTGACGGAACGCATTGGGGAAACAGGGAAGAAATTACATACAGCACGTAGTCGAAATGACCAAGTCGCTGTAGACATGCGCTTGTATGCAAAAGGCAAGGCAGCACAAGTAATGGACAGCCTTCAAATGCTTATCGATTCACTGAACACTAAAGGCGCGGCAAACAATGTAATCATGCCTGGTTATACACATTTACAGCGCGCGCAAGTCGTTACTTTTAGTCATCATTTAGGTGCGTACGCACAAATGTTCAGTAGGGATAAAAAACGCGTTGGCAATGCGATTGAAATTTTAGATGAAAACCCATTAGGCTGCGGCGCACTTGCAGGTACAACACATAACATTGATCGTGATGTGACAACTGCGTTATTAGGATTTGCAAAACCTGTGGATAATTTCCTAGATGGCGTTAGCGATCGCGATTATTTACTTGAATTGATGTCGGATTTCTCAATTATTATGATGCATTTGAGCCGATTGAGTGAAGAACTTATTTTGTGGAGCAGCCAAGAATTCAAATTCATTGATATGGCAGATGCTTATTCAACGGGAAGTAGCATTATGCCGCAAAAGAAAAATCCTGATGCTGCGGAATTAATTCGAGGGAAAACGGGACGCGTCTATGGCTCTCTGTTTTCATTGCTGACGACGTTGAAAGGATTACCACTTACTTATAATAAAGACATGCAGGAAGATAAAGAACAATTTTTCGATGCACTGGATACCGTAATGGATTGCCTCGAAATCATGTCGAAAATGATTGATACGTTACAAGTCAATGCGGATAATATGAAAGCAGCGATTAAAGCAGGTTTTCTTAATGCAACCGAAGTTGCCGATTATTTAGTAGGCAAAGGGACAGCATTCCGTGACGCGCACGAAATCGTTGGAAAACTGATCATTTACTGCGAGCAACAAAAGAAAGCAATCGAGGATTTGACGGTGGAAGAGTTGGCTAAATTCAGCGAACAGATTACGGATGATATATATGATTATATTGATTATGAAAATATCATTACTAAAGGGAATAAGCACTTGATGAAACAAGTGGGGAAATAAAGGGAGGGGCTGTCTGATTGTGGACAGTCCTTTTTTTTACTGGTTAGTGGTGTTATGTGATCGGTTGGTGGGTTATATGATTGGTTGTCGTGATATATGCTCGGTCAACGGAAATATATGCTAACACTCTCCATTTGTAAACACAAAAACAGCTTGAAAGGACAAATTCGTCCTTTCAAGCTGTTTTTATTAACCCATTATATTATAGCCAGCATCTACATAAATGATTTCACCAGTTACGCCGCGGGATAGATTGCTCAACGTAACAAGTGTCATGTCCGCGACTTCTTCTTGTGTGACGTTGCGTCTTAATGGAGCATTTTCTTCAATTTGCGTCAAAATCGTATTGAAGGAAGCGATGCCTTTTGCAGACAGTGTGCGAATCGCACCAGCTGAGATTGCGTTGACACGGATATTTTCTTTCCCCAAATCGAACGCCAGGTATCTGACTGATGCTTCAAGTGCTGCTTTAGCAACCCCCATCACATTATAGCCGTCAAGCACACGCTGTGCGCCCAAATAACTCATTGTTACGATCGAACCGCCGTCTGTCATGAATGGACGGGCTTCTCTAGCAGTTGCAATAAGCGAATAAGAACTCGTATCCTGCGCAAATGCATAACCACTTCTAGTAGTCTCGACAAAGTCATTTTTCAAATCCTCAGCATGCGCAAATGCAAGCGAGTGGACAACTCCGTGAATAGTACCGACTTCGGCACCGATTTTTCCGAACGCTTCGTGGATACTTTCATCCTCATTCACATCGCATTGCACGATTAGTTTTGCTTCGTAACCGGCTGAGCTTAACAGCTTCTCAAGTTTCGCGAGTGAACGTTCTTTCCTGTATGTGAAAATAACA
The DNA here is from genome assembly GCF_017347125.1 of Sporosarcina sp. E16_3. Taxonomy (NCBI): domain Bacteria; kingdom Bacillati; phylum Bacillota; class Bacilli; order Caryophanales; family Caryophanaceae; genus Sporosarcina; species Sporosarcina sp. E16_3. The sequence continues at coordinate 22,787 of NZ_JADPRX010000018.1, forward strand.
TTTGCACCGACTGCAAAAAGTGTTTTTGCGACGCCCCAAGCAATGCTTCGTTCATTCGCCACGCCCATTACAACAATATTTTTCCCTTTAATTTTAAGTAAATCTTCCATAGTAACCTCCTGAGTAAGTAAAGAAATTGTATATACCTATTATTAGTACCAGATGCTAAATAAATTATAGCATATTTGCTTAGAAATTGTGAATAGCCACGACATAAGAAATGAAAACGCATTCAAAAATGTAATGCTTGAAATAAATAAAAATACAGTTGACTTTATAATTATGCATACATATAATAAGAATAACTAATAACAGGGGTGATTGTGATGAAGGTAGGAATCATTGGCGCGTCAGGTTATGGTGGGCTTGAGCTCATCCGGCTACTGCATAACCACCCTGAAATTGAACGAATCGAATTATTCACTTCATCTGAAGAAGGAATGGTGTTTTCGCATAAGTATTCACATCTTATGAATATAGTCGATCAGCCACTTCAAAAAATAGAGCTAGAAAGATTAGCAGAATTCGATGTCGTTTTTTCAAGTGCTCCTGCTGGTGTAGCGAGTAGATTGCTTCCTCCTTTAATCGGAAAAGGGCCAAAGCTTATCGATTTGTCAGGAGATTTCCGTTTAAAAGATCTGTCTCAATATGAGCAGTGGTATAAAAAAGAACCTGCACCGGCGTCAGCTGTTGAGCAAAGTGTATATGGATTAACTGAATGGAATTATGATGCAATCCGACAAGCACAGTTAATTGCCAATCCGGGTTGTTACCCAACTGCGGTGTTGTTGTCGCTATTGCCACTGTTGAAAGAAAATACAATCGATGCGAGCCAGTTAATCATTGATGCAAAAAGCGGTGTATCTGGTGCTGGCAATCAGCCAAGCCAAATGACGCATTTCAGCGAAACGAATGAAAATACAGCCATCTATAAATTAAATCAGCATCAGCATATTCCGGAAATTGAGCAGGCATTTGCATCCTTTGCAAAAGAAATACCACCCATTACATTTAGTACGCATCTTGTTCCAATGACAAGGGGAATTTTGGCAACGAGTTATGCACCTGTTATGGAAGGGGTGTCGGAAGCTCAGCTAATTGATTGTCTAAAGGAAACATACGCCAATCATCCGTTTGTTCGCGTTTTGCAAGAAAAAGATAAGTTTGGTACCAATCAAGTATATGGCTCGAACTATTGTGATCTCCTCGTGAAAGTTGATCCGCGAACGAATCGGGCGACAATCGTTTCTGTCATTGACAACTTAGTCAAGGGCGCAGCAGGGCAAGCCGTTCAAAACATGAACGTACAATTCGGTCTAGCGGAAATAACCGGCCTGTCACTTGTCCCGGCATTCATCTAACTTAGGGGGAGTATTATGACGACAACAGTTTTAGCACTGAAGCGTATAGCGGGAAATAACATCGTGTCCCCAATTGGTTTCAAAGCTACAGGAATGCATTGTGGGATTAAACATAAGAAAAATGATTTGGCATTGCTCGTTAGTGAAGTACCAGCAAATGTTGCGGGCGTATTTACAACGAATGCAATTCAGGCTGCGCCACTACTTGTCACAAAAGAAGCAATACAGCTGGCAGGAAAAATGCAGGCAATCATTGTGAATTCGGGAAATGCGAACGCTTGTACAGGGAAGCAAGGATTGAAAGACGCTCGCCTCATGCAACAAAAGGCAGCAGAAAAACTTGGCATTGCACCTGAGTTAGTTGGAGTCGCGTCGACTGGAGTTATCGGTGAAATGATGCGAATGGAGCCGATTGTCAAAGGAATCCTAAAACTGGAACCAAGTTCTGAATTAGAAGGTTCAATTCTATTTTCTCAGGCCATTTTAACGACAGATACTGTAACGAAAAATACAGCATATAGCACAGTGATTGACGGCAAAAAAATCATTATCGCCGGAACTGCAAAGGGATCGGGAATGATTGACCCGAATATGGCAACAATGCTTGGTTTTATCACAACGGACGCTAAAATCGAATCAATTCATCTGCAAGCTGCCCTCAAAACGGTGACGGATTTGACGTTTAACTCGATTACAGTGGATGGCGATACATCCACGAATGATATGGTGCTTGTAATGGCAAATGGGATGGCAGGCAATAATTCGCTGACGCCGGCACATCCGGACTGGGAACAATTCACGGAAGCATTGCATGCTGTTTCTCAAGACCTTGCGAAAATGATTGCAAAAGACGGTGAAGGCGCGACGAAGCTTATTGAAGTTGAAGTATCAGGAGCGATTACGGATGTAGAAGCACGTAAGATTGCCAAAACGGTGGTTGGTTCACCACTTGTGAAAACAGCGATCTTTGGCTGTGACGCAAACTGGGGAAGAATTATCGCGGCTGTTGGTTATAGTGGAGCGACGCTAGATCCGAATTCTATAAAAATTAAGATTGGACCAACAACTGTTGTTGAAAACGGGGAGCCTGTTCCATTTTCGGAAGCACAACTACTTGTTTATTTAAAACAACCAGAAGTGAAGATTGTGGTCGATCTTCATCAGGGAAATGGTCAAGGAGTAGCATGGGGGTGCGATTTAACATATGACTATGTCCAAATCAACGCAACATATCGCTCGTAAACGAATGGTTATAAAGCTCGGCGGAAGTATGCTGGAAGGGTTGAATGAAGGCTTTTTTAAGAATGTTATACAATTACAAAAAAACGGTCATGATGTAGTAGTTGTTCATGGCGGCGGACCTTTTATTAATAAAGAGCTTGCTAGAAACAACGTGTTATCGTCCGTAGTGAACGGTATCCGGGTGACGTCCAAAGAGGCGGTGGGGATTGTTCAATCGACATTAATAGGTCAAGTGAATCCTGCCCTCGTCCATCAATTAAATAAAGGTGGAATTGAAGCGATAGGCGTTAGCGGATATGATGGGAAACTGCTTACCTGCACGATATTAGATGAAAAACTGTATGGCTCTGTTGGAGAAATTCAGGATGTCCGCACCGAATTAATAGAAACACTTCTTCAAGCAGGAATAGTGCCAGTTATTTCATGTATCGGTGCAACAGAAGATGGAGCACCCCTCAATATTAATGCGGACACCGTCGCAAGTAAGATTGCGCTGGCGATTCATGCAGACAGCCTACTTCTTGTGACGGATACTCCGGGTATTCAAATAGAAGGAAGCCTTCAACAAACTGCATCACCAACAGAAATTGTCCAGTGGATTGAAACAGGTGAAATTTATGGAGGCATGTTGCCAAAAGTGAAAGCTGCACTTGATTGTTTAGGTGCAGGTATTCCGTCAGTGCAAATTGTCGGTCAGCAATTAGAAGGAACCACAGTTAAATACAGGGAGGTTTTCATTTGACTACGCTATTTCAAAATTACGCACGTCGTTCAGTCCATCTAGTAAAAGGGCGAGGTACGGTCGTGACGGATGACAAGGGAAAAGACTATCTCGACTTCATAAGTGGAATCGCGGTCGTCAGTCTTGGCCATTCGCATCAAGCGCTCGTCGAAGCAGTCAAAAAGCAAAGTGAAAAACTATGGCATGTCTCAAACCTATTTGAAAGCCCGGAGCAGGAACTGTTAGCTGCAAAGCTGGTGGAAGAGACGCCTTTCAGTCACGCGTTTTTCTGTAACAGTGGTGCTGAAGCAAACGAAGCAGCCATTAAATTAGCTCGAAAACATACACAGAAAAACGTCATCATTACATTTGAACAATCCTTTCATGGTCGGACATTTGGCGCAATGTCTGCGACAGGGCAAGCCAAGGTTCGCGAAGGGTTTGGGCCACTACTGGAAACATTTCGTATCATTCCATACAATGATGAACAGCAATTGGAAGCTGCAATCGACGATGATGTAGCTGCAATTATGTTAGAAGTTATTCAAGGAGAGGGAGGCGTCCATCAAATTGATGCCGAATTTGCACAAAAAATAACAACTATCTGCAAGTCTAAAGGGATCTTACTTATTGTCGATGAAGTACAGACGGGTATTGGACGTACGGGAACGCGTTACGCCTATGAGCAGACAAACCTTGAGCCAGATATCATTACACTTGCTAAAGGATTAGGTGGGGGCTTCCCGATTGGTGCTATGCTTGGATCAAGTGAGCTTTTTCCTTCATTCGGACCAGGGACTCATGGTACAACATTTGGTGGCAACCCGTTAGCTGTTGCAGTTGCACAAACAGTTGTTGATATTATATTTAAGAAAAAGTTCCTGCAAGAAGTCGAAGATAAATCGATGTATCTGATTGAGAAGCTGCAGACTTTATTGCCGCAAGACCAATTCTCTATCCGTGGGGCGGGTCTGTTGCTAGGCATTGAATGCGAAGAGGAGATTTTGCCATTCATTCAACAGGCGGAACAAGCAGGTTTGCTGTTAGTTCAAGCGGGAGCAAATGTCATACGACTATTACCACCATTAACGGTTACATATGAAGAAATCGACCAAGCAGTTGCTATTCTTACTGCCCTTTTACTCGCCGAAAAAACTGTACTAACGAAATGACCATTTGAATTAAGGCGTTCAGTGAAGCGCTATTCAATCGACCTCTGTCTGAAGGTTAAAACGAACGGATCCGCTAAAATAGCGGGTCTTTTTGTTTTCCTAGCCTAAAATCGAAAGTACCAATCATATCCCGTAATGGAACGGATAAAATAAATGTAACTTTTACCAATGTCCCCCCGTCAGATTCATAGAGTAACGCAAAGTGAGGAGAGAATTAAAATGAAGAAAATCGGTACAATCGCATTAGCAGCACTATTAGCAGGAAGCGTAGTAGGTGGCTATTCTGCACAAGCACAGGAAAAGGTTACACAAGCCGTTAGCGAAAAAGAACTAGTCACGACAAACTTTATGAAAGCTACGGGCGTCATTCAAGAAATTGAAAAAGAAGAAGCCGGAATCCGTGTAACGATTGAAAATGAAGATAAAATGATTACAATTTTGCGTATTAATGATGACTCCCTGCTATTCAATAGTGGGACGACTAAATCTCTAAAACCAGCAGAACTAAAAAAGGGTGCCACTATCGCAGCTTATTACGATAAAAACAAGCCTATGATCTTGATTTATCCCACAACAGTGACACCTGAAATTGTCGTTGTAAACAATGAAGAAGTCTTTGGTGAAGTGAAGGTCAGCCAGTTTGACAAAGAATTCTTAAGTTTGGATGGCGAGTTGAAATTGAATATCGGGAAGGATACGCCCCTTTACAATCAACAAGGCAAAGCAATCGAATTGAAAGAGTTGAATGGTAAAGAATTGATGGTATTTTACTCAATCACAACGAGAAGCCTACCAGCACAAACAACACCAACTAAAATTATTGCTTTGGATAATGCAACAGTAGAAGCACCTGAAGTAGAGCCTGATGTAAAACCGGAAGTACCAACAGGCGTACAACACATCATCGCTAGCGACCATTATATGAAAAATGGCGTCAAGATGATTCCACTTCGTAAAGTTGCTGAGCATCTTGGGTACCATGTCCTTTCTCAACCAAAAGTCAATGGCGCACTTGTTACTCTAGATAACAGTTCATTCACAATTAAACGTGGCGATAACATGTATGGCTATAATAAAAGCATCCGCAAATTCGAAGTTGCACCTGAACTAAAAGGTATGAAAACATACGTTTCGGAAGACTTCCTTGAGCTATTAATCCAAAACTAATAACCGAAAAGCATGGTATTTGAAAGAAAGCTTGAAACGATGGGACTGCCCTATAATAGGGCGGATGTTTCAGGCTTTTTTCTATGTCTATTAATGAAGAATAACTATACAGAATGTTTAATCTACTGTACTGTTAATATACAATCTATCAATAGAAAAGGAGTTTATGTTTGATGAAAAAACTTATGCTATTTTTAACTGCACTGCTAGTTATGTTCACTACACTTGGCACTGTTTCTGCGGCACCTTTATTTAAAGATGTCGATGATAAGTACAGAACGAAAGCAGAATTAGATTTTTTGGCGGAGCGCGGCATTATTTTTGCGGACCCTGCACAAAACTTTGGCGTGAATGAGGAAATTACCCGCCTGGAAGCTTCAGCTATGATTATCAGGGCGTTAGGTCTCGAAACGGTAGATCGACCCAATCCAAACTTTACCGACGTCATTTCAGGGGACGAAGGATACGAAATTATAGCTACAATAAGTGATGAGGGTATCGTCAACGGCAATGCAGACGGAAAATTCATGCCGAATGATAAGCTAACTAGAGGGCAAATGGCAGCGATTTTAGTCAAGGCTTTTGAGTTGAAGGGGACAACAGAACAGGCTTTCAAAGATGTCGATCCAGCATACTGGGCGTCTGATTCGATTAAAATACTATTCGCCAATGAAATTACAACGGGCTATCCAAACAATACATATAAACCGACAGCATTCATTACGAAAGCGAATTTTGGTGTGTTCATCGCCAGAATACTGAATCCGGAATTTAAAAAACAGCCCGTCTGTTATAAGTCTGACAGTAAAAAAACGGCTGTTGTTACTGTGCAAATGACAAACTTATGGAAAGCACCGAACAACAATCGTGTAGTGGATCGTCCATCAATTTCGAACCCTACCGACATCGAAAAGTGGGCGAAAGGAATGTCTGTCAGCCAAAAGTTGTGGCTCGTTGGCCGAACGGATACGCAGGCCCTATTTGGACAGGAAGTTGTCATTTTGAAAAGTAGCGGAAATTGGCATGAAATTGCTGTAAAGGACCAATACACACCTAGGAATAAAGCAGGTTATCCTGGATGGGTCCCGAAATCCCATGTGACAGAAATAACGACTGATTATACAGATTGCCAGCTAGCAATCGTCGATACGAATATCGCTACTCTTTATAATGAACCAAAAAAGACCAATAAATTCATGGATATCAGTTATACAACAATGCTTCCTGTCATTAAGGAAGAAGGCGATTGGTTGCATGTTCAAACGCCTGCCAATGGTGTGAAATATTTGCGTAAGCAAGATGCTAAAGTTGTTAAAAACTTTGCGGCAATACCAAAACCAACCCAACAAGACATCGTCGATAGTGCGAAGATGTTCCTGGGACTGCCGTATGTTTGGTCGGGTATATCAGGTTTTGGCTTTGACTGTTCGGGTCTAATCCATTCGGTGTACAAAAATCATGGCATCATGATTCCACGTGATTCATTCGTTCAGGCGGTCAATGGTATACCTGTTGCAAGGAAAAATATGCAACCAGGCGATTTACTATTCTTTGCGTACAATCAAGGCAAAGGGAAGGTCTATCACGTCGGCATGTATATCGGAAAAGGTCAAATGATACATGCACCCAATTCAAGCAGAAACGTCGAAATAGTATCCATCGATACACACCCATACAAAGCAAACTATGCGGGCTCAAGAAGGTATTTGAAATAAAGTAAAAGCATCCTTAGGGGTGTTTTTTTATGATTTAATTTTCAAAAATAAGGAAATATGAAAAGCTACCAAGGAATTCCAAACACAAAGATTAAGCCTTCAACATAAGATAAACAATGAGGCAGCAAAGTACGAATCACTATCCCGAAAAGGATGTGTTTAGGCGTGTACAATAATTTTAATCAAAATCCAAATTCCAAATACACGCTGGGCGATCTCTTGAAGGGGAAAGATCTTGAAATCGTAGCCGCATCACTCCTTTTGCTTGGCAAACTGAAAGTTGAATCGGCACAATTGTATAGAGATAAACCCGTTATTTCCGTTACATTGTTGGGGGAATTCAAGAACCTGAACGATAACAAAGTGAATGAAATGGCTGATTTTTTAGAGAAAAACGGGGATTTGACATTAGACGAGGTATTCGAGGGAATCAAAAGGCGAATGGATAAAGGCAGGAGGAACGGACGTGGGTGAAACAATCAGTTTTGACGCCAGTAAATTTATCAATACGGTCATATTAATTGTATTTCTTCTTCTCCTCGTTTTCGGTTCAACAAATTTAAGAGAATTGACGGAAGTCGACGACTTAGTATGATTAAGAGTATATCTTCATCATACAAGCAAAAAGCTGAAACTAGAGCAAACAGGACTCCTAATAAATCAACGGGTCCTGTTTTATTCATTATAGCTAAAATCTAGCATTCTTCAGAAGCAATTTGCCATGTTTCAACCGTAGTAAATCCGCCAACGTTAAAACTCCTTTATCTTCAAGACGCTTCAATAATTCGATGAATAAATGAGCCGTTGTCAGTGCGTCTCCAAGCGCACGGTGACGTTCAAATGTTCGTGTACCAAATATCCGGGCGTATTCTGCCAGATCTCGCTGATCCCAAGAAGGATTCAAATAATTGATTAAATCGATCGTATCAAAAGACGGTGGTTCTTCATATGAGCATTTCACACGCTGTAATTCTTTTTTTATGACCAGTGTATCGAAGCTTACATGATGTCCAATCCATCCGCCGCTCTTCGTATCTTCAATGAACTGAAAGTAGCTTTCAATTGCTTCAAGTGGAGTAGGTGCATTTTCCACATGATGTTGTTCAATCGAGGTTAACTTTGTAATATGTTCTGGAATTTCACCTAAAGGTTTTACAAAGGTCTGGAACACACGATCAGTCACTTCTAATTTATCGACATGGACAGCCCCAATTTCGATAAGCCCGTCATATGCAGCAATTGCGAACCCGGTCGTTTCGGTATCAAAGACGGTAAACGGCATATCACGCAACTTTGTATCCAGCAGAAATGATTGATCCAGTTTATAGTTTAATCGTTGTTTTCTCCAAAACATACATATACCTCCATGCCAAAACTGAAAACAGCTTATAATTTTGCTAGTAAATGTGATTGCAATGCGTGGACTGTCTTTAACATCGTTGTTAATTCATCCCGTTCCCATCTACGAATCAAAGCAAACTGAATTTCAGTTGTAAAAGATTCATCACGCAAATGTTTTTTCCAAGACAGTTGAATTCTTGTTTTCAGTGCAATTTCATACGCATGACGTATATCATCCGCAAATCCAGAAGACAGTTCACCTTTTTTCACTAGGTCGTCTATTAATTGTAAAGGTGTACCGGAAACGATGTCTTTTTGTACGCTCAGTATTTGCAGGCAATGATGCATTGGAAATAATGCGTTTTTTTTGATATCGATGACTTCGCGGGTTCCTCTTCCTTTAAATAATGCCAAGAAGGAATGACTTACTTGCGGTATGGGCTTGTTTTGTTCCTGCTGCGCCATATAATAAAGATAAGTTTGCGAGGACTTCAATTGGATTTGTACCATCCGAGCAAACCGATTATGTAACGATGCATCACCCAGTAGAAAACGAAAAGATAAAAAATTATAGCCAAGTAATAAATCATTATCAGTCGCCTTCAACGCCCAACTGCGCAGACGATGCTGCCAATCAGTAACGGAACCGCGCCATTGTGCCTCGCTAGACATCATTTTTCCGTCACATCTGGAATAACCAGCTTTCTCCATATGCTCAACAATTACTTCCCCGAGCAATGAGAAATAGGTCTCTACTTCTTTCTTATCACCTTCATAGGGGTCAGTGTAGACAAGGAAATGGTCCTGATCCGTCAACATGAATTGTTCGCCCCTGGCACCACTGCCCATCTGATACCACGCGAATGGAACTGGCGGCTTACCTTTGCCTTGCCCCTCCAATGACTGTACAGCAAGCTTCACACAGTGCCGTGCGAGTCGATCGTATAACTTTGTAATAATCTGCAACGTATGAATGGTAGAGATTTCATCATTAATTAAACTTGATAATACATCATAAATCGCATTTTTAACGATAGGTAGATTGTCAAAAGAAGACTCTTCGATTGTCTTTAATATGCCCATTGATCCACGGTCCCGTTTAGAAATCAGATTTGACAGTGTAACGACACCAACCAGACGATTACCTTGGACGACTGGTAAGTGCTTTACCCCATTCTTATAAAACGCCGAAAGTACTTCGTAATAATAATCATGACGTGAAATAGTATGAGGCTTTTTTGTCATAACATCTACCGCTTTTAGTTCGCCGTTTGACCCTTGGGCAACGACTCTTTGTACAAGGTCTTTTTCTGTAATAATACCCGTTAATTGCTCTTGTTGATTGACTACCATTAGAGAACTGATTGAGTTATCAACCATTATTCGTGCTATTTTCTGAACCGCCGCGTCCTCTGAGACTGTAATAGCAGGGGAGTTCATAAAGTCTTCTACACGACGTACATAAGGCTCGCTTTCCCCCCATTCGTCTGACAACTTAATCTGCTCACCAAGGGAAGCGTAGACATTAGCTAGTCGAATAGACATACTTTTCAATATGGCGTCGCGGACATCCGTATCATCTAATCTTTTTTGTACGACAGAGAAAGGAATTTGCAAGCAATAGGAATCTTCCACTATTACCAATTCGAGATGGTGTCTATCAAGTGGCCGATTTGACTCACCTAAATAATAAGCAATGTTTGAAAGCCCGATTACCTCACATTCCTGAACTTCTTCAAGAGCAAAGGATTTTCCATCATTGCCTTCTATGAATATTTCTGCTGTCCCTTTTAAAATGAGTAACAATCCTTCATCAGGCGTCCTAAAGTAGTCCACTTTTTTAGCCTTTCGGTAATAGGTAAGTTTGCATTCAGCCATTAGTTCAGCAAATTCCGCACCAGATAATCCTCTAAAAATAGGCTGGTCATGAACTTTCTTATAAATTTCTTGTTGTTCGCTGTTCATTATGGATTCCACCACCTTCATCATTTTAAAGAAAAATCCCCCTCATCTACAAAAAACTAGGGAGGGGGATTTTTTAGAATGAATTATCGCTCAAGTTCTCTATAACCTGTTTCTGCTTTAAATTTCACTTCAGCATAAGAAATTTCTTCAGCTTCGAACTTCTTAGATGAAACGAGTGTACCAATAATTGCTGCTAAGAATCCTGCAGGAACTGAAATTATGGCAGGGTTTGAATATGGGAAAAGTGGTTGCCCAACGAAGAATGCCGCTCCTTCTACGGGATTAATAACGCTAGGACTTAATGCAACAAGAACGAGCGCGACAATCAAACCAGTTAGCATTGAGGCAACTGCACCTGTTGTATTAAATTTTTTCCAATAGATTGTAAAAAGAATTGTTGGAACATTCGCTGATGCCGCGATACAGAATGCGAGTGAAACAAGAAACGCGACATTCAATTTTTCCGCGCCGAGCGCTAAAATAATGGAGAAAACAGCCACGGCAATTGCAGCAAATCTTGCAGCTCTTACTTGCTGTTTCTCAGTTACTTTCCCTTTTTTGATAATTTCGGCGTAAATATCATGTGCAATTGCTGATGCACCTGATAATACCAATCCAGCGACAACTGCTAAAATCGTAGCGAACGCAACTGCTGCAACAAATGACTCTAATGCTGAACCACCTAACACACCTGCCAGCATTGGCGCAGCCATATTCCCAGCAGCATTTTCAGCTACGATTGCATCCACGCCAACAAACTTAGCTGCACCGAATCCGAGGAAAATGGTTAGAACGTAGAAGATACCTATTATCCAAACTGCATAAATAACAGAAGAACGAGCTGTTTTTGCATCTTTTACCGTAAAGAAACGCATTAAAATGTGCGGTAAGCCAGCGGTACCTAAAATGAGTGCAATTAGAACAGATATCAAACCAATCGGATCTTTATAGATTATTCCCGAATGTAAGAAGGCATCGCCGTGTGGCGTTGCAGTTCTCATGGCATCAAACATGCCAATAAAGTTGAAATTAAACTTTAACAGAACGAGGAACGAAATAACAATGGTACCTACCATAAGTAAAATTGCTTTCACAATTTGAACCCAACTTGTTGCAGTCATACCACCGAATAATACGTAGATTGTCATCATGACACCAACGATTAGTACTGCAATCCAGTAGTCAATTCCGAGAAGTAATTTAATAAGTGCACCTGCACCTACAAGCTGAGCAAGCATATAAAATAATACAATCGTAATTGTATTTAACGCTGCAGCGCCTCGAACTTTTTTTGCTCCAAAGCGTGCTCCAATCATATCAGCCATCGTAAATTTCCCTAGATTACGAAGTGGCTCGGCGATTAAAAATAAAACCACAAGATAAGCTGTTAACCAGCCGATACTATAGTAAAATCCATCAAATCCATTTAAAGAAATTGCACCGGCAATTCCAAGGAATGATGCAGCAGACAAGTAGTCTCCAGCGATCGCCATTCCGTTTTGCCATCCGGTTAATGATCCCCCAGCCGTGTAAAAATCACTTGCAGTTGTTGTCTGCTTAGCAGCCCAGTAGGTAATTCCGAGTGTAAGTCCAATGACTGCAACGAAAATTGCTATTGATATAATATCCGCCATGTATAAATACCCCCTTTAATTTACAACATTTTTCTTTAGAATTTCTTCAACATCTATATCAAAGCTTTTCGCTTTATTCATATAGATAGAAGTAAATACCCACACCATGACGAACATGCTTAATGAGTACACCCATGTCCAAGTCATCCAACCGATAGCGCGATTCTCAAGTATGGTTGTATATCCTGTGAGAATGGGTAGTGTAAAATAGGCAATAAAAAAGAAAATAATGTAAGGAGTAGAAAAGATTCTTTTTCGTTTGACTAATTTTTTGAATTCAGGTGTATTGATAATTTTTTCATAATCCAATCCCGAATTAACTTGATTTTTCTTCGAACTTTTACCCACGATTTCATCCCCTTTTTTTATAAAGTATCGAAAACAAGTAGCCTATTGGGACAATTAACCTCCTTTCATATGAAAGCGTTATCAAATATTTGTCAAAAATGTTTTGAAACTATTAAAAATGTGAATAGAATAACAGGAAGCTAAGTTCACATTACCAAATTTACTGTTAACGTACAAGGTGTTTTTTCTGAATAGTTAAAACTTTATTTTGTCACGGTGGGGAATTAGAAGGAACTTATTAGATTGCGGGGAATTAGCGGCTCGTATAGTTCATGGAAACAATTTAAAGATATATGTTTGAAATAAAGAATCCCATTGAATTTGCTCCTGCTACCACTAGTAAGGCGGCCTATTTAAGAATCCAATAGTGCAGTATATATTGGGTGAAGTCATACGACTATTAGTAACCTATCAACATGTTAGTAGAGGAAAGTGCGATGCATAAGAAATGTAGGCTAATCATCCAATAAATCACAAAAATCCCCTCATCTTCATCAAGGAAGTGAGGGGTGTTTTAAATTATGGGACGAATTCATTCTCCAGATTCTGCAGAGAAGTTGCGTTGGCCAAGTTCTTTTTCATAAATATACAATGCATTTTTATCTTCCCCGATGCGTTTCAGGTATTCGATATGTGTATCGAAAGATGCTTCCTCTTCAACTTGCTCGTCCAAGAACCATCTCAAAAATGAAATCGTAGCATGTTCTTTTTCTTCCCAAGCGAGGTCCGTTAATTCATAAAAGTTCTTGGTAACGCCTTTTTCTTGTTGTAAACCAGATTCAAATGTATCTAATATTGAAGAAAATTCAATTTTTGGTTCTGACGTTGCGGAGAATTTAGCTTGTATCCCGCGGTCATTCATATAGTTGTAAATCTTCATGCCGTGAAAACGTTCTTCTTCAGCTTGTTGAAGATAATAATTGGCAAAGCCAGCGTAATTATTGTGCTCGCAATAAGCAGCCATTGCCATATAAGCTTGTGCGGCGTCGAACTCATTGTTCATTTGCTGATTTAGAGCGTCTGCTAGTCGTAGACTGATCATCATATTGCCTCCTTTTATTGTTAGGACAATCCTTTCTTTATCATAGCCTAATCTAGATTTACAATCACGTATTTTGATTGAAAGTGCGGAATTATGTCGTCTTCGGAATTTGTGTGACAGGAGACGGCAACAATTTTCGATTATTTCTGTGGTCAAAGAATAATAGAGGTTAAATACGAATGTCAGGCTCCTGACAAAATTGAAACCATTCTTTATTCAGAGCAGTTACGGTTGTTCACTACTACTTATGGTAGTATCAGCAAGCGATAGGTAGGCCCCATTGAATGTGGCAGAAGAACGTTGTTCAAGTCATAAAAATGATTGCCCAAGGAACAATTGAAGATCTTCAGACATTGCTTTTATATGCAAAGAAAATAGCCTCATCCAATTACGGAAGGCGGCTTTAATGTTTGCCTCATAATTTTTCGTAAACCCGGTACTGTTCCTTATCAGACAAACTACCTGCCATATATGGTAAAATGATAGGACTATGGGGTAATTCATTAATTTGCCGAAGGGGGCCATATATGAGTTACCAAACCGAGCAGTATTTATTTTAGGGGCTTTAAAAAACTATAAATTGGGGGAATTATAATGAGTATTTTTGATGGAATGATGGGAAATGCGTCTGAAATTGAAGTGAGCAAAGTAGAGAAAGAACTGAAAGATTTACTTACACCTACTGAAAAAGTGGAACATGCATATAAACTGATTAGAGATTTGTTAATATTTACGAACAAGCGATTAATACTTGTTGATAAACAGGGCGTAACGGGAAAGAAAGTTGAGTATCAATCCATTCCATACAAAAGTGTTGTGCATTTTTCAATCGAAACCGCAGGAACATTTGATCTTGATGCTGAACTGAAAGTCTGGCTATCTGGAAGTTCGACACCAATTCAAAAGAAATTCAATAAATCCCTGAATATTTATAAAGTACAAAGTGTACTTGCAGAATACGTTCTGAAATAAACTAGGTCAATTTCAGGTGCTTGATTACGATACAATTCTAGGTTGTCTTAGAAAAAGCCACCTATATCAGTAATTAACTTTATATTGTGGGAGATGAAAAAAGTGGACAGCGTAACCCAATCCTACTTCGAAAATTTGGAAGCAAAGGACAAAAATCTTCAATTTGAAGCATTTAATGCGATTAATGCAGCTATAAAAGAGGAAGTTGACTGGGCTTATGAAGTTTGGGACCAACTAAAGGAATGGCTAACAGATAAAGATAATCACCGAAGATCCAGGGGGGCTCAGTTCCTAGTAGGTCTAGCGAAAAGTGATCCTGAAAAACGCATAGTAGGCGATTTTTCAGCGGTATGGGAAGTGACCAAGGATCCGAAATTTGTTACTGCCCGACATAGCCTGCAATCGATATGGCAGGTCGGATTAGCTGGAAAAGAACAAAAAGAGATTGTGCTTAATCATATAGAAGA
Source organism: Sporosarcina sp. E16_3 (assembly GCF_017347125.1). Classification (NCBI taxonomy): domain Bacteria; kingdom Bacillati; phylum Bacillota; class Bacilli; order Caryophanales; family Caryophanaceae; genus Sporosarcina; species Sporosarcina sp. E16_3. The sequence continues at coordinate 37,934 of NZ_JADPRX010000018.1, forward strand.
TCGTTTTCGAAACGGTGCGCATGAAAAAAATTACACCTTGATTCGATTTGATATGATTCAAGGCTTGAAAAAACTATATGATGAATTAAAAGAGGAAGAGATTAAACAACTTGCGTTGGATTTAATTGGGGTGGAAGAAGATATCAAATACCGTAAGAAGTATATGACTGTCTGGAAATGAAAAGTTGAGGGTGAAAATTTATAGCACATTGTCCTGATTCAATTTCGAATTGTCTTAGTATCAGGTATCTATTTTCAACTATCAGGCCAATCCTCGTTGAGGGAACTACCTATTACAAAGCCGTTTGACGCACCAACGTCAAGCGGTCTTTTTTAGATAACCTATTATTAACGCAAGTTTACCAAATCAAAAGGCGGCTAGCAAGATACGTGGGTTCCTTCATGTCCAGTGCTATATAATTGAATTCGGTGCCAGCTTCTGCCACAATTTGAAGGGCAAAAATGGTGTCCCGGGTATGTAAATAGCATCTAGCTAACTCCCAATACATTGACGAAAAACCAAATACTAACCAAAACTGTTATAATATTCATCATTGAATGGTGTAATATGAAGAAACAGTGAATAGGACTGAATTCCGAAACATGCCACTAAAATGTTCGGTAGTTCACGACGAATAACAAAGGAGAAATTTCTGTGATAAGAATCGCAATCGATATGGATGAAGTCATATCGCATTTTAGTACTAAATGTCTGGAGTTATTCAATGAAGAATTCCAAGAGAATTACACCCCTCAACATTTGCAGGGGAAAAAACTTGCGGATTTAGATGATAGGTTTGAAATGAAGGTGGATCAATATTTAGACAACGAATCATTTTTCTTGGAATTAGAAGTGATAAAGGACAGCCAAGAAGTCATAAAAGAATTAAGTGCCCAGTATGAAATTTATATTGTAACCGCTGCAATGGAGTTTCCAGCTTCTTTAGCGCCAAAATATCAATGGCTAAAAAAACATTTCAGCTTTTTGAATGAAAAGAATTTCGTGTTCTGTGGTGATAAAAGTATTATTCATGCAGATTATCTAATAGATGACACGCCAAGCAATCTGGAAGCGTTTCAAGGGAGACCAATGCTTTTTACCGCACCACATAATACAAATGCAACCGGCTATACACGTTTAAACAATTGGAAAGAAGTCGCGGACTATTTTCTTTAGTGGATTCTTTAGACGAAGGTAATATTAAGACATCCCAAAGTGCACAGAAATCAAGTGCAATTCGGGATGTCTTTTTGTTTTATAGAATTCTAGAATAAAAGCTCAACTTTCTCTATTCATACAAGAGAAAGTTAAGCTTCTAATCATGATGAAATCTAAGATCAATTAATACTTAAACTTAGAAATCAATTCTTTTAATTCTTCTGCCATGAAGGATAGTGACTCAGCCGATGAAGAAATTTCTTCCATCGAAGCTAGTTGCTCTTCTGAAGACGCTGCTACTTCTTGGGAAGCTGCCGCGTTACCTTGCGCACTGTTCGCAATTTCATTTGTTGTGACAGTGACTCCTTGAACAGATGCAGATACTCGTTGGGCGGTGGCCGAAATTTCTTCCATTTGAGGCGTGATTTCTTGCATACTGTGAATGATTTGATTGAATTTCTCAATGGCTTCATTCGATACATCTACGCCTTGTTGTACATTTTCCGTAATACGTTCCATGATTTCAACAGAGTTCTTTGTATCCACTTGAATGCCTTCCACGATTTCACGAATTTCAGTTGCAGAGTTCTGAGATTGTTCCGCAAGCTTCCGTACTTCATCAGCTACGACAGCAAATCCCTTGCCATGCTCACCAGCCCTCGCTGCTTCGATTGCAGCATTCAAAGCAAGTAGATTTGTTTGGCCGGCAATACCCGTAATGACATCCAAAATCGAGCGTACTTCTTTAGATCGTTCATGCAAAGACTTGGTAATTGTATTTGATTCAATAACAGATTTTTGAATAGAGGTCATTTGGTTCACTGTATCCGTTACTGCTTGACCGCCTATTTCAGCCTCAGTCGTCGCGCGATAAGAAAGTTCAGAAGCCATCGTAGAGCTTTCTGCAATTTGCGTAACATCTATAGAAATAGTAGCTAACGATTGTGCGGCCGAATCTACCCCATCTGTTTGCATCTCGGCACTATAGGCAACTTCTTGTATTGAAGTTGCGACTTGTTCTGTGGCGTCGCTAGTTTGTTCAGCACTTGCCGATAATTCTTCAGCGGAGGAGGCTACTAATTCAGCACTTTTCTCAACATTTTTAATTAATGTTCTGAGACTTTCCTGCATGTCGTTAAATGCTTGTCCTAAATGTCCGATTTCATCGTTAGATTGCACAACGATATATTGTGTTAAGTCCCCTTGGCTTATTGTAATTGCTTTTTCTTTTAGGTCTTTGATTGGATTAATGATGGAGTTAATAATAAAGTAAACGGCTACCGCCCCAATAATAATCGCGAGCAAGATAATCAAGGCAGTTCTTTGTAGAATGGGTAAGGCTGCAGCATTAATCTCTGAGGTAGCTACAGATCCCGCAAGCTTCCAACCGGTTAATTCATTGGTTACAAAAGCCGTTAATCTTTCTTCACCATCAAACTTAGCGTCAAACTGTCCGGTTTCTTGTGCAAAAAGTCTATCGGCTAAGTCAATATTTACTTCATTTCCTGCTGCTTCGGTAGGGTGTGCGATATACCTTTTACTTTTGTCTACTAGAACGGCATATCCCGATTTACCTATTTTCACTTGATTGGTTATTTTTTGTAAATGGTTTAGGTTGATATCAACTGCTGCAACGCCAGAACCATCTTTTGTTGCCTGAGAAAGGGTAACAACCATTTCATTTGTACTAGCTGATATATAAGGTTCTGAAATAATGACTTCACCTTTATTGTCCATCGCCTCTATATACCAAGGTCTTTTTCTAGGATCGTAATCCGCAGGAATCCCTACATCAGGTTCTTGTATAAACAAACCTTTGTCTGTACCTATATAAATGATTTCGGCTTCCGGATGCAGCTCTCCGTACTGAGTGAATTTCTCACGTAGTTCTGGACTGCTATCTCCCTGATATAGCCTTGAAGTTATATTTGTAGAAAAAGTATTTATATCATGTGTTTTTAATTGCATAGTATTGTCAATCGTTGTGTTTAATAAGTTGATATTTTCAGTAAAACCTGCCGATATCTCAGATTCAACTGCATCTTTGGCCGTCATATAAGCGAGTGCTCCAATAATTATTGCAGGAATAATTAACACGATTGCAAAAGACGTAATTAATTTCGTTTTAATGTTTCGCAGGCCCATTAAGATTTTTTTCATCCAGCTAACCTCTTTCTTTATTCATGTGTTTTAAGTCTTAGAAAATCGGGAAAATAGTGCATGGTTACTTAGTCAGCTACGTGAAAATATGTAGAACTAAGGAATCAGATTTACCCATTAACTATTAGCTTACTACTAAACTAAAGAATTGAACATGTCATAATATTCTATATGGAAGGAGTGATTATTGAAGAAAAGTAAAAAAGGAAGGTAGAGGAATTAAAGTGAACCAAAACAAGGGGAAAGTTTATGGCTGAATTTAAGTTGAAAAACCAATAATACCTAAGCTTCATTCGATTAAAAGGCGATTTCTGAAGTAGATGTTTATGCAATTCATCTTGAAGAATATAGGCTTATTTATTCGTTTAGAAAAATAATGAAAATTTCATCGTAAACGGATTTACTAGAATAATAGCGTTATGTGATGAAAAACATAGAACTTTGTCGTTTAATCTGAAGTTTTTAAATGCTAGACAACCTTCGAAGTAAATACGTAAAAAGCCATTCGTAACAGAATGGCTTTATCATTCTTAAATGATAACTAAATACTAGCAAGAAGAATTGAAAATATGGACCCAAGGATAATGATTGAAATAACGACTATAAAGCACATAAATAACATCATTGTGCCAAAACCGCGCCATGCAGAGAAGTTGTGAACAATTCCAATTGCTTTACTTTCGACGGTAAGGCAGAAGATAGAAATCGCCAGCATAATCCAGGTTTGAAAGAAGTAGAAGCCCACGGACATATTGGTACCTAGCGAGCCAGTTGGTGTAGCGAAAAGCTGCTGTCCGTAGAGGGAAATTGCGATGAATCCTATAGGCGCTGTCCAAATCATAGGGATTGTACTGGCCCCAGTCGCGAGGCCCATTTTTCGCATTGTTCCTGTCCCGCCTAATAATTTACCAATCCATGTATACGCAACTATAATTATGCCCCAGCCAGCCAGCCCTGAAAATAAGCTAGAAAAAAGAACGACAACGAGTGTTGTAAATAATGACAAACCGTTAAATAAGCCTAAGTCTGCAAATGCCATAATGCTATTAATAAGCGCGGAAATGGAAATTAGCATAAATGGGTACATCATCGATTTATGATTAATAATATATCGAATTGTGTTGCTCGGCTGTGTCCAAATCGAAAATAGCGGATTCATTCTTAAATTGCTCCTTTTCGTCATAATACGAACCATGTGGAATTGTATTATTCGATTTTTTTATACATTTGTTAGGATCAATAACGGTCAGAATCCAATGGTAATTCCTCTACTTATACTATATGAGACGTAAACCGAAGCGTGTTCCTGTTTAGCAACAATCTATTTAAATGGTACCAGGACATGATTCGATTCTGAATTGATTCATTCATAGCCTGGTATTTTCACTTCAGACGGTATAATTTCTGAATCAAGATTCATACTAAAGGTAAATTGTTTGAAGGGAGCTAAGAAGTGTGGAGTCTGCGCAATCACAACAACAGCTTCAACAACTAAAGAAACTGCAAATACAACTTCAACAACTCGAACTGCAGATACAGATTCAACAGCAAGAACAAGAAGAACAACAGCAACAACAATCGCAGCAGATGCAACAGGCAGAACAACCGCCGCCGCAGCAACAGACAGAACAACCGCCGCAGCAGCAACAACCGGAACAACAACAACAACAACCGCCCCAATCACAAGAATCAAAGCAACCCGAACCACAGGAACAACAGAAGATACTTTATTTTGAGCCCCCGAGGATGGTGTCTATATCAGACATTGGCTATTTGCAAAATATGCTGAATTCGAATTTGCTAGCTGTGAAACAGTATCGACAAGCCACTCAAAACTGCCAACTGCCCGATTTGAAGCGTCAATTCGATGAAGCAGGGAAAATGCACTTGACGCACTATGATAATTTGCTAACTATCCTGAATGAAAACGGGGGTAATGTGCAATGACTTCTTCTAAAAAAATTCAAAATCCTAAAACTCAGCTTTCTAAAAAGTCCGCGGTTAATGATTCTGATCTGTTAAGTACAGCATTAGCCACAGAAAAAAATATGTGCAACTCCTACGCAATTGCAATGCCTGAAGCGAGTAATGCAAAGTACTACTCGTTACTATTTGATATGATGAAAGAAACATCGCAGCAACATCGGAAATTGTATGATCTGCAATTTCAACATGGCTGGTGCTCGATTACACCTGCTGAACCTAGTGAAGTTACAGCTCTTCATCAGGAGTACACCGAGTACAAACAACAACTAAAATAACAAAAGAACTAAAGCGCAAGCGCCTGTTCAGCCCCGACAAGACAGAAGCGGCTCAAGGGGCTAGGCGTTGGAGTCTAGACGTAAAATCTTTACGTTCAACTTATCCACAGTACAAAATTTTATAATTTCGTAGACGACAAATAGACACCACTTAGTCAATTGAGTGGTGTCTATTTTTGGGCACTTAATCCTAAAAGACGAATGAAAGCCAATAAATATGCTGAACTAGAACGACACTGTACAGCAGAAGTGCTGATCCAATCAATAGTTTTAAATACCTTTTCGGTTCAATCTTTGTCAGTAAATAGAGTAAAGCACAGGGCAAACTAATTTTAATGGCGTAAAATCCTAGAATGCTTGTGTCGTAGATGAACGCCATTAATGGATTTGCTTCAGTGATATACTGTTTTTGAATGCCAAAATCGGTGAAGAATGAATCGGAAACGGCCAATAGCAAAAGAAGAATCCCAGCGATAATTAGTGTTTTACGAGCGGGAAATATAACTCTAAGTTCTTGAATAGTAACGCCTCCCATGTTGACAATAGTTAAAGTTCTACATAGAGTTTGGGATAAACCGTGGGAATTCATACTAGGATAATAAGAGTGCGAACAATGCGGTTAATGATTTTCTTTTGTATACTATATAAATTGAGCGAGGGTATCCCTTAGCGTCGTAGCGAATTCAATGGAATTCTTTATGCCATTATATTTACTACTTTTTTAATAGGGTTTGTTGAGTTAGAAAGAAGGTGTTTGTTTGATCCGAACGATGGGGCTTACAGAAGAGAATAAATTATTGTTTGATTTTCCGCTAGAAGACATACATACTCGTCAATTCAAATGGTACTGGGTGGATTTTGAAAATCCAGAAGAAGAAGAGGCTTCTTTGTTGCATTCATTTTTTGAATTTCATCCACTTACTATTGAAGATTGTTTGAACCGTCTTCAACGACCGAAATTGGATTATTATGATGACTATGCGTTCTTTGTATTGCATGCCATAAATCATGAAACGATAAAAGCTGAAGAGATAAATCTGTATCTCGGAAAAAACTATGTCATCACTTTTCATTACACGGCGGTTCAGGGGCTAGAAAATGCGAGGGAAAAGATTATTCAGAATCCAGGGAGATGGAAGAAGGGGCATGTTTTCGTTGCGCATCAGATCATCGATAAAGTCGTCGATGATTATTTCCCGGTTCTTTATAAAATCGAAGATCATCTGGATGATATTGAAGACATGCTTTCTCCGTCAACGGTTCATTTATCCATGGACTCTGTATTTGACGTCCGTAGCAATTTATTGCGATTAAGGCGAACAATCTTGCCGATGCATGAACTTCTACATAGGGTAATAAACTCAGAACGGATCAAGTTATCCGCGAATGAACAAGCTTATTTTAGTGATATCTATGATAATTTGCTGCGACTTGGAGATATTCTTGAATCGAATCGGGAGCTAACAACCGATATTAGGGACAGCCAATTATCGATTAACTCGAATCAGATGAACCGTATTATGATGATACTGACGATTGTATCGTCCGTTTTCATTCCCCTGACATTTATAGCGGGTGTGTACGGGATGAATTTTGAGTTCATGCCGGAACTTACTTGGCGATATGGATACATCATCGTATTAATTGTTATGCTTGTAATAGGGACATCTATGTTGGCGTTGTTTAAATATAAAGGTTGGTTGGGTATGTTTAAATCTTGAATGGTAGCCGTTTGAATGGATAGATTTATCGAAAGGCGTCAGCGTCTACATAGCTGGCGCCTTTTTAAAGTTGTTCTTCCTAGCTTTATAAAACTATATATGTTGAACAAATAAATTCTACATAGACTAAGCGAAGGCGCCTTAAAAGGGGTAGCCAACCGAACAACGAAGAGTTCGGTTTGTATAATTTCTGCGTTCTTCGCAGAAATTATACAGTTAATGCCAAGAGTTTATCCCATATAGGTTAAAGGATATCTCATCTGGCTTAGGGCGGGAGGCATCCCCGAGCGCCGTAGCGAATTCAACGGAATCCTAAATTTCACCATATATACTTGATTATTGAACTTGTAAGTATTAATATATTGACTAGTTACTATATTCTGAACATACCGACCGGTTGGTACACATATTATTCATAGAATGAAAGGATGGAGAAAAATCATGAATTTTTCATACTCGGAAAAGACGATTGAATTACAAAAGAAGTTGACAGCGTTTATGGACGAATTTGTTTATCCGAATGAAAAGATTTTTGACGAACAGTTAAATGCGCAAGAAAATCGCTGGGCACAAAATCCGCCAATTATGGAAGAGTTGAAAGCGAAGGCACGCGAGAAAGGCCTATGGAACTTGTTTCTCCCTGACAGTGAACTGGGTGCAGGGCTTACCAATATAGAATATGCACCACTATGCGAAATTATGGGCCGTTCCTTAATTGGTCCAGAAGTATTTAACTGCAATGCACCTGACACAGGAAACATGGAAGTACTTGTGCGATATGGAACGCAAGCGCAGAAAAAACAATGGCTCGAACCGCTTTTGGATGGCGAAATCCGTTCGTGTTTTGCGATGACTGAGCCGGATGTCGCTTCAAGCGATGCAACTAATATTGAGTCAAGCATTATCAGTGACGGGGATGCGTATATAGTAAATGGGCGTAAATGGTGGACGTCCGGCGCAGGCGATCCGCGTTGTAAGATTGCGATTTTCATGGGCAAGAATGATCCAACTGCTGCGCAATACGAGCAACAGTCGATGATTTTAGTGCCACTTGATACACCCGGAGTCAAGATTGAGAGAATGCTTTCCGTATTTGGCTATGATCATGCGCCACACGGACATGCGGAAATCACATTTGACAATGTTCGTGTACCGGCGGAAAACATGTTGTGGGGCGAAGGAAAAGGATTCGCAATCGCACAAGGGCGCCTAGGACCTGGACGAATTCATCACTGCATGCGGTTAATTGGCGCTGCTGAACGTGCGCTTGAAGAAATGTGTATTCGTGTCCAACAACGTACTGCATTCGGGAAATCAATTGCCGAGCAAGGCGTCGTTCGGGAATGGATTGCAGAATCGCGCATTGATATCGAACAGGCACGCCTTTTGACGTTAAAAGCAGCTTATATGATGGACACGGTAGGCAATAAAGAAGCGAGAGCAGAAATCGCGATGATTAAAGTGACAGCGCCGAATATGGCACTGCGTGTAATTGACCGCGCTATTCAGGCATTCGGTGGAGCGGGTGTAAGCGGAGACTATACATTGGCGGCACAGTGGGCGAATTCAAGAACGCTGCGTCTCGCTGATGGACCAGATGAAGTACATCGCAATCAAATCGCACGTCTGGAACTAAAAAAATATGCCGCTCACGGAAAGGGGAACTAATAATGACCGTACTTGACCTTTTTAAGTTAACAGGAAAAACAGCAATCATCACAGGTGGAGGTAGAGGGCTTGGAGCGCAAATTGCAAGAGGATTTGCGGAAGCGGGGGCAAACGTTGTGCTGTGTTCGCGCAATGTTGAAGCCTGTAGTGAAATGAGTAAAGAACTGGAAGCACTAGGTGTTCGGTCGATTGGGCTCGCATGTGATGTGACGAAACAGCAAGACGTAAAACGTGTAGTTGAAGAGACGATGGAGATTTTTGGAACGATAGACATACTCGTCAATAATAGCGGGGCAACTTGGGGAGCGCCTGTTGTTGACATGCCGTATGAAGCTTGGAGAAAAGTAATGGACGTAAACGTCAATGGCACATTTTTGATGAGTCAAGAAGTTGGAAAGGTCATGATTGAGCAAGGAAGCGGGAAAATCATTAACATCGCATCCGTTGCTGGACTCGGGGGGACGCATCCGAGCTTTATGGATACCATTGGCTACAATACCAGTAAAGGGGCAGTTATTACATTTACGAAAGATCTAGCGGCTAAATGGGGGCAGCACAACATTAACGTCAATGCGATTGCACCAGGGTTTTTCCCAACCAAAATGTCGAAAGCCACAATTGAACAGGGGCATGATTACATCCTTAATTCCACACCGCTAAACCGCTTAGGGTCTGACGAAGATTTAAAGGGCGTCGCACTATTCTTGGCTTCGAAAGCATCTGACTACGTGACAGGGGATATCCTGCTTGTCGATGGTGGAATGAGTACGTTATGAAAGAGGCTATCACAAGACAAAGCATTCAACTTTTTGAACGTAAAGGCTTTAGTGCCACATCTGTTCAGGACATCGTTGAGTCACTTGGCGTGACGAAAGGGACCTTTTATTATTATTTCACGAGTAAAGAAACGCTTCTTATGGACATCCATCTTCGCTATATCGATGATTTATTAAGCAGACAACAGAAGGTTTTAGACAGCAATGACAGTTGTCGAAATCAGCTAACTGAAATTGTAGGGATGCTCATTAACGATATCCAAACACAAGGTTCAAACGTACGTGTCTACTTTAGGGAAATGCGTCATTTATCAGAGGAAAACAGTAGTGTTATAAAAAACAAACGCAGAATGTTCCATCTCGCTATTGAGAAAATCATTAAGGAGGGCATTGAAAAGAAGGAATTTCGAGAAAGTCTTGAACCTAAAATGACTACCTTTGCGATTCTGGGAGTTACAAACTGGAGTTATGAATGGTTCGATCCAACAGGGAATGTATCGTCAAAAGAGCTTGCGATTATGTATATGGATTTCATCTTACGCGGAATTGATTTGAAGGGGGAATGAATGATGAGTGCGAATGAAATTAAGCATATTCTTGTTGTTGGAGCGGGACAAATGGGGCATCAAATTGCTATGCTGTGCGCGCTTGGAGGATATAGAACTTCATTGCAGGATGTAAATGTTGAAGCACTGAAGGATGCAGAAAAGGGCTTGAAAAAGCGTATGGATAAATGGGTTGCAAGCGGGAAGTTAACTGCGGCTAGCAAGGAAATTGCTTTTCAGAATCTCACGTTTACGGATAATCTAAACGAAGCCGCGAAAGATGCAGATTTTGTAATTGAAGCGATTGTAGAAAAACTAGTTAGTAAACAGAAATTGTTTAGGGAGCTGGACCGTCTTACACCAAAACATACAATTCTAGCATCTAACAGTTCAACCATTGTCAACTCGTTGCTTGCAGAAGTAACAGAACGTCCTGACAAGGTTTGTAACGCACACTTCTTCTTCCCACCCCTCGTTATGGAGTGTGTGGAAATCGTCATGAGTGAAGAAACATCTGAAGAAACAGCACAGACTGCATTGGCTGTTTGCGATCAAATCGGTAAGATGGGTATCATCTTGCGGAAGGAAATTTCCGGCTTTGTCGCTAACCGTATATTAGGCGCTATTCATAAAGAAGCAATTGCACTTTATGAAAATGGAATTGCTGATTTTAGAGATATAGATTTAATCGTGAAAAAATCGCTTGGGCATCCATTGGGACCGTTTGAACTTATTGATCTATCCGGCGCCGATGTTGTGAATTTTGTCATGCAGCAGCAATTCGCGGAAACGGGAAATCAGGAAGACAAGCCTCCTGCATGTATTGTGCAGAAAGTAGAAGCAGGTCATTTAGGTCGGAAAACGGGACAAGGGTTCTATTCCTATTAGTTGTGGCTGATAAGGGTGACTTAACATCAAGAGAATAGGAAGTGATTAGGGTGATAACAACAACTAAGGATACGATACCTGTCCGAAAGGGAGAAGGATTGGACGCAGAAGTTCTCTTGCGATTTCTACGGGAGAATTGTGCCGATTTACCAGAAGGTGAACTTGGAATTCGGCAGTTTGGAACGGGCCATTCTAATTTAACCTATGAACTTGAAATTGGGACTTGGCAAGCTGTACTCCGACGTCCTCCAAATGGTCCAGTTGCTGCCAAAGCGCATGATATGGAACGAGAATTTAATGTATTAGCTGCACTTCATCCCGTTTATCCAACGGCACCCAAACCACTTGTCTTTTCTGATGATCCATCAATTATAGGTAGCCCGTTTTTCATTATGGAAAGACGGCACGGAATTGTTCTAGATACAGGCTTTCCGAGTGGTACGAATTCACCTGAAGAATTAGGAAGAATAGTATCTGAAATTATGATTGATAAACTTGTGGAGTTACATGCAATTGATTATAAAAAAACGGCACTTGTTGAGATGGTTAAGCCGGATGGGTTCTTGGAAAGGCAAGTCCAAGGCTGGATTGGACGCTATGAAAAAGCGAAGACATCTGCTATTGAGGAAGTTGCGGCACTAACGACTTGGCTACAAAACAATATTCCTGAATCAGCTAAACCAACGATTATTCATTATGATTATAAAGTAAACAATGCGATGTTTTCACCTGATTATTCCGAGATGACAGGTTTGTTTGACTGGGAAATGACGACTGTTGGAGATCCACTTGCGGATGTCGGGGCGGCGCTAAGTTATTGGATGCAGGCGGATGATCCGAATCAGCTACTGCATGGACTTGGTAAACCGCCGATTACGATTCAAAAAGGATTTTTCACACGGGAAGAATTTATTGCGCGTTACGCCGAGAAAAGTGGACGGGATATGACGAACATTAATTATTATAGTACCTTTGCGTATTTTAAACTCGCGGTCATTTGTCAGCAAATTTATTACCGCTATAAAAACGGACAAACGACAGATGCACGCTTCGCCCATATGGATAAATTTGTAGAAATACTTGTCAAGCAAGCGATGATTGGAACGACAAAATGATAGCAGTAACTCGACCGAAGCTTCATGTCATTCTTCAAAAAGAAGCTATCCTGCCAGAGTTGATTGATAAAGATAAAGTGGCAGTTGTGTTTGATGTTTTACTTGCCACAACGACAATCGCCTCGCTTCTTCATCATGGGGCAAAGGAAATTATCCCAGTAATGGACGGGGAGGAAGCCTTGAAGGTAGCGGCAAGATTTGAAAAATCGACGACGATTATTGCCGGAGAATCTGAAGGACTAACGATTGAAGGTTTTGTGGATCCGCTTCCGACTGTTCTTAAAGATGTAGCTAAGGGAAAAACCATCATCCTTTCAACAACGAATGGCACCGTCGCTATTCGTCATGTTGCGCATGCCAAAAAGGTATTCGCCGCCTCTTTGATTAATGGGCGAGCAGTTGCACAAATAGTAGCGCTAGAACACGCGGACGATTCAATCATTTTAATCTGCGCTGGAACCATGAAGCAGTTTTCCCTAGAGGACTTTTACGGGGCAGGCTATGTCATTGATGAATTACTCCGACTAAATGAGTCTTGGAAACTGACGGATTCTGCGAAAGCAGCCCTTTATTTATATAGAGGGAATAAGGAAAATGCCGCTTCGCTACTCAAAACATCTTTGACGGGTCAGATGCTTATGCAAGCGGGTTTGGAGGAAGATATTCTTTATTCCGCTAGTAGAGGAATGATTGAGGTTGTACCCGAATTTGACAACGACAAAATGATTGTGAAAGGGGATAAAGCGATTGACTACTGAACAACTAACCTATCGTGGTACTTCATTTTTACACAGCACGTCGCAGCCAGAAGCTATTTTCACCCCGGAAGATTTTACAGCTGAACACCAGATGATTGCTGATACAGCGAAGAAGTTCATTGAAAAAGAAGTGCGGCCTCACAATGAACAAATTGAAGGAGGGGACTTTACACTTGTCAGGTCACTCCTTGGAAAAGCCGGAGAATTGGGATTGCTAGCCCATAGTATCCCCGAGAAATACGGTGGGCTTGGCCTCGATAAAATTACGAAAGGGCTTGTAGGAGAAATTATCGGTGCTGCAGGCGGTTATAGCGTTGCACATTCCAATCACACATGTATCGCAACGTTACCGATTACGTATTTCGGATCGCGGTGGCAAAAAGAAAGGTATTTGCCGAAGCTTGCATCTGGTGAATTTATCGGCGCTTATTGCCTTACTGAGCCTTCTGCTGGATCGGATGCCCTAGCTGCATCTACTACAGCTCTATTAAATAAAGAAGGAACGCATTATTTATTGAACGGAACGAAGATGTTCATTACAAATGCTTCATTTTCCGATACGTTCATTGTCTATGCAAAAGTCGATGGTACCAAGTTCACGGCATTCATCGTTGAAAAAGACTTTCCAGGCTTATCGCTCGGACCAGAAGAACAGAAGATGGGCATCAAAGGGTCGTCCACGACAGCCGTGTTTTTCGACAACTGTGAAGTGCCTGTCCGGAACTTATTAGGTGAAATCGGAAAAGGACATCATATCGCATTGAACGTACTAAATCTAGGCCGCTTCAATCTTGGTTCTGCCTGTACAGGAGCCGCCAAATACAGCTTCAAATTAGCTATTGATTATACGAATGAACGTCAACAATTTGGCAAGACGATCGCATCATTTACAGCTACCGAAGAAAAAGTTGCTGATATGGCCATCCGCATTTATGCAGCAGAGTCACTTCAATACCGAACTGCTTCCTATCTTGAAGATGCACTTGGTGAATTGGACGAGTCAAGTGACACGAAGCTTATTGCGAACAGAATGAGGGAGTATGCGGTTGAAACTGCTATCTGCAAAGTATTTGGTTCTGAAACCTTGGATTACGTTGCAGATGAATCACTGCAACTTCATGGCGGTTATGGCTTCATAAAAGAGTACAAGGTAGAGCAAATGTATCGTGATTCGCGCATTAACCGCATTTTCGAAGGCACGAACGAAATCAACAGATTGCTCATTCCAATGGCTCTTTTGCAACAGGCGGGGAAAGGAATAGTCCCACTTCCGAAGCTAGTTGGTCAAGCTGTTGCACAACTAAAGCAATCAACTGCGCTACCGGGTGACATTCTGGCTCGTGAAAAAGAAGCAATCCGTGCAATACGCAATGTGTTTTTGCTGTCCATGGGCTTAGCTTATGAAGCTTTTGCAGCTCGTATTGTTGATGAGCAAGAAACGTTACTGAGACTGGCCGACATAGCAATTGCACTATATGCAGCTGAATCTGCTGTACTGCGAACTGAGAAATCAATTGCAAAAAAGGGTGAAGAAAAATCTGCCCTTAAAGTGCAACTGACAGAAGCATTGATTGACGATACGCTATTCAAAGTTGAAATGATTGCCCGTAAATTGATTGCAGGCGTAACAACAGGAGAGAAGCGCAAGACAGCAGTTGCTGATGTGATAAATCGATTGAGTGAACTAGCGCGTGAAGGAACAATCCAAACGAAGAGGGCTATTGCGAAAACCATTAATGAATCACGGCAGTATATATCTTAAAGGGGGATTTTGATGATGAAAGCAATTCGATTTGAAGCGTATGGAGGTCCAGATGTGTTGGAGCTAGTAGATATCGATACACCAACAGTCGGTGATCAAGAAGTGTTAGTAGAAGTGAAGGCGATTGGCGTGAATTATGCAGATATCGCGCGTCGTGAAGGGAAATACGTTGTGCCGACTCCGCTGCCGTTCATGCCAGGTGCTGAAGTTGCCGGCATTATTACCGAAGTAGGAAAAGACGTTAAACGTTATAAACCTGGTATGCGCGTCGTATCTCTAATCGAATCGGCAGGTTATGCGGAGTATGTCAACCTTCATGAGATGGCACTTGCACCTATTCCTGACGGTGTTGATTTTGTAAATGCAGTCGCGCTACCCTTGCAAGGGCAGACGGCTTACCATATTTTAAAAACAATGGGACGGCTTGAAAAAGGAGAAACCGTTCTGGTTCATGCGGCAGCTGGCGGGGTTGGAGCAATTGCAGTCCAACTTGCAAAAATCTTCGGGGCAGGCAAGATTATCGCCACTGCAAGCAGTGCTGAAAAATTGGCGCATGCAAAAGAAATGGGTGCCGATCATGTTGTTAATTACACAGAAGAAGGTTGGGAATTAAAGGTCCGTGAACTAACCGACGGGAAAGGTGTGGATGTAGCACTTGAAATGGTCGGTGGCGATATTTTCCGCAAGACGCTGAAATGTCTTGCCCAATTTGGTCGTGTGGTTGTATTTGGTGCAGCAAGCGGTGAATCTTCACCATTACTTGCTGGAGAATTGATGCGCCGCAATCAATCTGTCATCGGATTTTTCCTGCCACAAATTATGAAAAATTATGACATGTATCAAGCTAGTTTCAAGGAATTACTTGGGTTTATTGAGAGCGGTGATTTAGCACTGACGATTGGCGGCACGTACAGACTGGAAGAGGCTGCGGATGTACATCGACTGATGCAGGGGAGAAAAACGATGGGAAAACTTGTTTTGGTCCCTTAATACACCCATGACGAGCATAACAAGCTCCTATTCAAATGAGATTAGTGCTAGAATAGAGTCAAGAAAAGATAATGGGGATAGATGGATGAAAACGTATCTGATTAAGAAGGCGTTGAATAATAATGTGCTCATTGCAACTGATGTTAATGGTAATGAGGTCGTTTTAATTGGTCGAGGCATTGGCTTTGGGAAAAAAAGTGGAGAACCGATTATTCAAGAAAAGGTTGAAAAATTATTTGTGTTGAATGACCCTAAGGAGCAGGAGCAGTACAAACAACTTCTTTCTACTCTTGATGAAGATACATTGAAAGTACTTATTTCCGCTGTTGAAATTATTCAAGCGAGGTCTGACATGCCACTGAATGAACATATTCATGTTGCGCTCACAGACCATTTAGTATTCGCGGTCAGTCGGATGAGGCGTGGCATGGCAATCCGCAACCCATTTTTGCTAGAGACAAAGGCACTTTATCCCGATGAATATAAAATAGCTGCTGAAGTTACGGCGATGGTTAATAAACAGCTAACTGTCGCACTCCCTGAAGGTGAAATTGGTTTCATCGCGTTACATATTCACAGTGCCCTAGTGAATAAAGATGTGCGTGATTTAACAAGACATTCAGAGTTAATGGTTCGGCTTGTCAAAATGATTGAAGAGCAACTGGAAGTAGTTATTGATAAAAACAGTATTGATTATATGCGGTTGATCCGCCATCTTCGTTTTACAATTGAACGGGTAGTGCGGGGAGAGAGGATTGCAGAACCGAAAAAAATAACGGGACTGTTAAAAACAGAGTATCCAGTTTGTTACAATCTTGCTTGGAAGATGATCAAAGTGATACAACAGACATTACAAATGGAAATTTATGATGCTGAGGCAGTTTATTTAACACTTCATTTACAGCGGATTCAATCAAGAGTCGAATAATAATTTGGAACGATTACTGATATTAAAATCTGTTTGAAAAATTAATCTAACTATGGTAGGATTGATTTTAAAGTCATTGGATTAGTTAATAGGTATTTTACTAGCTATTCGTATATAATTTAATAACATATTATCTTCATACGTGTTACTGATAGAATCAGGCATGAGTACAAAGATGATTGATACAGCTTCGAGAGGGAAACTTTTTGATGGCTATTTCAATTTCTTTTATACTCATGTTTTTTTATGCCGTTTTTCAGGGCAATGAAGAGATCCAATGACTGAATCATGTATAAAGGGAGGTTTTACTATGTTTAAAAAAGTTTTCGGTGTTTTACAAAAAATCGGTAAATCACTTATGCTTCCGGTAGCGATTTTACCGGCGGCAGGTCTATTATTAGCATTTGGTAATGCTTTGCAAAATCCAGTATTAACGAATTTTGCCCCATTCCTTGATAGTGGGTGGGTTGTAAAGATTGCATCTATTATGGAGGAATCGGGAGCTATCATTTTTGGTAACTTACCTATTCTGTTTGCAGTTGGGGTTGCCCTCGGTCTTGCAGGCGGTGAAGGCGTTGCTGCACTTGCCGCAATTGTTGGCTATTTAATTATGAATGCCACGATGGGAACGGGTCTCGGTCTTTCTGCAAAAACGGTGTTAGAAGGGGGAGACCCGGCTTATGCACTATTACTCGGAGTACCATCGCTCCAATCAGGTGTATTTGGAGGAATAATAGTTGGGGTGCTTGCCGCAGCGATGTACAATCGTTATTACGATATTGAGTTGCCATCATACCTTGGTTTTTTTGCCGGGAAACGATTTGTACCGATTGCTACAGCAGCTTCTGCCGTTGTCCTCGGATTACTAATGATCTTAATCTGGCCACCAATACAAGAAGCATTAAATGTGTTTTCAAACTTTGTTCTTAACTGGAATACTGCTCTATCAGCATTCGTATTTGGTGTAGTTGAGCGCTCGTTAATTCCATTCGGACTCCATCATATTTTCTATACACCATTCTGGTTCGAATTCGGAACGTATATCAATCAAGCGGGAGAGGTTATCAGAGGTGATAACCCGATTTTCCAAGCACAAATTAAAGATGGTGTACAAGAACTTACAGCCGGTACATTCATGACTGGGAAATATCCATTTATGATGTTTGGTCTTCCAGCGGCAGCTCTTGCCATCTATCATTGCGCAGATCCTAAACGGAAAAAGATTGTGGCGGGAATTATGGGATCCGCGGCCCTTACGTCATTTTTGACGGGAATCACTGAGCCAATTGAATTCTCATTCTTATTCGTAGCGCCAGTATTATTTGGAATCCATGCACTTTTTGCAGGTTTTTCATTTATGATCATGCATCTTTTAGATGTGAAAATTGGTATGACGTTCTCTGGAGGTTTAATTGATTATATTCTCTTTGGTGCGATAAATCCGCAGACGAATGCTTGGATGGTCATTCCTGTTGGTCTCGTATTTGCAGTCATCTACTACTTTGGTTTCCGGTTTGCTATTAAGAAGTTTAACCTCATGACGCCTGGCCGCGAACCTGAAGAAGAGAATGCGTCTAGTGAGATTGGTGTAGCAGCGGATGATTTGGCGTTTGAAATATTACAAGCAATGGGCGGAAAAGAAAATATCTTAAGCCTTGACGCTTGTATTACGCGACTTCGTGTATCTGTGAATAATGAGAACCAAGTAGATAAAAAGCGGTTGAAACAACTTGGAGCAGCTGGAGTGCTTACTGTTGGAAATAATATTCAAGCAATATTTGGACCGCGATCTGAGATTATTAAAGGTCAAATTCAAGACGTAATCAGTGGAAAAAGATCTCGTTCTGAAGAAGTAAAACAGCCGGTTATTACTGAAAGAAAAGTTTCTTTGGATGAAAATAATCAAGCGTTTGTTTCACCGATACAAGGAGAGATTAAGCCGCTTTCAGAAGTACCTGATGCTGTGTTTGCCGAAAAAATGATGGGCGACGGTTTTGCGATTGTACCATCAGAAGGTACTGTTGTGTCACCGGTTGACGGGACAATTGTTACTTTCTTCCCGACAAAACATGCACTAGGGATTCTAGCTGATTCAGGAAGAGAAATTTTAATTCATGTTGGGATTGATACAGTAAAATTAGAGGGTAAAGGTTTCGAAGCTTTAGTTGCACAAGGTGATCGTGTTAAAAAAGGACAACCTTTGTTGAAGTTCGATGTTGATTATATTAAGGAACATGCGACTTCAATCATTACTCCGATTATCTTCACTAATCTATTTGAGGGTGAATCAGTCGTTATTAATAAGTCAGGTACTGTTGAATTGAAAGAAGAAAACATTGTCACCATTAAAAAATAAATAATGGGTACCACGCACTTTTAGAAAGGAATCAGCCATGAATAAAATGGCTGATTCCTTTCTTTTATATATATATCACCCTTATAATTAGTGTCAGAAGACTTCCTTAACTGACGAATGGCCCCTGTTTGTGAGATAATACACTTAGAATGAGAGGCTGATTACAATGACATTTCAAAATTATAACTTAAGCAAGGAGATTACACGGGCGCTAGACGGGCTTGGGTATTCTTCACCTACAGAAGTGCAGGAGAAAGTAATTCCTGCGGCACTTACTAAAAACGATTTAGTTGTCAAATCACAGACGGGTAGCGGTAAGACGGCGGCTTTTGGAATTCCCATCTGTGAAATGGTGAACTGGGATGAGAATAAACCACAGGCGCTAATCTTAACACCGACGCGTGAACTTGCAGACCAGGTCAAAGAAGACATTACAAACATTGGCCGTTTTAAGCGTATTAAAGCAGCTGCTGTCTACGGGAAATCTCCATATGCTTATCAAAAAGAAGAACTGAAGCAAAAATGCCACGTAGTTGTGGGAACACCAGGGCGTGTATTTGATCATATTGAGCGAGGTTCGCTTGTGCTTGACCAAATTAAATATCTCGTACTTGATGAAGCTGATGAAATGCTAAATATGGGCTTTATTGACCAAGTCGAATCAATTATTAATAAATTACCGAAAAACAGAACGACTATGCTGTTCTCAGCAACACTTCCTGAAAAGATTGGCAAACTAAGCAGTAAATACATGAACAACCCGAAAAATATTGAGATAGCTTCAACTGTGACATTGACGGATCAAATTGACCACTCACTCATTATCGTAAGGGATCCCCAAAAGTTTGACCTGCTGCGTGATGTGACTGTTGTTGAAAATCCAGATAGCTGTATTATCTTTTGCCGGACAAAAGATCAGGTGGACAGTGTTACTGAACAGCTTGAAAAACTACACTATACTTGCGATAAACTACATGGCGGTATGATGCAGGAAGACCGTTTCTCTGTTATGGATGAGTTCAAGCGCGGTGAATTCCGCTACTTGGTTGCTACAGATGTTGCTGCACGTGGTATTGATATCGACAGCATTACGCACGTTATTAACTATGACCTGCCTGTGGAAACTGAAAGTTATGTGCACAGAGTAGGAAGAACTGGACGGGCTGGTAAAAGAGGGAAAGCGATTTCTTTCGTCACGCCTAATGAAAATCACTTGCTTGATGAGATTGAAGCGTACATCGGATTTGAAATTGAACAACGCAATGCTCCATCGAAACAGGCAGTTGTTGTCGCAATGGCTGCGTTCACTGAAAAGCTGGAGAGTCTACCTGAATTGAAGAAAAACAAAAATGTATTAGTGAACAAAGATATTATTAAATTGTATTTCAATGGCGGCAAAAAGAAAAAGCTGCGTGCTGTTGACTTTGTCGGTACAATTACAAATATTGCAGGCGTGTCGGCAGAAGACATTGGAATCATCAAAATACAGGACACTGTGACGTATATTGATATATTGAATGGTAAAGGTAAACTCGTTTTGAATGAAATGAAAACGACAACGGTTAAAGGAAAGCTATTGAAAGTGCATATAGCGAATAAATAACTGCCCTTAAGAAAAGCGGAAGGCGCCTTCTAGGCGCGACAGGCATAAGTCAATCCGGCGACGTGGCGCTCTTTGCCACATAGCTGGATTGCTTATGACCCGAGCGGCTGGCGCCTGTAGCTAGACACTAAGAAAAGCGGCTGGCGCCTGGAGCTAGACTCTATTCTAAGTTGAAAAAAACGTATACTTTCTTACCATAAAAAAAGCAATTCTTGATCAGTCTTATCTGATCAAGAATTGCTTTTTTCCTTACTATTGAATCCACTTACCAACTGGTTGTCCCACTAGTACTTCACTGTTCAACTCAACAGTCGGAGTAAAGTTTGGGTGATTTTCTATAAACAGAATAACCGTAGAACCAAAACTGAAATAACCAAAATCATTACCTTTAATACATTCTTTCGAAGAGTTAAGGAGCTGAATACTATTCACATTTAACGCACCGACTTTTACAATGGCCACTTTTCCGAAATCCGTCATTACTTCTGAAATTAGGCGATGGTTCGTAGAGAAGGGGCTCTGTCCAAGACGTAATCCTAAACTATTCACAGGATAAGAAACGCCGCCAAGGGCGTATCGCGAAACCAATGCTCCCGTTACAGGATAGTGGAAGTGATGATAATGGCTTGGAGATAGATAAAAGATATAATACATGCCATCTTTATAAGCAGCTGCTTTTTCAGAGGTACCCATAATTTCGTTTATCTTATACTGATGGCCTTTTATCAGGAAAGATTGGTCGGTAGCTATTTTCCCAAATCCACTTACAACGCCATCCACTGGTGAAGTGAGGACGTTCAGCGAAGGATCCACTTGACGTATTCCATCTTTTAGCTGGCGTGTAAAGAGTGCTTGCAGACTCTTATAGTGTGAAATTGGGTATTCCATTTCGTCATTATTAATGCGATAAGCATTGCTGAATGGTTGAATGAACGGCCGGCTAAATCGTGAGCCTGTAAATGATTTTAAAAGAGCAGAAGAAACTGGATTCCCTGTCAGCTCAACAAAAGACTTAAAGAGTGCTTTTTTCATTTATATTATCCTCCGAACTAGTCATTTACACTTTCGCAATGCGAATATTGCTAATCATCAATATTGACATAATCAACATCAATACAACGAAAAATAAGGGGCCGACATATGGAACAAGGAAAAAGCTTAATGTCATGACAATTCCCGCTGCTGTAATCGGAACACCATAAAATGCACCATCAAATTCAGAAGAGTTGTAGCGGGCCAGACGAACTGCGCCAGCCAATACGTAAAAAATGGTAACGATAACTCCAAGCCAAGGTGTCGTATGAAGAGTTGTTTCGTAAATTAATAATGCAGGTGCTAGACCGAATGAAACAAGATCGCATAACGAATCGAGTTCTTTGCCGAAGAGTGATTCTGCATTGTAATGTCTTGCCACCATTCCATCGAAACGATCGAATAATGCAGCAAGGAAAATGAATAGTAAACTCATATGACCTAAGCCTTTTATAATAAGAATGATAGCAACAACGCCAAAACTTAAATTCAACAATGTAATTGCATTCGCCAACTGCGCTTTAACTTTGGATTGTTCAACGTAATCGGGTGAAAACATAAAACACCTCCTAAATAGTGTATAGACGACTTTAGATTAATTAATAGCCATGATTTAAACTTTCCCAAAATACAATGATACCATGATTTCTATGGTGAAAACTGTTAAATTAATGACGAATTAAAATAAAGTATATTACCGGTAATCTTATATTATACTCGAATAATGAAATGTGTGCAATTTAGAGTGCAAGTTTCAACTGTCACTTTGTTCTGGTCGCTTAAAAAGCATGAATTATATATTGACATTTCAGTGATAATGATTATCATTATTAATTAAGAAAGAAATTAACTTGAGAGAAGGTTCAAGATGAAATCAAAAGCACTTTTAGCACTAATTCTATCAGGCGGAGTTATCATGGCAGCTTGTAATGCCGACAAGGATGCAGCCCCTGCTAACTCTGATAAAACACAGCCAGAAACGGTTGATTTACAAACTGAAATGGAAGCTTATCAAGCATTCGCAATGGAACAAATGGATCACTTTCTTATTGAAACTGAAAAGTTCGTAATAGCCGTCAAAAATGGAGACATTGACAAAGCGAAAGAAATTTATCCGAAAGCCCGTATGTATTTTGAACGATCAGAACCTATAGCGGAAAGTTTTGGCGATTTAGATCCACGTATTGACGCGCGTCTTGCCGATTTGGAAGAAGAGGGGCAGGGTAAAGAAGATTGGTCAGGCTATCATAAAATTGAATATGGTCTGTGGATTGAAAATACGACAGTAGGTTACGAAGAGACAGCGGATCAATTATTAAAAGACGCGAAAGAACTGAGAGCACGTGTTGAAACCGTTGAAGTAACACCAGATTTGATGATTACGGGTGCAGTGGATCTCCTTAATGAGGTATCCACGTCAAAAATTACAGGAGAGGAAGAAATTTATTCCCATACAGACCTCTATGATTTTAAAGCGAACATTGAAGGGGCAGAGAAGATAGTTGAAATACTAAAAGAAAAAATCGAACTTAAAGATGCAAAACTAGTTGATACGTTAACTGCGAAATTTACAGATTTGAACAATCTATTAGCAAAACATGAAGATGGCAGTGGTAATTATATATCCTATGAGCAGCTAACGAAAGAAGATACTAAAGCGTTAGCAGAAGCTGTCAATCAACTTGGCGAGCCATTAAGTCAAATCGGCATTATTATGGAGTGAGTAGAATGTCAGATCAACAACAAGAAAAATTATTCAACAAGAAAATATCACGCAGACAGATGCTGAAATATACAGGCGCTGGAGCAGTCGGTATTGCGATAGGTGCTTCGGGATTAGGTAGCATTCTGAATACGTTTGGAATGATGGCTCCTGAAGATGACATGAATGCTACCAATAAAGAGTTGTTTTACGGTAGGCATCAATCTGGAATTGCGACGGAAACCCAAAGTCATGTCTACTTCGCATCTTTAAACGTCTTGGTAACATCTAAAAATGAACTGCAAGAGCTGTTCAAAATGTGGACGCCTCTTGCGGTCCGTCTGATGAATGGTGAATCCATTTCGCAATCTGATGCAAATGGTTTTGTTCCACCGAAAGATACAGGTGAAGCTCGAGGGCTTGATGCATCCAATTTAACGTTGACCTTTGGTGTTGGACCTTCGCTTTTTGAGAAATCAGGCTTGGGATTGAGCGGTAAAAAACCGAAAGAGCTTAAAGACCTTCCACACTTCCCGAAAGATCAGCTTAATCCAGCTTATGTAGGCGGAGACATCTGCATCCAAGCATGTGCAGATGACCCACAAGTTGCGTTTCATGCAGTTCGCAATTTGATTCGCGCGGCTTCCGGAAAGGTTTCATTAGCTTGGTCTCAAACGGGCTTTAACTCATTCCCAGTGAAAAATGGAGTGAAACAGACTCCGCGTAACTTGTTCGCGTTTAAAGATGGAAGCGCCAATCCGAATTCCAAAAACAAGCTAGACATGAATAATGTCGTTTGGATCCAGCCGGGCGAATCCGGAAATTGGTTGACGGATGGAACTTACTTAATTGTTCGTCGCATTCAAATGCATCTGGAGACATGGGATCGCACTGCTTTACGTGAGCAAGAAAACGTATTCGGACGACATCGAGATAGTGGCGCACCACTTAGGAAATTGAACGAAATGGATGAGCTGGAAGTGAATCGCTTAGACGAAAAAGGCAATCCAGTCATTCCGGTGGATTCCCATTCCCGCCTTGCAAGGGAAGCGGGCGAACGTATCCATAGAAGAGCATTCAGCTATGCCTCGGGCGTTGTTGATGAGACAGGGGCATACGATGCAGGATTACTATTCATTTCATTCCAAAAAAATCCGAAGCAGTTTATAACGATACAAAATCGCTTCGGTCGTTCAGATAAATTGAATGAATACATTACACATCGAGGCAGCGGACTTTTTGCATGCTTCCCTGGTATTCAAAAAGGGAGTTATATCGGTGAGGCACTTTTTAGCATATTGTAGTCAAATCAGTTTCATAGCACTACTATTTTTTACACTGATAACGACGCCTGTTGAAGCGGCAGAATCATACGGCGAATTGTATATCTCAATCAGTGATGCCATTATGGGCTCTAAACAGGAAAATGATGCAGAGGCAATCGCGGCGTTGGACACTTTCAAAGAGGATTGGCAAAAATTATCGGAAACAGACAATGTGAAATCTCAAGAAATCGAGCAAGCTTTGCAACTAGCATTTGAAGCGGAAAGTTCGGAAATCAGACTTAAAGCATTAACGAATCTATCAAAAGCATTGCATACACTTGAAAAAGCAGAGAACCCTGTCGACGAAAAGGCGCAAAGAAAAGCTTTTGATATAGCAATCCAACCTTCCTTGAAAGTGCTTCATGAGGCTATCCAATCAGGCGATAAAACAACGATGGAAGCAACTCTTAAAAATTTCATTTCCAATTGGAAAAAAAGTGAACGGCCTGTACGGGAACAAGATCTTGCCGCATACGGAAAAATTGAAACACAAACCGCATTCATTCGCATTTCTTTAGCGGAAGATGAACCCAATACACTTATTTTAACGGAGCAATTCAATGTATTAACGACAGCAATCCAAAACTTTGTCTCGGGTAAAAAAGTAGTAGTGAAAAACGAGGGGTACTCGCTAGCTACGCTAATTGATCTATTAGATGACAGTAAAGTTTCTATTAAAAACCAGAAATTCGACGAAGCGGCTAAATCACTAAGAGAATTCATCACAATCTGGCCGAATGTTGAAGGCGATATCCGAACGAAAAACGCTAAACTCTATACGAAAATTGAAAATGAGATTCCGATTCTTGTAAGCGATCTGTCTAAGCAGACAGTCGATGAAAAGGGCATCAACGTGAAGTTGGACAACTTCAAACAGCAGATTGCTCTTCTACAAGGAAATACAACGTATAATTTCTTGGATTCAGCCCTCATTTTGCTACGTGAGGGATTGGAAGCCTTACTCATTATGATTGGACTTATTGCGTTTCTAAAAAGATCTGGGCAGGAAGCCAAGCAAAAATGGATTTACCTCGGGGCACTCGGCGGAATTACGGTAAGTGCAGTTGCGGCCATTTTGATGTCGACACTGTTTCAATCGCTTACCATCGGCACAAGCCGTGAAATGATGGAAGGATATATCGGGCTTTCCGCGGCAGTGCTCATGCTAGGTGTGGGGATTTGGCTTCACAGTAAGTCGTCCGTCATCTCGTGGAATCAATACATTTCGAAACAGATGGGTAATGCAATCTCAAAACAAAGTGTATGGGCGATGGCCTTCATCAGTTTTCTTTCTGTGTTTAGAGAAGGAGCCGAAACTATTGTCTTTTACGCTGGTATTGCACCGAAAATGCCGACAGTTGAATTTATCAGCGGAATTGTACTCGCAATCATCATTTTAGTCATTATTGCCTTTCTGTTGCTACGCATTAGTGGTCGGATTCCAGTTCATCGTTTCTTTCTGGTCGCGACAGTACTCATCTACGTATTGGCATTTAAAATTATAGGTGTTAGTTTGCATACATTGCAATTGACGAATGTAGTGTCAATGACTGTAGTGAAGGGGTTGCCAATCCTAAATGGTATTGGCTTTTATCCTACTGCCGAGACAATAATTGCCCAGGCGATTTTACTCGTTACCATTGTCATTACGATTGTTTATAAAAGAAGAGTGAATGTGCAAAAGTAGTACTAGTGATTGCAACAAAAAACGCCTCAATCGACTTGCTGATTGGGGCGTTTCTATCTTTTTGCGGGGATCACTTCGTCATCATTAATACTTTTTTATCATGACCTTTAAATTTCACTGTCAATTTTAACGTTTTATAATCAATCACTCCGAATGCCTCTGATGCCTGCTTGATGATATCTACGTCATCCATATCAGGTTCAAGCGAAAGTTCCTCGAATATTGTATTGAGTTTTTCCATGGCTTTATCACCATGTAAATAAAGATCTTCCATTTGGTTTTCGTAAGTTGCCTCTGTTTTATCACGCTTTTCATCATAATTGGCGGTGACTGCTCCTTTAATCTCTTTCGTATCAATTGCTACATCAAAAGCGGTGAAGCCGTATGTATCACCAAGCGGCTCTTTTGGCGAATCAGATTCTGTTACTAGGTTCTTATTGCTACAACCAACAATCAATAGTAGGGCAGAGATCATCGCGATTCGTAAAATTATGCGCAACATTGTCAACTCGGTCATCCTTTCCGGCCTTATCTAAAGTAGATTACTTTCAATCTAACCGTAGTAGGGGGAAGTTATACGGGAGGGAACGACAAATCTGTTATCCAATCACCTGTTAGAATTAAACACCTAGGAAGAACAGTACGACGGGAATGGTGATAATACTGATTAGTGTCGTGAAAAATGTTGTAAACGACACAAGATCAGGTTCCGTCCCAAATTGTAATGCAAGCATCGTTGTATTTGCCGCTGCCGGCATGGATGCTTGTACAATAATGACCGCTTTTAGAAGGTCATTGACGGGCATGAAATACAAAATTCCGACTGCAATTAGTGGAGAGGCTATCATTCTGATGATGCTGACTGCAGAAACAAAACGGTAAGCGACTCTTTTTCGCGAAATAGCTGCAAGCTGCATACCGAGTACAAGCATTACCGTCGGAATAGATGCATCCGCAACGAGACCGATGGCTTCCATGACTGCGGTTGGAACAGGAATTGAAACTAGCTGGAGTGCGATTCCTAAAAAGGCTGCGTAAATGAGCGGCATGCGGATCACTCGTTGTGCGGACTGGCCTAAAGTAGATTTTTCTTCTCCACCAATTGATGCAAAGAAGATGCCGACAGTATTCATGAGTAACGATTGAAACACCATCATAATGACGGCATAGTCAAATCCGACTGCTCCGAATGCAAACAGCACTACCGGTGCTCCGTAGTTCCCGCTATTCATAAATACGCCCCCAAGAATCATTGCTGATAATTGTGACCGCGTTGCCTTCATACAAAGTGCCGTAATCCACACGACAAGTAGCAGGATAGTTGTCAGGAGTAGACTAAATAACACAATATAGAAATAATCCATCGTCAATTCATTTGTGTAAAATGTCCGAAACGCTAAAAAGGGAGACATCAAATAAAGAGCTGCTGTTGAAATAGACTTAATATCAAAGCCTATAAACTTTTGTCCAATATAGCCAATAGAGAAGATGATAAATACCGGTAAAATAATTAAGAGTAAATTCATTAGGGGTTCAGCTCCAACAGTATGACCTGTTACTAGCATATCAGAATTTTGACTATTCAACTATATAGGGTGGAATAAAGAATTCCAATGAATTAGCTACGGCGCAAGGCTTATATGGGTATTTATTTGTTCAACATCACATGTGTTGATTAACCAAAGGTAACCAAAAAATATCTTGATCACCCCATGCCCACTACTTGTATAGTTGCACTTTTGGATCGCTTTGGATGGAATGACTTCTATAAGATTACCGAGATGTCTGAATGTGTAGGGATACGACTTTGTGCATCCCTACACAGTTTTTTTCCGTAATCGTATGGTGGTCATTCATCCGTCGCGCCCCAAAAGCATACGTACACAAAGTGCTAAAACTTTTTGGGACGAAAGAATAGCTGGCTTCTTACCTGGTTAAAAGCCGCCAAAGATGCAATTTTGGCAGCTGATGCTTTCACTATTGTTTTTCTTTTTTATGTTAAAGAAGTGTCACTTTCTATAAGGTATCAAAAGATCACTTACACTTTCCATAGAATCTCATCTACTTTTTTCTTCCAAAACAACTGCATTTTTCACTTGAATAGTCTAGGAACGCGACAGGCGACTATTCGAAACAGGATTACTGAAAAAGTATGGCCACCTCAGTAAATCTGTCATGAATAGTTAGCCGTAAGCGGGCCGAAAATAGTCCAGTGAAAATGAAGGTCATCAAGCCCTTCTCACCAGTATTTTACGTAAATAAATAGCTGATCAACAGACGTGTTCAACATACACAGTATTCGTTCACAAAAAAGTACTCTTTGATAAGGCACTGATTTACTTCTTGCTATACAATTATAGGATAGCGTTTTATTCAACTAGTAATGGAGTGAATGACATTTATGATGAAAAATGAACAGTCTACAAAAACGTTTAAAAAACGTAATTATAAACCATGGATTATTGCACTTTCTGTTATACTTATCGGCGCAATTGGCGTCTTGTCTGGAATGCGAGGCGTTAAAGATTTTGATGCGTTCGATCTAACAATTCTGCCTTTGACGAATGCAATTTTGAATAGTTTTACGTTTGTATTCCTGGTATGTGCTTTAATCGCCATTCTTAAACGAAATATCACTGTTCATCGCCGTTTTATTTACGCAGCGTTTGTAACAACGTTTCTCTTCCTAATTACGTACGTCTCTTACCATTATCTGGCTCCATCCACGCCCTACGGTGGAGAAGGCTTTATGGCCGGATTCTATTACTTCATTCTAATCACACATATTATCCTTGCAGCTGCTATAGTCCCGCTTGCACTTACAAGTGTGGCGCGCGCATGGAATATGGAGAATGAGCGTCATAAGAAAATTGCTCGTTGGACAATGCCGATTTGGCTGTATGTTAGTTTTACTGGTGTGTTGGTCTATATATTGATTTCGCCTTATTATTAAGTGATTAGTGTTTGTAGAATGTAAAAAAGCCTTCCAAAGGGGATTTGGAAGGCTTTTTATATTCTGAGGTATTAAGGGTTCGTCGACCATAAACCAGCAGACTTAACAAGAATACGTGGGTGCAGTTTCAACTGTGCGACCATTACTTCTGCAAGATCTTCCGGTTGCATTACTTTATCAGGATTGCCGTCCGTTAAGTTTTCACTGAAAGCCAAGTCTGTAGCAACTGTGCTTGGCGTTAATGCGCTGACACGGATGTTATGCTTTCTTACTTCAAGCATAAGTGATTCCGTAAGTCCGAGAACGCCGAATTTTGATGCACTGTATGCGCTTGTAACAGGTGCGCCTTTCTGACCGGCAGTTGAGGAAATATTAATGATGTCGCCTGATTCTCTTTCAATCATTTCTGGAAGAACAGCTCGTGTGACGTAATAGACGCCCATCAAGTTCACATCAATAATATTTTTGAATTCTTCTGGTGAAAGGTCAAGGAACTTGCCAAATTTACCGATGCCTGCATTGTTAATGAGGATATCGATTGGACCAAGCTCTGATTTGATATGTTCGACTGCAGCAATAACCGATTCATTATCCGATACATCAGCAGTTGCCATCGTCACTTCGACACCGTATTCGCTTAGTTCTTTTGCTACTTTCTCAAGGTTTTCGGCTGTTTTTCCGATAAGTCCTACATTGATGCCTTCTTGAGCAAAAGCAATGGCTGTTGCGCGGCCGATACCCCTGCCTGCACCAGTAATTATAGCGTTTTTACCTTTTATGATTTGCATACATAACACTCCCTCTATGAAAGTTTCTACATAGAGCAGTATAACAAATGCAGCGTAAATTAGTGTCCGCGGCGATTATAAGAAACGTTTGGGGGTAACTGAGGTGTGAAAAAAGTGACACAATTAGTTACACTAAAACTGGTTTTCGGCTAACTTTAACTGCTTTCACAACACTAATGGTAGACAGCCCTATTATACTTAGAATGGGAAATTTGAATTCATCAATATGCCTATCGTAGATAAATCTTATGGCACTTCATTTCAATAAATCATCTTTTTGATTTGAACCTTTACTACCATTCCTATTCCAAAGTTCAGATATCGTGACGAATTCATATCCCTGCTTCTTAAGTGCAGGTAGAATTTCCTCGAGTGCTTGCACGGTTTGGGAGCGATCACCACCCGCATCGTGAAATAAAACAACATCACCTGGTTTAGCGCCTGACAATACTGTTGTTACAATATTATATACCCCTGGTCTTTTCCAATCTTTTGTATCTTGATGCCATGACCACATAACTACTCTGAACCCATTCTCCAGGGCAATATTAATAATACGATCATTATAACTTCCACCTACGGGCCGATACAAAGATGGATAAGTACCGGTAATGTCATAAATGACTTCATTTGTCTTTATTAATTCAGATTTTAGCACTTCTGCAGTTTTTGAATAGGGGTGGGTATACGTATGATTGGCTATTTCATGGCCCTCATCTTGTTCTCTGAGGATAATAGCAGGAAATTTTTTTGCGCGCTCACCAATAACAAAAAATGTAGCCTTCGCATCATATTTATCAAGCACATCTAAAATTTGTGGTGTATATGTAGCGTGTGGACCATCGTCAAATGTAAGAGCAATGATTTTCTCTTCTGTCTTGATATTCCACAGTACATAGCCTTTATCTTCGTAATATGGCCTATCTTTCTCAGTTGCAAAAGAAACATAAGCGATTGAAAAAAACAATACACTAACAATTCCTAATTTTAATCCCCAATACTTCACGTATTATCCCTCCTTGCCTTGCTATTTTGGCAGAGGATTTATTTTGTGTTTATGTCCTCGCAAATAGTATTTGTCAAAGAGGAAGGATTATACGGCTATATTTTTGTACTTTGAATCATTAATTTTTCATCCAGACTGGACTTGATCATAAGGATAACGGAAAGACTCTTTTTTCGGTTTCAACAGTAAAAAGAATAATGTCAGTGGACCAATGCGACCTAAAAACATCACCGCACATAATAACACTCTTCCAATAGCACTAAAGTCTTCGGTTACCCCCATTGATAATCCCACAGTCCCGAATGCTGAAAAGACTTCGAATGCCAGAGGAAATACTGGGATGGTTTCTGTAATTGTTAATAAAAATATAAAAACAAAAACGATCATAGTACTAACCGCTGCAATTGCTAACGATCGAAAGATGATTTCAAATCTGATTGTCCTTCCAAAAAGATGAGGTTCCCGTATGGATCTAAAATAGGAAATGGTTGCTAAGATAATAATTAAAAATGTGGTCAATTTAATACCCGACGCAGTTGAGGCACTACCTCCGCCAATGAACATGAGGAACATTGTGAATAACAAAGAAGCATCTTCCATGTCACCAGTCGGAATTGTGTTAAAGCCGGCAGTACGAGGTGAAACCGCCTGGAAATAAGATGCCAGTGCTTTATCGGCTAATGAAAAGTCAGCGATTGTATGCACATTGTTAAACTCAAGAACAAAGATTGTCACTGTGGCCACACAATTTAATGCAATCGTTCCGGTAATCATCATCTTCGTATGAAGTGACCAATGCACGAACGACTTATTTTTAATAAGATCTAGCACGACTACAAACCCTAGTCCTCCAATGATCAGTAATGAGGAAAGAACAAGATTAACAAGCGGATCGCTAACAAATTGAGAGAGGTTATCAGGGAATAATGAAAAACCAGCGTTATTAAATGCTGAGATGACATGGAAAGTACTGTAATAAGTTCCATCTTGCAACCCGAAAGTTGGTACCCAATAGAACGACAGGATAATAATGGCGACCCCTTCAACGATCAGAACGAACTGAAAAATCTGACGAACAAATTTGACCATTCCTCCGAGCGTTTGAAAACTAAATGATTCTTGTAGATAAATTCTGTTCTGCATTCCAACTTTGCGACCAAGCAATAAAAGTATCGCTACAGCAAATACCATCAAGCCGATTCCTCCAACTTGAATTAGGGACATTAGGACAATTTCACCGAATAAGGTGAGTGTAGAGCTCGGGTCGAATACAATGAGCCCCGTCACCGTCGTTGCAGACGTTACCGTAAATAGCGCATCTATCCAAGAGATTGGATGTTCAGTCGCGATTGGCAATTTTAAAAGTAGCGTACCGATAAGGATTAGCAGCAGGAAATTCCCGGCAATCACCACTGGAGGGGAGATATGTCGTTTATACTTTTTCTTTGAATGCATATGCAGGCTCCCATCCTATAGAATATGAATCCTTATAGCAGGATTGTTGATTAACCAACTAGAGTAAACCTTTCCCATTGAAATTTCTCAATGGGGAATAGTATTATCCATTCGACTGTTACTATCTGAGCTAAAAGACGAGAGTGCAACAGCGGATAGAGTTTATGCATGTCAGCTTGATAGTGTTTAGTTGCTTACATATTATCAGAACAGCTACCTTTTCACTATACTTTTTTTGGGAATAAACAACTATATAAGTTGAACAAATGAATACCTATATTAACTGAGAGAAGATGCCTAACAAGGTGGAGCCTAAGCCAATTCAATAGGATACTTTTTATCAACCTATACAGGCCTGAAAAAGTAATAGTTAGAATAAAACTACTAGAAGGTTGAAACCGCTTACAATAAATGCGGAAATACTGTTGACATTGCTTCAAACAGCCCTTACTATATTCATTAACGACTATTAAGCGACAGTTAATAATTTTTGGAATATTTCATTTGGGGGGAATATAGATGGAACAAAAAAATGAGAGAAAAATTGGTTTTTGGATGGCACTACTTCCTTTAGTCATAATGATTATTGTTATGATATTTACGGTTGTTAAATTAGAACAGGGCCCCCATATTCCATTGATAATTGGAACGTCGACTGCGGCTCTCGTAGCTTGGAGAGCGGGCTTTACTTGGAAAGAAATTGAGGAAATGATGTATAAAGGTATTCGTTTGGCACTTCCGGCTGTTGTTATCATTATTTTGGTAGGGCTGACAATTGGCGCATGGATGGGCGGCGGAATTGTCGCCACGATGATTTACTATGGTTTGCAAATCATTACGCCCGCTTGGTTTCTAGTTACAATTTGTCTTATTTGTTCAATTGTCTCATTGGCAATTGGTAGCTCATGGTCGACGATGGGAACAATCGGCGTAGCCGGAATGGGAATCGGTTTAAGTATGGGGATTCCAGCAGGCATGATTGCAGGAGCAATTATATCAGGAGCCTATTTTGGGGATAAAATGTCACCGCTTTCAGATACTACGAATTTAGCAGCCGGATTAACGGGGACGGATTTGTTTGATCATATCAAGCACATGTTTTACACGACGATTCCTGGACTAGCGATCGCGCTTGGTGTATATGCATATTTAGGAAAGCGTTTTGCTGAAAATAATATTGAAGTTGCTGAAATTGCACAAACAGCAAAAGTACTACAAGAAAACTTTCTTATTTCTCCTTGGCTTTTAGTTGTGCCACTTGCCGTCATTGTGTTAGTAGCCTTAAAAGTACCTGCAATTCCAGCCCTGGTTGTCGGTATTGTACTTGGGTTCCTTTCACAAATATTTATACAAGGTGGTTCTCTCATAGGAGGGATTGAGGCGTTGCAGAGCGGATTTACAATTGCCACGGGAAATGTAATGGTCGATGAATTATTTAACAGGGGCGGATTAGATTCGATGATGTATACAGTCTCCATGACGATTGTAGCTATGACATTCGGTGGGATATTGGAGTTTTCAGGGATGCTTCAGGCATTGATGAACCAACTGCTAAAAGTTGTTAAATCTTCCGCGTCGTTAATTATCTCGACAATCGGGGCTTGTTTCTTAACAAATGCATCTTGTTCAGAGCAATATATCTCAATCGTTGTACCATCAAGGATGTTTAGTAAAGCGTATCAGAATATGGGCTTGCATTCGAAAAACTTATCACGTGCACTTGAAGACGGCGGAACACTGACATCTGTTTTCATTCCATGGAATACGTGTGGTGTATTCATTTTTGGAACATTGGGCGTTAGCGTCGTCCAATACGGTCCATATGCCATATTGAATTTGGTTGTTCCGTTGATATCCATTATTTATGCATTAACAGGCTTTACGATTGTCAAGTTGACAGAACAAGAAAAAGAAAAACTTGCAGTAGATGAATTAAAAGAAGAGAAAATGAACAAAGAGGTAAATTTGGCTTGAAAACAAAAGCGCAAGCGCCTGTTCAGCCCCGAAAAGCACTGAAAGGCTTGAAGGTAAAGGCGCTTTTTGCCTTTATCAGCAAGACTGAAGTGACAGAGGAAGGCAGCTTAGGATCGCGACATCCTGTCGCAATAGCTGCATGACCCACGTCGTGTGGGACCAGGGGCTAGGCGCTGGAGTCTAGACGAGAAAGAATGGAAAGTTCACCTGATAGAAGTGGACTTTCCATTCTTTTTAAAAATAAGAGTGAAAGTTAAATTCATATAAAGCGCGGGGTCTTCCTTGCCGGTAGGTCATTTCCTCACCAATGATTGTCGCATACTTATAGTCGACAAGTTTTTTTAACGTACGTTCTGCGGTTCTTCGTGAGACATCTAAATATAATGCCAAATCATTTGCAGTAAATTGTTTTGTTTGACGCTCCAGACTGTATTGCATCAATTTAGAAATATTTGCAGGACTGAGCTTGGTTTTTTCAGCCATCTCCACGAGTGCGGGTTCAGTGATTTTCATCTCAACCGCTACGTCAGATTGTGGAAATGGACCATGCAATCTTTTGTTTGAATCTAACATATAAAAAGAATGACCATCACTTTGTTGTATAAGATTAAGTGCGAAATTCGCGTTTTCGGTTGCGTCAATGATTGATTCACCACAGCCAAATGCCATTTTTGCTTTAGTAGCAAGTGATTGAAACGCAGATAGGAATTCCTTGTTTTTTATAGCAGATTCGATATTGCCCATTGAGGTATACAAGGTGAAATCACCATCCTTTACACTCCACCGTGCCTGCATGATGGACGCCATTTTAGTGATGAATACTTCAACTTCTTGGTGCGGAGAAATTGCTTTTACAATTCCGACTGCAATCTGGGCGGAGTTACTTTTTTGTAACAATGCTTGCTGTTTTGCTTGTTCAATACTTCGAAGTATCGTACTTTCAGGATCAATCATCTTACACGCAGGAATGTCGTGCTGCTGTAGCTGCTCGAAAACAGCATGTACACTTGTAATGGCCATATCTGTTTTACCTTGTAGAGAGAGTGTGTGATGGTAGGACGCTATGGTAGTGATTTTTTCATCATCTTTTATCAAGTGAACAAAAGGTAGCTCCACACTTCGACCCAAATCATTGAGCACATGTTCAATATAGCTTTGCTCACGTACATCGATGGATACGCGGCTCAAATCCTGCTGATTTTGTGCAGTTAACTGAAGCAATGTAATGGCTACAGCTGTTTCGTCTTGTTGCAGGTAAACGGCTGGAATCGGTAAGGCATCAAGTAACTCCTTGGAATAAAAGTAAGGGAGTGAGCCTGAAAACAACAGGGCATCACACGGTTTAAGCGTTTGCAATAAACCGGGTGCTTCACTCGGTTCGGCGTAGCGATACCAGTTAAGTTCAATATCTTTGCGATTACTGACAAGTTGTTCTGTACGTTGGCAAAAATCAGTTGATCCGATAACTGCGATTTTAATTTTCACGATGAACCCCCAATGATTAGCGACTATTTAACGACAATGATACAATAAAATATAGAGTTTGCCAATAGAGAGGATTTTGACTTATGAAAATAGCTGAAATTGAAATTTATGCGATTCACTTACCACTTTATGAACCCTTTGTTATCAGTTA
Organism: Sporosarcina sp. E16_3; assembly: GCF_017347125.1. Lineage (NCBI taxonomy): Bacteria > Bacillati > Bacillota > Bacilli > Caryophanales > Caryophanaceae > Sporosarcina > Sporosarcina sp. E16_3. The sequence goes on from NZ_JADPRX010000018.1 coordinate 74,182, forward strand.
TGCAACGTATGATTACATGCCATCCATCATTGTGAAGATTACAACGGATACTGGTCTAGTCGGTTATGGAGAAGGTGTTGCGGATGAACATGTAACGGGCGAAAGTTGGAAAGGCACTTTCGAGATCTTGAAAAATACACTTGCACCGAAGTTAATAGGTGAAAACCCTATGAATATGGAGCGAATTCATGAATTGATGGATGCTGAAATTTACGGCGTACCAACGGCGAAAGCTGCAATTGACATCGCGTGCTATGATGTCGCAGGAAAAGCACTTGGTGTCCCTGTCTATAATCTTCTTGGAGGCAGATACCACGAAGAGTTTCCAATTACGCATGTGCTAAGCATTGCAGCTCCGGAAGCAATGGCGAAAGAAGCAGAAGAGCGTGTAGCCGCTGGATACCGTTCGATGAAAATGAAAGTCGGTACTAGTGTGGCTGATGACGTGTTACGGATTCAAGCCGTACGTGAGCGTGTAGGCGAAGATATCGCGATTCGTGTGGATGTGAATCAGGGTTGGGTAAATAGCGCAAATACATTGCAAGGTCTTAAAAAGCTGCAGGACTGTTCGCTCGATTGGTTGGAGCAGCCTGTACGTGCCGACGATATAGATGGTATGGTCGAAGTGAAATCTAAATCTTCTACTCCGACGATGATTGACGAAGGTTTGCGTGGCGTGCGTGACATGAGAGAAATCATTGCCAAACGTGCTGCGGATAAAGTGAATATTAAATTGATGAAATGCGGAGGTATTTATCCGGCGACTAAGCTTGCACATATGGCGGAAATGGCGGGAATCGAGTGCCAAATAGGTTCGATGGTTGAATCGTCTATCGGTTCAGCGGCTGGATTCCATGTAGCCTTTTCGAAAAAGATTATTACAAGTGTGGAATTAACAGGTCCTCTAAAATTCAGCAAAGACGTTGGGAATTTGCATTATGACGTTCCATTTATTCGTTTGAGCGACAAGCCAGGATTAGGTATCGACATTGATGAGCAAGTGTTGCAAGAATTGACTGTGTTCTCAGAGAAGGTAACCGGATGAAACAAAATCATCTTTTGAAAAATGGAAATGAAATTACTATCGTACGCTTAACAGTAGATCAGCTCGATGAAATCCTTTTACTTCAGCGAAAAGTGATTGGATCATTATCGACTGGTTCCTTTTTACAGCCATTGATGGAGGAAGAATATACGTATATTTTAAATGGCAAAGGGCTAATGATAGGTGCTTATTATAAGGAACAACTAATTGCTTTTCGGGCCATGCTTGAACCTGAATTGGATGAAGAGCATCTTGGAAAGGATGCGGGACTGCCTAGAGATGAGTGGCCGCTTGTGCTATATTCCGAAATCTCGAATGTTGATCCGGACTTCCAAGGCAATGGCTTACAAGTGTTATTGGGGAAAGTTCTAATGAAGGAAGTCGATCAAGAGCGGTTTCGCTACATTTGCACAACTGTTGCTCCTTTTAACATAGCCAGTTTGAAAGATAAATTTGCTCACGGTATGCAGATTGTCGAGCTTAAAGTGAAATACGGCAACTTACTCCGCTATATATTGATGAAAGATTTAACACGCTCGTTCGAAGAACAGGCCACCTCGGAAAGTCACTATGTCCCGATGGAGGATACAGTACAACAACAGCGGTACCTGCAAGAGGGCTGGATGGGTACCGGAATTGATCTAGCAGAAGGTCAGTGGATTGTCCGTTTTGAAAAGTGAACTAAGTATGAAACACCCTACTTTACATATGTGTAAAGTAGGGTGTTTTCGTTGATTTAATTTAGAAAGTAGCTGTTTTAGGGAGTATGCTAAAAAGTGAATATGCGTTAGCATTGATCGCCAAGCATATTAAATAAAGTTATGCATTTTGGCATTAGCTTTGATTTTTGCAATTTGTAGTTGCTGGATTTCATATTTGCTTAATGGATTTGGGTTCAACCAGTTTGTGACTGTATTTTGGGAAAGCCATGAAAAGTCTTTCCCTTGGTAGTTTACTGTTATCCATTCATGAATTCGGTTTTGAAGTTTAGTTAACATAGTGGTGGCCTCCATTTTTTGTGTTTTTAGTTTTGTGGAACAATCTTTACTAGCTGGATATCTCGCGGCAAGCCTGATGTTATACGTTCAACTTGTCCTGCTAATATAGAATAGCGCTTCTAAATTAAAGGGACATGTGAGGCAGATGAGAATTTGATGAGAGGCCTACTTACTTTAATACTAGAAACGCCCAGGTCTGAAAATTCGAAACGAGTGTGTCTTATTTGCCTATAACCCTGTTGAATTAGCATCTTTATCGGAATGTTTACACCATTATGTGAAACGGTGTTGATTCCAACGCTACCTAGTGGTAAACTTCAATTCTGTTTAATAAACCCCAACATCTCCCATACAACTGCACGGGACGCAAAATACGATAAATGGAGGATCTGTATGTCTCAGAAACATCCTGATTTTGAGTTTGAATTACAGCGCCTTGACTACACCAAACAGTACATGCAGCAATTGTTGGAGGAATCGCGACGTGACGTAAAATCCTCCCAAGAACAAATCCGCCAGTCGATGGCTGACTTGGATTATTTGGATTCCAGTTTAAGCTATATCAATATTTTGACAAACGCCCGTTTTTTTGAAATGGCCCGTTCGCAAAAGGAGGGGCTGGAGGCCATTCAGCAGAAGCCCTATTTTGCCCGCATTCATTTTCGAAAGGAAGAGGAAGCGGATGAGTTACTTTATATCGGAAAGACTTCTTTATTCCACCGGGAAACGCAGGAACCGATTATCGTCGACTGGCGTTCACCGGTTGCAAATGTTTATTACGATGGAAGACTTGGTGCTCTATCCTATAAAGTGCGAGATGAAGAGTTCGAAGGACATCTCTATTCCAAACGGCAGTATCGGATTGAGGAAGGTGAACTTCTTGATATCCGTGACGTCGATCTTACAACCAATGATGAACTTCTTCAGGAAGCCCTTGCTGGCAAGGCAGATACACGACTGACAGAAATTGTATCGACGATTCAGGCCGAACAAAATGCAATCATTCGTGCGAATTTGAAACAACCGATTATTGTACAGGGAGCGGCTGGAAGCGGAAAAACGACGATTGCTCTTCACCGTATTTCCTATTTCCTCTATACAATGGGTGAAAGTTTCCCTTCCGATAAACTTATGATTTTGGCGCCAAGTAAATTATTTATGGATTATATAGCGGATGTGCTTCCCGAACTTGGTGTAGGACGCATCTGTCAGACGACATATAGCGAATATGTTTTAAGTGCTACGGGGCTGAAACTAAAGCTGACAGATCCAGATGCCAAGTTGGAACAGCTGACTGAGTCAGACATGTTGGATGCCGGGGTGCTTTTTGTAACACGCGTGAAGGGAGGCCTTCAATACCGGGAAATCATGCAACGCTACGTGTATAAGTTGGAACTGGAAACGGCTGCGTTATTCGAAGATGTCTTTATTGAAAAGTACCGGATCATGAAAGCCTCTCGGTTGAAACAGCTATTTCTGAAAGAGTTTTCGTATATGCCGGTCGAGAAAAGACTGGATAGAATTAAAATTATCATTCAAGGTGACGTCAAGCGGAAACGGAAGCAGCTAATGGATATGCTGACGACAAAATACGATGCAGCCCTTGATAAAGCTCTATACGGTATCAGAGATGATGAAAGACGGAAACTGAAGCTAACAAGAATCTTGGAAGAACGTGACGAAAGGCTTCCTGCCATTGAAAAGCAAGGTAGAACTGTAGTGTCAGCTTATATGCGCAGATTCAAAAAGTTCAACGTCAAGAAATTGTATCGGGATTGGTTAACAAGTAGCGAATTACAAACAGAACTTGCAGACGAATGGTCCGACAAAGAAAGATATGCTTTTTTGGAAACACATAAAAAAGAGTTTTGGGAAATCGAGGATTTAGCAGCTCTTTATTATTTGCACGCAAAGCTTAGAGGCATTGCAGACGAATGGAAAATGAGGGTTGTTTTCATCGACGAAGTGCAGGATTATAGCGAATTCCAGCTTGCTTCAATGCAAGACGGTCTAGAGACGGATATGTTTACAATGGTTGGGGATCTGGCCCAGGGAATTCATAGTTACAGATCATTAACATCATGGGAACCGATAAAGGCACTGTTTCCACGGGCAACGTATACGACACTTCAAAAAAGCTACCGAACGACAATCGAAATAATGAATCTGGCGAATAAAGTTCTTGCACAGATGGATGAGGATCTGCCACTCGTAGAACCGGTCGTCCGTCATGGAAGGGAACCTGAGTATTATGAGATGCATGAGCTAGAGGGTGTTGGCGTTCAACGTATTTATGAAGGAATTATCGAACGTGGCCATCAATCTGTTGCACTTATTTGTAAAACGCGGAAAGAGGCAAAAAGAATTTTCACCTCTCTGCATGAGTTTGGAATGCCAGTTCATCTAGTGGGTGATCAATCTGGAATCAACGACAAATGTCTGTTGATTGTTCCAAGCCACTTAGCAAAAGGATTAGAATTCGATGCGGTCATTATCGGCGCTTTCGACGAGCCATTTCGCGATCATCCAATTGACCGGAAGTTGCTATATGTAGCAATGACAAGGCCGATGCATGAACTGCATATTCTTGGTATGACAGACACTGAAGGAGTCAACCCTTCCTAATTGTGAATAGATTTTTTATAATAAAAAGTACCAGGCCCAATACGATTCAAGTCGTTTCGGGTCTGGTACTTTTTTTAGGTCTATAGAATGCAGGTCATGCAGCTGTTACCACAGAGCTTGGAAAACGTAGGCAAAGTTCATTTTGAGGGTACTAGCGTTTTTGTTTTTTCCGCTGACCATTCAGTATGGAAATGTCCTTCTCTATCAAGGCGTTCATAGGTATGCGCACCAAAATAATCTCGCTGTGCCTGGATCAGATTGGCTGGCAATGTCTCAGTACGATAACTATCATAGTAAGCTA